>CANQAY010000001.1 GCA_947589025.1 uncultured Clostridia bacterium
CGTAACTCCCGAGCAACAAAAAATAGGACAACTTTTCCAGCAACTCGACAATCTTATCACTCTTCATCAGCGTAAGTACGAAAAGCTAAAAAATATTAAAAAAGCCATGATGGGGCAAATGTTTGCCTAAAATTGACTTCAAAATTCTTGATTTCACCACCAATTTTGTTAAAATTTTTGAATTTTACACCAAATATTGCTAAAAAATAGCCCCAGCTAGGCAAAAAATTGGCCAGAATTAACGATTTTACACGCTTGGGAACAGCGTAAGTTAAATGATCTTATTTTGAGAGTAGGAACGGGACTTAATCCAAGAGATAATTTTTCTTTAAATTTAGATGGTAATAATTATTATGTAACAATAAAAAATTTTGAACATGGATGCCTACACTTAGATGAAAAATGCGACAAAATAAACGATGAGGCTTTAAAGCTAATTCAAACGAGAAGTGACCTAAAAAAAGATGATATTCTATTTGCTTCAATTGGACGGGTTGGCGACTGTTACCTTATTACAGAAGAGCCAAAAAACTGGAATATCAATGAATCGGTATTTACTTTGAGACCAAATAAACAAGATGTTGTTCCGGAATATTTATTTCATGTTATTCATAGCGATATTGTTCTTAATCAAATTATAAATGGTGTTACAGGGAGTACATTCAAAAGCATTAAAATTGGAGATTTGAAAAACACAATCATCCCAATAACTAATAAATCTGAGCAAATTCAAATTTCTAGATTAATAAACTATTTAGACACTCTAATCACTCTTCATCAGCGTAAGTACGAAAAGCTAAAAAATATTAAAAAAGCCATGATGGGGCAAATGTTTGCCTAAAATTGACTTCAAAATTCTTGATTTCACCACCAATTTTGTTAAAATTTTTGAATTTTACACCAAATATTGCTAAAAAATAGCCCCAGCTAGGCAAAAAATTGGCCAGAATTAACGATTTTACACGCTTGGGAACAGCGTAAGTTGGGAGATTACTTTGATGAACGAAATGAAAGATCTGGAGAAGGGGATTTAATTTCAGTAACAATCAATTCAGGAATAAAGAAATTTAGTGAATTAAATAGATTTGATAGCAAGCCTGATGATTTGTCAAAATATAAAGTTGTTCGTGATGGAGATATTGCGTATAACTCAATGAGAATGTGGCAAGGAGCGAGTGGCCTGTCTCCATACACAGGAATTCTAAGCCCAGCATACACAGTAATTACACCAAAAGACAATGTTTCTAGCTTATTCTTCTCGTATCAAATAAAGCGAAATCAGATGATTCATTTATTTGAAATAAATTCACAGGGTTTAACTAAAGATACATGGAACTTAAAATTTTTACCATTTAGTCAAATTGAAACAACTGCACCGAAGGATTATGATGAACAACATAAAATTGGGACCCTATTAAGTAAATTGGACACTCTAATCACTCTTCATCAGCGTAAGTACGAAAAGCTAAAAAATATCAAAAAAGCGTCGCTTGATAGGATGTTTCCGCAGAAAGATTCGCAAATTCCATTAATTAGGTTCAAAAATTTCACTAATTCTTGGGAACAGCGTAAGTTGGGAGAAGTATTTGAATATGAACGTCCAGATGCATACATAGTGAAGTCAGATAAGTATTCAGATAATTATAAAACGCCGGTACTTACTGCAAATAAAGGGTTTATTCTAGGCTATACAAATGAAACGAACACGTACAATAAAGAATGTATAATATTTGACGATTTCACCTTAGATAATAAGTACGTTACCTTCCCTTTTATGGTAAAATCCTCGGCCATTAAGATATTAAGTACAAAAAACGGATTTTATCTTCCATTTGTAGCACAATTACTGCAAACAATAAAAATTGAAGTTTTGGGGCATGCACGTCATTATATAAGTGTTGTTCAACCTACGTTAGTAAATGTGCCCGTAACTCCCGAGCAACAAAAAATAGGACAACTTTTCCAGCAACTCGACAATCTTATCACTCTTCATCAGCGTAAGTTAAAAATGATGAAAAAACTACAAAATTACTTCCTAAAAATGGTATTTTTTATAGAAAAGGAGCAAAAAATGACATTTAATGATGAACTTGAATTTGAAAAAGCACTCATTTCCTTATTATTCGAAAAAGGATGGGAAAAGAATGTATTAAAATATCAGACCGAAGAAGATCTAATTAAGAACTGGGCTGACATTCTTTTTGAGAATAATAGAGACATTGATAGGCTTAATGATCAACCATTAACCGACGGAGAAATGCAACAAATTTTGGAGCAAATTAAAAAACTAAGAACTCCATTAAACTTAAATGGTTTTATTAATGGTAAAACAGTTTCTATTACCAGAGAAAACCCTAATGACCCATTGCATTTTGGTAAAGAAGTAAGTTTGAAAATTTATGATAGACAAGAAATAGCTGCTGGACAGAGCCGTTATCAAATTGCGGAGCAACCTATTTCCAACAAAAGATCTAAACTTTTAAACGATCGTAGAGGCGATTTTATGTTGCTTATTAATGGTATGCCTGTAATACATGTTGAATTAAAGAAAAGTGGAATACCAATAAGTCAAGCATGTTATCAAATTGAAAAGTATGCTCATGAAGGTGTATACAATGGCATTTTCTCATTAATTCAGGTATTTGTTGCAATGAATCCAGAAGAGACAGTTTATTTTGCTAATCCTGGTCCAGATGGTGTTTTTAACAAAGATTATTATTTTCACTGGGCAGACGTAAACAATGAGCCTATCAATGATTGGAAGTCTATTGCGGAGCATCTCCTTTCTATCCCTATGGCTCATCAACTAATAGGGTTTTATACTGTTGCAGATAATACTGATGGCATCCTTAAAGTTATGCGAAGTTATCAATACTATGCGGCGAGTGCCATATCTGATAAGGTGGCAAAAACTAAATGGGGAGAAAAGAACATTTATGGTGGCTATATTTGGCACACAACAGGCTCTGGGAAAACATTAACAAGCTTTAAATCTGCACAACTTATCTCTAACTCAAAAGATGCAGATAAAGTAATATTTTTGATGGATAGAATAGAACTTGGCACACAAAGCTTATTGGATTACCGTGGATTTGCAGCTGATAATGAGGATGTGCAAGCAACCGAGAATACAAATGTTTTGCTTTCAAAATTAAAAAGTTCTGACCCAGCAGACACATTAATAGTAACATCTATTCAAAAAATGAGCAGGATCAAAGAAGAAGGAGCTTATAACGAAAATGATATAAAAGCCATAAATAAAAAAAGAATTGTTTTTATAATTGATGAATGCCATAGATCTACATTTGGTGAAATGCTAGCCGTCATAAAAAAGACATTCCCAGCAGCAATTTTCTTTGGTTTTACAGGCACGCCTATTCACGATGAAAATCAAAGAAAAATGAACACAACATACACTGTTTTCGGAAATGAATTGCATAGATACAGCATTGCAGATGGTATCAGAGATAAAAATGTTTTGGGTTTTGACCCTTATAAAGTTTTGACATTTAGAGATAAAGATGTGAGAACAGCAGTTGCATTAAATCTTTGTAAGGCGACCAGCGTTGAAGAGATTCTTGCAGATCCACAAAAGAGCAAATTATTTTACAAATATATGAATGAAGTCCCTATGGCAGGGTTTATTGCAAATAACGGTGAGTACGTTAAAGGTATTGAAGATTATTTAAGTAATTCTCAATACGAACAGCAAATTTTATCTGACGGAACGATTAAGAATGAACATCAAAAAGCCGTTGTTAAAGATATTTTAGAAAACTTCAATATGTTGAGCCATGGTGGAAAATTTCACGCTATATTCGCAACAAGTAGTATTCCAGAAGCTATACAATACTACAAGTTATTAAAAAATAAAGGATTGAAAATAGCTGCGTTATTTGATCAAAATATTGATAATACCAATAATGCAATTATTAAAGAAGATGCTGTTATAGAAATGCTTACGGATTACAATGCTCAGTATGGGCAATCATTTACTATACCAACTTACCAGAAATATAAAAAAGATATTGCATTAAGACTTGCACATAAGGAATACTATAAAGGAATTGAAAATTCTCCTGAAAAGCAACTCGATATTTTAATCGTTGTGGATCAAATGCTTACTGGATTTGATTCTAAATGGATCAATACTTTATACTTGGATAAACTTTTAAGATATGAAAATATTATTCAAGCATTTTCAAGAACAAATAGATTATTTGGTCCAGAAAAACCTTTTGGTATAATAAGATACTACCGTAGGCCTCATACTATGGAGAGAAATATAAATGCAGCTGTAAAACTCTATTCTGGTGACAAACCACTAGGACTATTTGTAGATAAGCTAGCAGGCAATTTAAAAAAGATGAGTTCTATTTTTGCTGATATACAAGATTTGTTTAGCACCGCAGGTGTTAATAATTTTGAAAAGTTGCCAGACGATGTTGAATCGAGAGCTAAATTTGCTTTTCTATTTAAACAATTGAATCTTTATTTAGAGGCTGTGTATATCCAAGGCTTTTCCTGGAATAATGAGAAACATTTAAAAATAATAGGATTTGATAAAAAGACTTATTTAATTTTAGCACTTCGTTACAAGGAACTGTTTGGCAAAGGTGGTATTAAATTTGACGATGTTCCATACGAAATAGAAGGTTACTTGACAGAAATAAATACGGGGACAATTGATACAAATTATATGAATTTCCGTTTTAAAAAATATTTAAAAGAAATTGAAGAAAATGGCAACATTGAACAAGCTCTAAACGAATTACATAAAACCTTTGCAACACTTACACAGGAGGAACAAAAATATGCTTATCTTTTTCTTAGAGATATTCAGCGCGGTGATATAAAAGTTGATAAAGATAAAAGTTTTAGAGATTACATTACAGAATATCAAACCAATGCGAAAAACGATCAAATTCATAGATTCGCAGAAATATTTGAGATTGATGAAACAAAATTAAGGAGATTTATGAAGGCTAATATTACAAATAAGGACATAAATGCCTTTGGTAAATTTGATGAACTGAAGAATTCTGTTAATAAAGATAAGGCAAAAAAATATTTTGAAAAATTAGAAAATAAGACCATACCAACATTTAAGGTAGCCATTAAGGTTGATGAAATCTTAAGAAAATTCATTTTAGAAGGTGGATTTGATGTGAATCTTCCAGATGAAATCTAGAAAATCTGTTATAATTTTATTAAAGAATCACAATTGTGATTCTTTTTTATTCTTCATCGGCATAAAAGGAGATGCAAATGTTAAAAGAAGCAAAGAAAGATGAATTATTTTATAATTACTATGAGCGGTGGATTAAAGTATATAAAGAAGGGGCTGTAAGAAAAGTTACAATGCAGAAGTATATTTTAGCATTACAGTGGCTTAAAAAATTAATTCCCGAACTTAAAGTTTGTGATATGAATCGAATAGCGTATCAGCAGCTGATAAATGATTATGCCCTATGTCATGAAAAACAAACGACAATGGACTTTCATCACCTACTTAAAGGTGCAATTATGGACGCAGTCGATGAAAGACTTATTGAACGTGATCCAACTAGAAAGGCTATAATAAAAGGTAAAACACCTAAAACAAAGAAGATAAAGTATTTGAGCCAGTTTGAATTGCACAGTTTACTTGCGAATTTAGACCTAAATTCTGGAATTAATTGGGATTGGTTAATTTTGTTGATTGCGAAAACTGGAATGAGATTTTCAGAGGCCCTTGCAATCACTCCAGATGATTTTGATTTAAGCCATCAAACATTATCTATAAATAAAACTTGGGATTACAAAGGGAAAGGCGGTTTTTTGCCAACAAAAAATCAATCATCTGTTAGAAAAATTCAAATTGACTGGCAAACGGTGGTTCAATTTTCTGAACTTATTAAAAATAAGCCTGAAAGTGAAGCTCTTTTTGCAAATATGACAGTCTATAATTCCACAGTTAATGATGCATTAAAAAGGTGCTGCAAGAGAGCTCAAATTCCTATAATAACCATACATGGGCTAAGACACACTCATGCATCACTATTATTGTTTGCAGGTGTTTCGATTGCAAGTGTGGCTAAAAGACTAGGACATGCGAGTATGACAACTACCCAGAAAATATATTTACATATAATTAATGAACTTGAAAATAAGGATGTCGATATAATTATGAGATCCTTATCTAGTCTATAATAAACAAAACCGATGAAGAATTCCTATAGAAGAATGGTTATTAACCGTTCTTTTTTTATAAAATTTTTAATCATTTTTTTCGCTTTTTAATAAAAACAAGTGCGACAAGTGTAACAAGTGCTACAAATTTTATTAAAATATGCTCACGAATAGAAAATAATATATATGTGTGTAAGTCCTCACTTTATCAAGAACAGCGACATCCACGCAAGTGAAGTTATTAATAAAATTTTTGAGTAAAATTAAAAAAGACAACTAACTTAGTAGTCTTTTTTAAAAAATTCATCAAAAATCGTGGAATTAGGGCCCAATTTTTTCAGAGGCTCATCTTAGTGTCTTAATTTTAAACACCACCACACCATATTTTTCTTCGTTTTGTTTTGAATAGATTGTTCTATAAGTTTTAACCATTTCTTCTTTTGTTTTAGAGGCAAAACCTAATTCTGATTTTTTCAGGCGATCGGCCATTTCATCAAAGTTCTTGAATATATACTTATCTAATAGGATTGCATTTATTGTTTCAGTTTTCTCTGGCTCTTTGTAAAAGGTTATTATATCACCAATATTAAAAGATTGTCGTTTATCATCATTTAGTCTACCTTCCAATGTTTTCTCTTGACTTTTTATCAATTCAAAATAAGTTGGCATGAGATTGAGTGTGTGTAATGTGAAATTATTTTTTCTTATTGTCCAATTTCGCCAAATATCATCATCTGTAAAACTATTTGATTCAAACTGATTTGCAAACTTACCCCAAAATTTAATTGCACGAGGATTTGTAAACCTAGTTGAAAAGACAAACTCTCCATCAAATAGGTTGGTAAGTTCAGTTGCAAACCATATTGCATTTCCGTCTTTTCTATATTCAGGGCGAACGTAGAATTCGGCAAAATCATATTGCATATTGAAAAGTTCGCGTATCATTGCAAACCCAGCGATATTATTATTCACAATAAAGTAGAAAGGATATCTATCTTTATCTTCCCAATAACAATCAAACCATTTGTAAATAGGCGTGCCATTTTCATTAAATTTTATATCAGGATCAAACTCTGAAAGCTCGGTAAGATATTCATAGAAGATCTTTCGCATTTCTTCAATTTTGGACAATGGAACTATTTGAATTTTTCTCATAATATCTACCTCTAAAAAAATTATAACACAAAAAAGAAATAAATTTGGCGATGTTATTATCATCTTTTAACGGAAATTTATAAAAACTGCGCTTTGTTGTTGAAATTGGTGCAACCGAGCAGATTTGAACTGCTGACCTATCGCTTAGGAGGCGATCGCTCTATCCAGCTGAGCTACGGCTGCATATTGGTGTTTTTTGTGATCTTTGAGTCCGTTTTTTTCTTTGATTTTTGAAGTTAAATTCGGTTTTTGTTTTTTAGGGTTGTTGCATTTGTATTTCAATTTTGTCTTTTTGAGCAGAAGTTAAAATTTTTCGTCTATGGTGGAGATTTGGTGACTTTTTGAGAAATTGGTGTTGGTGGCGGGCGTTAAATTGTCGGTATTTAGGGCGATTTGGCGCTTTTTTGTTATGTTCGACTTGATACTTAGGAGGCAGACCCTCTATCCTGCTGAGGTACACCACAAATTGCGAAGGATGATGAGAATTGTTTAGTGTGGAGGATGATTAATGTTTAGTGTGTATTGCTTCTTATTCGGCTTTTAAATTATAGCACAATTTTTTTTTGTTTGCAATAGAAATGCCGAATATAGTTTGCATTTTTTATTTTAAAATGCTTTAAACGCGTTTATTTTTTGTTTTAAAAATTTAAACAATTCATTACACTGCACTAAAAAACGCAAAATTTTAAATTTTTACATACTATAAATTAAGCACAGAGGAATTTATGTATTATTTTAAAGATTATAAAAAATGCAGGCAACAGCCCGCACTAATAAATAAAATTATATTTACCGGAATTTCCGGTCCTACTGGTCCGCAAGGGCCAATGGGTTTACCCGGCTTGATGGGTGCACCAGGCCCCATAGGGATGACCGGACCAACTGGGGCAACCGGGCCACAAGGTGAAATGGGACCAATGGGGTTAAGGGGTCCAACCGGCACACCTGGGCCAACCGGGCCAAGCGGAAGTTCGGATAGCATTGCCATGGGCAATGTAAGTTTTAGCGATAATCCGGACGAATGCAAGGTTATTGACCGCACCGGTGCGCCAACGCATGTGTTGGATTTTGTTCTGCCAAAAGGAGCAAAAGGGGATAAGGGTGATACCGGTCCAGCAGGTCCCCAAGGCGATAAGGGTGAACAAGGTGAACCCGGCCCGGCAGGCGAAAAGGGTTTGAGGGGCGAGCCCGGTCCACAAGGCCCAATGGGAGATACCGGCCCCGCCGGACCATCTGGATTGCCGGCAATAAACACTGTGGCATATTTTACCGCAGTGGCTGCCACCCTTCAAAACGAGCCATATTTTAATATGGATTTATGCTATCCAACCAGCCAAAGTAGTATCACGCTTGACAACGCGCAAAACAGCATAAAATTGAAGCGCGGTTATTATATGATTAGTTATGGCACAAATGTTGAATCCACCGGCTCGGTTAACGCCCAAATTTGGCTTGAAATTGACAACTCGGAAAAAGATGTTACAAAAAAAGAGGGCAGTTTTCAGGGCAAATATTTCTTGGGCGGAGATTTCTTCTGCCGCATAACGGAAGATGAATCTACACTCGATTTTATGGTTAATGAAGACACAACCGTCCGCTTTTCCAACACTTATATGTTAATAAGAAAAATTTAATTTTTGTTAAATTTTGCAATAAAAATTAAAAAAATTAATAAAAAATTAACAAATTTTATAAAAACTCGTTAAAAAATTAAAATTTTAAAGAGTTTTTATTTTTTCTTTTTAATTGTAGGTTTTTTGTTTTGTAAGAATAAATATTTTTAACTTAAACAAAATAAGTTTAAGGAGTTTTTTATGGAGTGTAAAGGAATTGTAAGAAGAGTGGATGAGTTGGGGCGCATTGTTTTGCCGCGAGAAATGCGCAAAAGCCTAAATGTGCGTGAGGGCACAAAACTTGAAATTGGCATTGTGGATGGCAACAAATTTTTGCTTTCAAAATATAGCGACATGGTCAGCCTTAAAGAATATAGCGATGCGGTTGCCAGCGCAATTTCGGTTAGCATTGAGCACGATGTGTTAATTTCGGATATGGAAAAGGTGCTTTCCAGCAGCAAAAAGAAATATATTAATAAAGATTTAAGCGAGGAAGTGCAAGAACTAATTTATAAGCGGGAAATTGTTATAAAAAAGCAAGATGATGGCAGCGAAATGCTTGCATTTTTCCCCAACACGCCAAACGAATATAGTTGCCAACTAATTGTGCCCATTGTAAAGGATGGCGACGCTATTGGTGCTATTATAATTCTTGCCGTTGAAAACAAATGCTTTGATGATAGTTCCGTTAAAATTTGCAAAGCGTTTAGCAAATATCTAAGCGACCAGATATCTTAAAAAATCCAATAACGGATTTTTTTATTTGCCTTAAATTTATTTTTATTATTTAAAATTTTTTGTATAATATTATTAAGGGGAAAGTATGGATAAATTTTCGGGCGATGAATTTTTAAATAATTTAAACAAATATTGGCGGGCGGCAAATTATCTTTCCGTTGCGCAATTGTATTTATTAGAAAATCCGCTTATGCGGGACCACGAATTGTGCTTAGCCGACATTAAGAAAAATTTGGTTGGGCATTGGGGCACAGTGCCGGGGCAAAACTTTATTTATGCACATTGCAACCGCGTAATTAAAAAATATAATTTGGATATGATTTTACTATCCGGCCCGGGGCATGGTGGCAATTTTTTAACAGCCAACAGCTATCTTGAAGGTGTTTACAGCGAGGTTTACCCTAGCATGCCGCAAAGCCATGATGGAATGGCAAAATTTGTTAGGCAGTTTTCTTTTCCGGGTGGCATTGGCTCTCACGCCGTGCCAGAAACACCCGGCTCCATCCATGAAGGTGGAGAACTTGGCTATGTGTTAGCGCACGCCTATGGCGCAGTGTTTGATAACCCAAATCTTATTGCAGTTGCCATTGTTGGCGATGGCGAGGCAGAAACCGGCCCACTGGCAACAAGTTGGCACAGCAACAAGTTTATTAATCCGCAAAAGGATGGCGCAGTTCTTCCAATTTTGCACCTTAACGGCTATAAAATTAACAATCCAACAGTGCTTTCACGCATTAGCAAAGGGGAATTAACAAAACTTATGCAGGGTTATGGCTACCAGCCGCATTTTGTTGAGGGCAGCAACCCCAAAACCATGCACAAGCTTATGGCAAAAGCGATGGACGATTGCATTGAAACCATTAAAACAATTAAAGCGGGTGGCAAAGCCAACTTCCCAATGATTGTTTTGCGCACACCAAAGGGCTGGACTGGGCCAAAACAGGTAAACGGCAAGCCGGTTGAAGGCAGTTTCCGCGCACACCAAATTCCGCTTACAATTGAAACGGATGCGGATATAAAACAGCTAAAAACTTGGCTTAACAGCTATAAACCAAACGAACTTTTTGACAAAAACTATAAACTTAAAACGGAAATTAAGTCGGTTATTCCAACCGGCAAAAAGCGTATTACGGCAAGCCCTTATGCAAACGGCGGGCTGCTGCTTAAAGAGCTTAATATGCCAAATTGGGAAGATTACGCCATTAAATTTTCCGGCCACGGCACAGTGCGTGCGCAGGATATGCTTGAACTAAGCGCGTTTGTAAGGGATATTTTTAAACTTAATAAAACCAACAAAAATTACCGCATTTTTAGCCCAGATGAGGCCATGAGCAACCGGCTTTATCACGCCTTTGAGGTAGAAAATAGGGATTTTAATAGCCAAATTTTGCCTACTGATGATAAACTTTCAACCGACGGCCGCATTATGGATAGTTACCTTAGCGAACACATGTGCGAGGGCTGGCTAGAAGGCTATTTGCTAACCGGCAGGCACGGCATGTTTAACAGCTACGAGGCGTTTATCCGCGTGGTGGATAGCATGATTTCCCAACACGCAAAATGGCTTAAAATGTGCAACGAAATTAGCTGGCGCGCGCCAATAAGCTCATTAAACCTAATTTTAACCAGCAACGTTTGGCAGCAAGACCACAACGGCTTCACTCATCAGGACCCCGGCATGCTAGACCATATTGTTAACAAAAAAGCGGATGTGGTGCGCATCTATCTGCCACCGGACGCAAACTGCCTGCTTTCTTGCTACAACCACGCACAAACAAGCAAAAATTATGTAAACATTATTGTTGCATCCAAGCACCCATCCTTCCAGTGGCTTAACGCATGCCAAGCAAAACAGCATTGTGCACTTGGCGTAAGCGAATGGCAATGGGCAGGCATTAACAACACCAAAAAGCCAGATTTAGTTATTGCCAGTTGTGGGGATACTCCAACGCTGGAAGCCCTTGCGCTTGTTACATTAATTAAACAATATTTGCCACAATTAAATGTTAAATTCGTTAATGTGGTGGATTTAATGAAACTCGTTTCCAGCAGTGCACATCCGCACGGGCTAACTGATGCCGAGTATGATAAATTATTTACCAAAGATAAACCAATAATTTTCAACTTCCACGGCTATCCACAACTTGTGCACCAGCTAACTTACAACCGCCACAACCAAAACTTGCACGTTGCCGGCTATGTGGAAGAGGGCACAATAACCACGCCGTTTGATATGCGCGTTAAAAATGGAATAGACCGCTATCACCTAATGCTAAAGATGTTAAAATATGTTAATGTTAATGCCTCCACAAAAAAGCAAATTGAAACTGAAATGCACAAAAAATTAAAACAACACGATGCTTACATCCGTGAACATGGCATTGATATGCCAGAAATTTTAAATTGGAATTGGAATAATTTTTAACCCCCACCTCTCATTGCGAACTCCAATAATGACATATCGGGGCCCCCGTTAAGAAGCAAGTTCTTAACGGGGATGCGCAGCCCGCAAGTGCTAATCGAATAAGGGCAGATATTTCTGCACGGTGAGATATTAACTTGCTAGGGCGAGCAGTCATTGCGAGGAGCGATAGCGACGTGGCAATCTCTAGATTCTCATGCTCACTTTGTTCACTCAGAATGACATAAAGGATGCTTCTTCTTACCTGTCATTCCGAGCGTAGCCGAGGAATCTCATCCTTAGATTGCCACGGGCAAAGCCCTTGCAAAGACATAGTAGAGATTGCCACGGCAACGATGTTGCCTCGCAATGACATGAGAGAGGGAAAGAGAGAGGATAAAAATAGGCGAGGAGCCTATTTTTTTAAAAAAATAAAAAAATTTTTAAAATCGGTTTAAATTTGCTTGACAGACTTCGGGGGTATAATTACCAATAGTAGATATATACTAAAGAAAAAGGGGGAAAAGTATGAAAAAATCTAAAGAAACACAAGGCAAAAAGAAGTTAAATAAAAAGATGGTAATAGCCGCAGCAGGGTTATTATTCACATGCGGTGGGTTGGTTGCCTGCGGCACGGCAGATACACCAAAAGAATATGTTGTAACAATGCAATCTGAAACAGATGGCTTTGTATCTTACAGCATAACAGTAAAAGAAGGCGTAACTATATCTGAAATAAAGAATCAAATCCGTTCAATAGACGGTTACACTCTAGAAGGCGTGTATAAAGACCAAGCCTGCCAGCAACCATATGCCGACACCGATGTAATATCCGCTAACACAACTGTATATTTAAAATTTAATAAAGATTTAGACCCAGAAATGTTAGCAAAATTATCTTTTACCTTTGTTACTGACCATTACGAAGTGGAAGCAGCATATGAGTCAATAGAAGGCGAAGTAGTTATTCCGGGTACATATAATGATGGAGAAAATGGCTTGCACCCTGTAACAATCCCAGATGGGACATATTTAACCGGGGCATTTGCAAATTGCGAAAACATAACTTCAGTTGAGATAGGTGAAGGGATAACCAGCATTGGGTCGCATGCATTTTATGATTGTATAAATTTAACGAGCATTACAATCCCAAGCAGTGTAAATAATATTGTAAACGACGCATTCTCAGGTTGTGATAAACTTACTGAAGTGATAAATAAATCTTCATTACAAGATAATCAATTAGGAGATGCCGATGATTATGCATTAAGAATAATAAAAGATGAAGCACAAAAGGGAACATTTGAAGATATTGGTTATGTAACTTATTATAAATATGATAACGAAGTTGTTGCAGTTGGAACTACAACTTATCGTATTTATGAAGTTATAGAACTAGAATCTAATACAACGGCAATAAAATCTTCGGCTTTTAATGGAGACTATGGAGGGTTGAATGTTAAAATAAACGCAGACACTCATATTAAAACGGTCGGGAAATCAGCATTCTTTTATAGGAATAATTTAATAATTGACAGCGCAGAATTTTACAACTTATTAACTTTGGATATGCTTTCTTTTTCAGCTAAGGGAAGCATTAAAGTTTTAAAAATTGTTTATGATTCTAATTCAAGGAATTCATTGTTTAACAATAGAGAATTCCAAAAAGCGGCAGACGAAGACGCTTACTATGTATGGGATTATAATTTAGATGTATAAAAAAAGCGGGTTACCCGCTTTTTTTATACTTGATGGAAGGGAACTTCCTCTAAGCCCTCTCGCCATTGAAGAGGGAATTCTTTTGCAAAATCAAAAACATTATAAGTTATTTTAAATGTTGCGGAATTCACTTTTGAAATAAAAGTTTCCGCGTTAAAAGATTTATCTTTATTATCAACAATAACGCCAAAAAGAGAATAAATTCTTCTGCCCAGGCGGTCTTTTCGCTTATCCTTTAACAAAAAGCAGTGCACGGTAAATTTGCCAAATTTTGTTTTGGAGTAAGTGCTGTTTTTATCCGCCTTATAGGCGTTATAAAGTGCGTTTAGTGCGGTGTGGGCGGCGTTTTTATATTCTATGTTATCATAGAGGCCAAAATCTCTAAAATCTTTTGAATAAGTGCTGGTGTAAAGAAAATAGTTGGGCTGTTTAGGTTTTTTTAACAGGTTGGATAATAGCATTTTGCACCTCCTAGTTTTATTATAAACAGTAAATTTAAATTTGTCAACAATTAAATTATTTAAGTTTGGCAATTTTATTTGTTTTTAAATTTTATTGGGGTATAATAAAAATATGAAAAGTTGTGAAATGAACAAAGTTGTGCTTATAGGCTGCGGAAATGTGGGCATGAGTTACGCATTTTCAATTGTTAACGGCGCAAGCAATGTGCACGAATTGGTGCTGGTGGATAGAAACACCAAAAAAGCGGAGGGCGAGGCGCTAGACCTTATGCACGCCGCAAGCTGCAGCAAGCGTAAAATTATTGTGCGCAGTGGCGGTTATGAGGAGTGTGACGATGCGGACATCGTTTGCATTTGCGCTGGCATAAGCCCTGCCAACAGCACAAGCAGGATGGATTTTATAGATTCTAGTGTGGCAATTTTTAAATCTATTTTTGGCGAGCTTAACAAAACCAAATTTAATGGAATTTATTTAATTGCCACTAACCCGCTAGATATTATGACCTATGTTGCCATGAAACTTTGCGGTTTTGCCAAGCAGCGGGTTATTGGCAGCGGCACCACGTTGGATACGGCACGTTTGCGCCATTTGGTGGGCGAAGAAGTGCATGTTAACTACAAAAATGTGCACGCCTATGTTATTGGTGAGCATGGCGATAGCGAGATGATACCTTGGGAGCACGCCACCATTGGCCTTACACCAATAAGCCGCTATTTAACAAAGGCAAAAAAGCAAAAAATTTTGAAGGACGTTAGAAACAGCGCCTATGAAATTATTGAAAAGAAAGGCAACACCGCTTACGGCATTGGCATGTGCCTTAAAAACATAACCGATGCAATTTTTGAAGATAGCAATTCAATCTTTCCAGTGTCCTGTTATGACGAAAAGCTTGGCGTGTGCATTGGCCAGCCCGCAATAATTTCACGCGAGGGGGTTAGGGAGATTTTTAACATTCCACTTTCCCCAGAAGAAAAATTAGAGTTTAATGCGTCCGTTAAAACCATTAAAAATGTTATTAAAACTTTAAAATTATAAAAAAAGGGGCAGTGATGCCCTTTTTACATTTCGTTTATTAAATTTTCAATTTGTTTTAGGGTGGTGAACTCTAAAATTTTTTGTTTTGTTAGTGTTGCATTTTTTGTGGAGCGCACATACCACATTAAATGCTTTTTAAAGTAGGCAACAAGAGTTCGCTCAGTTTTAAAATATGTTTTAAGCATGTTTAAATGCTTTATTATTGCTTCCTTTTTGCTGTAAGGCGCGTGCTTGCCCTTTAGGGTGGAAAATATTTCTGGGTTGCCAAGCGCATTGCGGCCAATCATAACTCCGGCGCAGCCAATTTGTTTTGCGTATTCGGCATCTTCAATTGTTGCAATATCCCCACTCCAAAACACAGGAATTTTAACCGCATCAATCAATTTTTTGTAGGCAGATTTATCCACAACGCCGGCGTAGCCCTGCTCCCGCGTGCGGGCGTGAAGAGTAATAAAACTAACGCCGCACTGCTCACACATTTTGCCAAATTCAATGTAATTTTCTTTCCCATCGATGCCAAGCCTAAATTTAACCGACACTGGCTTTGGGCTTGCCTTAACGAGGGCGGAAATTACCGCGCGTGATTTTTCTAAATTTTTCATCATAGCGCTGCCGTCCCCATTTTTAACAATTTTGGGGGCGGGGCAACCGCAGTTAAAATCAATATAATCAAAATTTTCAAAAACTTTGTTTTTAAGCACTTTTTCAATTGCATTAACATCATGCCCAAAAAGTTGGCAAGCGCGCTTGGCCTTACTTTCTTCACGCAAAAGTTTAAGCGTTCGGTCGCTATTATTTTCAAGCGCCTTAATGCTTATCATTTCGCTAACTACCATGTCTGCACCAAAATCGGCACAAATTTTTCTAAACGCAAAATCGGTTACACCCGCCATTGGGGCAAGTGCATAAATAAATTTTTTAAATTTCATAAAAAAATTATATCAAAAATTAAAAAAAATTACAAATATTATTAATAAATTGCAACTTTTAAACAAAAAATTAATAATTTAATTAATTTTTACAAAAAATAACGCTATGAAGCGCAACAATTTTTTAACCGGAGCATTAATTTTGTCGGTGGGCGGAATGCTTGCCAAAATTTTTAGTTCGGTTTATCGCATTGCGCTAACGCGCATTTTGGGGGGAGAAGGCATTGGGCTTTATCAATTAATTTTTCCGCTTTATTCATTGTGCGTGGTGCTGGCAACAAGCGGGCTGCCGTTGGCAATTTCCAAGGTTATTGCAAAACATAAAAATAACGATAGGGCAATAATTAAAAAATGTTTAATATTCACAAGCACAATATCGTTAATTTTAACCGCAATTTTGTTTATTTTTAGCCCGGCGCTAGCAAATTTGCAAGGTGCGGGGGAAATTTCAATATGCTACATAATTTTGGCACCGTCAATAATTATTGTTAGTGCGGCAAGCGTGTTTAGGGGATATTTTCAAGGCAAACAATTTTTTACACCCAGCGCGCTTTCAAACATATTGGAACAATTTGTTAAATTGGTGTTGGGCTTGGTGCTTAGTTTGGTGCTAATTAAATTAAGTTTGCTTGCCGCAATTATTGGTGCAATTATAAGCATTGACATTAGCGAAATTATTTCGGTTGTTGTTTTGTTAATTTTTTATAAAAAACAAGAAAAATCAACTGAAAATAATGAAAAATTGCCATTAAAATTAATTTTAAAAGATATTTTGCCCATAACACTGTCAAATTTAATTATGCCAATTGCCAGTTTTGTTGATAGTTTAATTGTTGTTAATTTGTTAAGCGTAAATTTTAGCAAAAGTGTGGCAATATTTTTATACGGGTTGGAAAGCGGGGCGGTTTCCAGCATAATAACGCTGCCAACAATAATTTCGTTTTCAATTGCAAGCGTAATTTTGCCCGCGCTAACCAATATTAACGCTCAGCAACAAAGCAAAAAAATAAATTTGGCAATTAAAATAATTTTAATTTTAACCGTGCCGTGCGTACTGGCTTTTAGCCTTTTCCCAGATAGATTAATTGCAGTGTTATATGGCAGCAGGCTAAATGGCATGGGGCTTAATGGGTTAAAAATTGCTTCGATGATAATGTTATTTTCAGGCGTTGGGATAATTTTTTTAACAATAAATCAACTATATTCCAGTTGTTTGCAAGCAGTTGACGAGCGTTTTGTGGCAATAAGGAATTTGTTAATTGGCGTAATAGTAAAATTTGTGTTAGAAGTTTTATTTTTGCCAACAGCCCAATTAAATATATTGGCGCTTGCAGTTGCCAACACATTTTGCTATTTAACCGCATTTTGTTTAAACAGATATGAAATTAAATGCTATTTTAAACTAGAAAATGATGCAAAGTTTTATATAAAATTAATTTTAGCTAATTTAATTATGTTTTTTGTTGTGATTTCAATTTTATTAATAAAAAATTCGGCATTTATAACAGTTTTGGCAGTTTTGTGTGGAATTGCTGCATATTTTTTGGCGTTGTTTGTGCTTAAAGCGTTTAATTTTAAGTTGTTTTTTAAATTTAAAACAAAAAATAAATAATTTTTGATTAATTTAATGTTTTTGGGGCAATATTCTTGCGGAGGGATTATGAACAAAAACGAATTTGTGGATGTTGTTAAATTAAAATCCGGCTTAACTAAAAAGGATTGTAAACTTTGCTTGGACACCATTTTAGATGTAATTAAGGACGCACTAAAACGCGGCGATAGTGTAACGCTTTCCAATTTTGGCAAGTTTAGGGTTAGTGAAATAAAATCCAAACCCATGTATAGCTTTGTAACAAAAAAAACCAGCATTGTTAAGGCAAGGCGCGCGCCAACATTTAGGGCAAGCGATAATTTAAAACTAATTGTAAAATAAAAAAACTCGTTTGAGTTTTTTATTTTTTTAAAAAATTATTAATTTTTTTTATTTTTTCGCTTTTCTTTAAAAAAATTTTTAATAATTTCTTTATTTTCTGCTTCAAAATCTTTAAGCCAAATGGCGTTTGTGGTGTGGTTCATTGTTTTATTTAAAATGTTAAAGCGGGTTATGCCGCCATTTTCATCATCCTTAACCGCGTAAAAAACATTTTTAATGCGCGCATTAACAATTGCGCCCGCACACATTGGGCAAGGCTCTAATGTTACATATAAATCACAATCGTCCAGCCGCCAAGATTTTAATTTTTTGTTTGCCTTTTCAATCGCCTTAATTTCCGCATGGTGGGTGGCAATTTGGTCCGCCTCACGCGTGTTAAATGCCCGGGCAATTATTTTATTGCCCTTTACAATAACTGCGCCAACCGGAATTTCGCCCTTCAAGTTTGCGGTTAAGCCTAGCGATGTAGCTTTTTGCATTGGTTCCATAATTTTGTCCTTTAACTTTATTTTGCACATTTGGGCTTAAAAAGTCAATACTTTGCGCGTATTCTTTTGCTTTTTCCAGTGCCAACAGTGGCACATCCTTGTTGCGCATATAAATTTCTGGCAAATTTTCTTCCCCAATAGGGTGAGCTAGGCTGTTATCGCCAACTTCAATTGTGTAAGCCGGAATTTTTAGTGAATTAATGCACCAATCCTTGTATCCGCCCGTGGAATTTTCAGTAAAAATTAGCGGATAGCCGGTTAATTCACTTAAACTTTCGCCAATGGATTGGTCTCGCGCAACATTTTCTGGGCTTTGGTTTTCAAAGCCATAATAAATAACATTGCCTTTGCTGTGATAAGAAATTGTTAAAAGCGGCTTGGTTTTTAGGGTGAAATTGATTAGCGATTGCACCTCGCGTTCACTTTCGGGGTAAAAGCCAACAAAATCTTCGGTTGCTGGGCAAAAAACGTTTTGGCTTCCGCCTCCCCAATCGGCGTTAAAATTTGTGTTTAAATCTACCAAATTAATATTTGCTTTATACTGCGAAAAATTTTCACTTCCGCCATTTGCCAGGGTTAAATATTGCTTTGTTATTTCGCAATTAACAGCATTTATGCCGTCCAGCACAATTTCTGCGCCGTCAGGGTTAACCAAAAACACAAAATAAATGCCGCCGCCGTGCACAAGGTTGTTTAAAAACAGATTGCGTGCCTGCTCCACCATAAGAAGCGACGTTATATACTCTCGCGCGTGTATGCCGCCCTGAATTAAAATTTGTGTGCCGGAATAATCTCCAACATGGGTTGCCAAAATGTTTTTGCCCAACACCGATTTGCCCGCATTAAAAAGTTCCAGCCCCTCATCTTGAAGTGCCACAATTTTGCCAATTAACTCTTGATATGTCATTTTGCCTCCATATTAACTAAAAATTAATATGAATTTGTTTAACTATTTGTGATAGGCAATGTTATTAATTATTGTAAAAGCGCGATAAAGTTGCTCTAAAAATATAACGCGCATAAGTTGGTGCGGAAAGGTGAAAGATGAAAATGAAATTTTTTCATTGCACAAATTTTTAATTTCGTCCGCAAGGCCGTTAGATGCACCTATAATAAAACTTATTTCGCTTGTTTTTAAGCTTAATTTTTGAATGTGCGCGGCAAATTTTTCGCTAGTTAACATTTTGCCAAAAATATCCAAACAAATGTTATAATTTGTTAAATGTTTTTTAATTTCCAATGCGTCCTTTTTTAATGCGGACTGAATGTCATTTGCGTTGTTAGTTTTGCTAACATTTTCTTTAATTTCCACAATTCTTAGCTTAATAAAGCGGCTTAGTCGCTTAGAGTATTCGTTTATGGCGTCTAACAAATATTTTTCTTTAATGTCCCCAACGCAAATTAAATTAATTTTTAGCATTAAATTATCCCCCAAATAAAGGTGCAAATTGTTATAAGCCCACCTAAAACAAATGCACTTATTACAAAAATATTTTCTTTAAAGCCCAGTTTTTTGTTGTTTTCCGCCGTGTTTAAATGCATGCTGGCAGATTGTTTTAAAACGATGTTTGCCTGATTAATTTTTGCTTGTGCTTCTTCTATTGGCAAGTTTTCCAATTCCAATTCTAACAAAAACTTTTGCATATTGCGTTTTAGCCTATCATGAATAATAAGTTTAACTAAATAGATGTATAAAAGAATTAGCAAGCTAACAAAAATTGTTGCAGATAAAATAAATATAAATATGTTTGCATATAGCATGGTTATAATTTTATCCACAAAAATGGCAAGCGGCCAATTTAATTTTGGGCCGTAATAAAAATAACTGCTTAAAAAGTTGTTGCAAAAATGCATTATCATGCTTGGGTAAATGCTATCTGCTTTTATGTCAACATAGCCCATTAGTGCGCCTAAAATTGCCGCATAGAAAAACTGCTTTATGCTTAAATGCATAAGCCCAAATAGAAGGGAAGAAATAATTAAACAATATCTTGTGTTGCCCGTGTTTTTATTTGCGTTTAATAATAGCCCGCGGTGCAAAAATTCTTCACAAAAACCGGGCAAAATGGTGGATAAAACAAATTCGGTTAAATAAAATTTATAATCTATAGCAACGGTGGTTGAACTGCCAATTGTTTCATAACCCAATAGGGCAATTAAATTTTGAAAAAATGTTGCCACAAAATTGTTTACAAAATAAAGCGTTATGCCCAAAAGAAAGCAAATTAAAACTGTTTTTAAAGAAATTTTTTTAAACCCCGCATCGGATAAAGTCTGTTTGGCGCTTTTGCTTACAAACAATGTATATAACAAAAACGGCAGGGCAAACATTACCATAACTTGAATAACTAAGGTTGAAATTATGTCATCGGTTAAAATGTTAAACGCGCCAAGCACAAAAACGCCTGCCACACATAGCATTGAAATGAAATATATTAAAGAAATTTTTTTAAATTTAGAATTTTTCATTATTATCTCGAAATATTAATAGCAAACCAAATCAAAATCATTATTATTAAAGATATGTTTAAATAAACATAATCTTGCTTATTATAATTTAGTTTTGTGTTTTTGTTGTTTTTAAATGTAAAAAACAGCACAACAGCAAGGAAAATTATAGCCAAAACTACGGCAAGTAAATAAAATGTGAAATGGTTAAAACTTAGTGAAATGTTAAAGTAAGAAATTATTAGCGATAACAAATTGTTGGTTAAGTGAACGGTAATACAATATAATATGTTGTTTTCATAATACATTATTACACCTAACATTAAGCCAATTAAAAGCGGATAAATTGTTTGCTCAATTGCACAGTGAAACAGGCTGAACATAACGGCCGAAATTATAATTGAAAATGCTTTGCCGCCCGATTTTAAACCTTTAAAAATTAACCCCCTAAACAACAATTCTTCGCATATGGCGGGAATTATTGCCAACGAAAACACTGAAACAAACATGTTTAATGGTGTTAATTCGTAAGGAATAACATTTAATTCAATGTTTAATTTACTTATAAGGCTATCTACACAATTAATAATTGGGCTTAAAGCAAAAAATGAGGCAACGGCAAGTAAAAAGTAAATTAAAATTTTGTTAGCTTTTGGCTTTTCAATTATTTTATTTTGTTTGCCTTTGTTAAAATAAACAAAAATGCCAATTATGGTTGCATTAAGCACAATTACAGATAACAAATAGCCATAACTTGTGTTTAAAAACATTTCAAAACTGGAAACATCAAATTTTAAAACGCGGCAAATGGTTATGCCAACCAGCATAAAAACAAAAGCTGTTGTTTGGCAAAGCAAAAACCCAATTATAAACGCCAACGCACTATCTTTAACTGACACAATTTTATTTTCCATATTAATATTATACAAAATTTTGAAAATATAGCAAGATAATTTTTGCAAAGTTTTAAAAATAAAAACATATATATTGTTATGAAATATGTAATTTATGATAACAATTTGGATAAAAACGAACTTTTGGCAAAAAACATTGTTATAGACAGCCGGGCAAAAATAGGCAAAAATGTAAAAATTGAACCGGGTGTTACCATTGAAGGGGAGTGTGTTATTTTAGATAATTGCGAAATTTCTGGCTGCACCAACTTAAAAAATGCAAAAATTGGGGCAAATGTTGTAATAATATCCAGCCGAATAGAAGATTCGTTTGTTGGCAACAATTGTAGGGTGGGGCCGTTTGCACATATTAGGGACAACACAATTTGTGATGAAAATTGTAGAATAGGCAATTTTGTTGAAATTAAAAATAGCGTTATTGGCGCCGGCTCGAAAATGGCACACTTAACTTATGTGGGGGATGCAACCATTGGCAAAAACTGCAATTTGGGGTGCGGCGTGGTGTTTTGCAATTATAATGGGCAAATAAAACAACAGTGCCAGTTGGGAGATAACGTTTTTGTTGGCTCTAATTGCAATTTAATTGCTCCGCTAAAAATTGAAGATAATGTTTTTATTGCTGCGGGCAGCACAATAAATTATGATATTAACGAGGGCGAGTTTGCCATTGCTAGGGCAAGACAAGAAAACAAAAAAAATTTTGATAACCCTTATTTGAAAGCAAAAAAATAAAAAAAATTATGCGTTTTGCATAAATTTTTTATATTCCAAATAAATTTTTTGTACAATTTGTTCAACAGATAGTTTGTCCGTTTTAATAACGAGATTGTAATTTTTACGCTTTAAATTGTCAGTTTTATAAAGTTTGTGATATCTAGAATTTTCAGTAGTCCAACGGTCTTTTAATTTAGCAACGGCCTCTTTTAATGAACCAGCTTGCTCTTGTTCCCTATTGGCACCCAACAAGCGCCTGCCGGCATTGTGCCAAGTAACATCCAAAAACACTTTAAACGATTGTGGAATAAAATACCAAGCCAACCTGCTATCTATAATAATATCTTCATTCAAGCAGCGCTCACCCAAATTTTTAATGTTAGTGTCAACCTCCATATCAACGGCATTAACGCGCTTATCATTTAAAAAATCGTTAATCTCTAAGTTGCATTTTGCGGCGGCCTGCCTAAAAATGTCTCCAGTAGAAACGCGTTTAAAGTTATATTTTTTTGCAAAAAGTTTGCTAACGTCACCTTTGCCACTGCATGGCTTACCTGTAATTGTTATAATCATTTTTTACCCCTAAATTTTTAAGACTGCTTGTTTTCATAATATTCATGCAATTCATATAATCTATCTAACTCTTTTTGCTTTTCTTTTAGCTGTTCGTTTGCAATGTGCAAATTAACAATTTGAACTATTGAAACAATAACAAGCAGCACCACGGCCACAACCGCCAAAAACAAAAACAATTTAACTTTTTTTGAATTTCGATTTTCCATTGTGCTTTCCTTTGTTTTTAAAATTTTTTATAACAATATTATACCATTTAGTTTGCAAAAAATCAAATAATTTAGCAAAC
The DNA here is from genome assembly GCA_947589025.1 of uncultured Clostridia bacterium. Taxonomy (GTDB): domain Bacteria; phylum Bacillota; class Clostridia; order Christensenellales; family UBA1242; genus Onthoplasma. The sequence continues at coordinate 23,583 of CANQAY010000001.1, forward strand.
AATTTTTTGTGCCAAATATATCCAACAACGGTGGCCAAAACAAGTGACAAAGAAAATTTACCAAAATTATAAAAATTTAAAAAAATTACAAAAAAAATTGAAAAAAAACTAAAAATAATGCCTTCAAAAATGATTTTTAAAAAAATTTTTTGTTTTTTTATTAAAAATAATAAATTTAAAATGTTAAAAATTAATGCAAAAAATATTCCTAAAAAAATAAATATTAAAAAACAATTAAACTGATTAAAACTTATAAAAATCATTTAAAAATTTTCCTAAAAAAAGGTTCTTTTACTTTGCCTTCTAAATATTTAATAGATTTTATATTGCCAACAATTTCCGCTTTGTTTAAATCGTTGTCTAATTTAATTAATTCTAATTTTTCGCCAGTTATAACAACTCCGCCAAAAACTGTATCTAATTGAATTAAATTAGGATTTAAACTTATTATTTTTTTTGTTCCCGTTATAGATAAATTTTGTTTGTTAATTAAATTTAATATTTGTTCTTTTTTAATTTCTGCATGTTCCATAATTTTACCTTAATTAGAATATTCTTAAAAAAAATTAAATATGAGCATTTTTTTTATTTGACAAATTATTACAATATTTTTTATAATATTAAATATTAATTAATTAAAATATTTTGTAGCATTTAGGTTAAATTAATTAAGGGGATAAAATGAAAAAAATATTAAGTGGTGTTTTTATAATTATTTCGCTATTTGTTTGCCTTGTTTTTTCCGCGTGTGGTGAAAATAAATATAAAAACCTTTCAATGTATTTTTGCAACACCAATGGGGAAAGGCTTGATAGTGTTGAGTTTGTTATAGACTCTAGCGAAAGTAACACCAATAACAGCATGCGCATTGCGGTTACATTTGAAGGCATAAATAGTGAGGATATTGGCGATGTTTTAATTTATTCTCTTAACAACACAGTTGATGTTAAAAATTATGTTTTTCAAAACGATATGTGTTATGTGGATATTACTGCAAAAACCCCTTCTAATGGTAGATTATATGTTAAACACATGGCTTCAAATAAAATGGAATCTATTCCGCTTAACATAAAATTGAAGTCGGATAATTTAAAATTAAAATCTGCAAACATAAGCACTTACATAATTTCGCTTTCCACCATCGGGCAAAAGCTTATTGACGCCAACCTGCTGTTTAACTTGTTTTATAATGGCTCTGTTGCCAATTGCACGGATAAAATATATTTTAAATCCACCAATATGGATAACCCACTTTTCGTTACCGAAGTTGTTGAGGGTGAACCTTACATAATTGGCTTTGATATTACTGAAGAGACGAAATCTGACCCTATTGAACTGTATCCTGTAACTTATTTAAAAGATTATACGCCAACAGAATATCCGGCTGTTAAAGTTAATTTTGTGTTTGTTAACACGCTGGAAGAAGATAAACTATCACTTGAAGCGGACGAATTGCATAATGAAAATTTAAAAAATGGCGAACAAATTATTTTAATTTCCAACACCAGTTATGATTTGGCACACAATAAAGATGATTCCACCCTAAACAACATTAGGGTTAAACTTGTTTATGATGGCGATGGTGAAACACTTAAAGATTATTTCAATTTTGGGCTAAACAATGCGGGATATGAATATTTTTATCCTGAAAATGTTATTGCGCCTACTGATGATGACTATTTTACCATTCATGCCGATGTTAATAATTTTAACCCAATTTTAATAACTCTTGGGTTAAAGCCAAAAAATTGTGTTGGGGATATTAACATTGTTTCTAAATCGTTTGAGGTTAAAAGTGAATATAAGCCAAGCGAAATAACTGTTTCTATGCAGGATAATGTTTTAACCGAAGAAAATGGCATTATTAATGTGGCAAACCCTTTATACGATTATTATGAAAACGACCAAAATTTTAGCAATTTGGGCGCAAAATTTGTTTTTACGCCAAGCACCAACAGTGTTTCTGCCTTAAGAAAATTGCGCATAGGCATAGAGCCTAAATATATTAATGCCTATATTGCAGATTTGTTAACCGGCACAAACCACATTTACACCAGCAGCAATTTTGAAAGTGAATATGCAAATTTAATAAACGAAAACTTTAATGGCCAATATGTTAGAACCAACAAATATATGATGGAGTTTTATGTTAACGACACCAGCATGAAATTTTATTTTGATTCAACCACCAACAAGTTGGTTTCTGAAGAATTTACCGATGCGGATAGAATTTATATTAAGGCGGTTTACAACGGGGCATTAATGGGGAATGACAGTGGCCTTTATATAGAGGCGTTTAATGTTTTTGATGAAAGTTCTAAATTAACATATTTATCCACTGCCGTTACAATTAAATTGCGCATAAATTTTAATTACGAAACGGGCGTTGGCGATATTAATGTTAGCGCGGGCAGGCTTGTTCAAAATGGGGCAGATACTGGCACAAGCCTTATTCCAAATAAATATGTTAACAACAATAAAATTTATTTGGCCACACAAAATGGGCAGGATAGCGCAACCGAAAACGGCGCATATATATTATATTTATCCGCAATATTAAGGGGCGGCAATGCCGTTAACAATATTGGCATTATAAATTTTAATGTTTCTGTTATTGGGGGAGAAAATAATCCGCTAAAAATTAAGCAGTGGGAAAAATCTGATGGAATTGGCAAAAATTTTGGCAGTTCTTTAAAGCCAATTAACACAACAATAACATATGAATATAACAGTGCCGGCAGTGTGGACAATGCCATAATTTTAGTGTTTAATAAAGATACGGATGTTGGGCAATATGTAATTCGTTTTACCCAAGGCAATGGCTTTGTTAAAGATTTTGAACTTGAAGTTTATGACGATTTTACTAGTGCTGACTTAATAAATTACAATTTGCACATAGAAAACAATGCAACTGCATTTAAAAATGATCCGCTGGCAGATTATAATGAAGATATCCCTTTTGTTGCCGATTACATTGTTGCAAGCGGCAGCAGTCTAAACATAAATTTTGATATTTCTAACCGATACACAAACACCAGCATAATTAAAAGCTATAGTTTTAGCGTGGCAAATTATGAAGGCAATGAAAACATAACAGAGGATAATGTTGAAGAATATTTAAAAATTGAAGATGGACTAGCCGATTCCGCTTTAATAAATTTCATTCGCGGCACCATTGTTAACGGGCAAATTAACTATGTTGTGTTAACTTTAAAGGTGTACGTGCGCCAGTATTCGGACATTTTAACCGAGGCGGAAACAACAAGTTTTGAAAAAGATATTGTATTCTTCATTTTTGATGAAATTTCTTATGATGACATAACATTAAACGTGCCAAATTATGTTGAAGTTTACGCCAATAACGATTTGGGCCATTATAACAAGGCATTAAGCGAACAGGAAATACACGCCACATTAAGTGACGAAAATTTGTGGAATTATGTTCAGGCTTATCAGCAAGGGACTGGTGACAAATATAAAGTTACCTTTACTAGTGATAGTGAAAACCCACAAAATGTTCAAATAACTAACCAGCAGCAAAATGGCGGCACACTCCATTTTTACGAGCAAGATAGCATTGTTTTGCGGGTTATAATTAAGCAATTTAACACCGTATTCAGCTTCCCTATAAATGTGCAAATTTTAACGCCGGTGGTAACGGATAGAGTGGTGGTTAACGGATATAACACCATAATTGAAGGTGCCTCATTATTTACATCTGGGCTTAAAGATAGAAACGGCGTGCCAACATTAAATTTAAAGTTTGGCAGCACAAATGCAACATATCAAATTGTGGCAGAAAATCAGGCTGAAACGGGCGATGTTACGCACGAAGGCATAACGCTTGTGGTTACAGATCAAAACGGGCATGTGGATAGCAACATTGTGGCTGTGAAAGGTGATAAATTAAATGTTGTAACCTCTGCCAGCACAACTGTTAACTTAAAACTTTACATTTTTGCAACCGACGCTTTAAAAATGCCAATTGGCACATCAATAAGCAATGTTAATGAGCTTTTAATGGATAGCCATTCAAACGCATATTTGGTTGTGGATTTAATATTATCTAACGGAAGTGCAATTAACCCTTATTTAATTTACACTGCGGATGAATTTAAGGATATAAATTCGGACCCTACCAAACATTATAAGTTAATGAACAACATTAATTTATCTAACACAGATTTTGTTATTAACAATTTTTCTGGCGGGTTAACAAGCGATTATGATGCAACAGGGGAGCAGGTTGTTTATTATGATTATTCTGTTTTTGGCATTAAGCTAAATGAAAATAGGCAAAACCTATTTACAACCAACCGCGGCAATATTTCCAACATCAATTTTGTTGTGGAATATGGCTATAACATAACTAGCAACAATGTTTTAACTTTGGGCATTGTTGGTGAAAACGAAGGCACACTAGAAAATGTTACAGTAAGCATAACAAGCATAAATAACTCGTTTAATGGAAATAACGAGGCATATTTTGGCGGGCTTGTTGGTGTTAATAAAAGCGAAATTAAATATACGTCCAATCAAATTATTGGTGTTAGCGGCAACATAAGTTTGGCAGGCGGCAAAGAGGTGTATTTTGGTGGGCTTGTTGGCAAAAATGAGGGCAGTGTTGTTGGCTGTAACGCGCAGACAATTAACCTTAACTTGGCAAACACATTGGCAAACAAGGTTGAATTTGGCGTTAGCATAAACAATGCCGGTTCAATTGCAAACACAACCATTTTGGCGCAAGGCTTAACTAACCAAAACAGTGCAGTCGGCGGGGTGATTGGCTACAACACCAATGCTGTTAACTACTTAGTTGCCTCGGGTCATATTGACGGGGCAAACAATGTTGGCGGCATTATTGGTAAAAACGAAACCACGGCAAAAACAGTTAACTTTGAAATTGACAACGGTAATTTATCCAGCATAATTGTGGAAAATGCCAAGTATGAAAACTTTTTAATAAAAAATTCAATTTCCAGCGTAACCGTTTTAGGCACAAACAATGTTGGCGGCGTGGTTGGGCTTGATTTGGGCGGCAGTTATTACAACACTTATTGCCAAATTGTTGCGGGCGCATCGGTTTCTGGCACAAGCAATGTTGGTGGCATTGCGGGCAGCAGCACCAATGGTGTGTTTGCTTTCTGCTCGGTTATGAGTTATAAATGGAATTATGGTGAAGAGGTTAACACCTTTGATAACCCAGATATTTTAGGCAACACAAATGTTGGCGGCATAGTGGGTGGTGCAACAAGCAATTTAACATCGGTGGTAAATTCTGGCTCTTCAAACGCTTGTGCAGTAATTAGTTGCAGCGTAAATGCCTATGTTTCCGGCAAAAGCAACACGGCAGGCTTGGTTGTAAACTCATCCAACATTTCCTTAATTTTAGACGCCTATTTCATGGGCAAAATTGATAACGCAACAGCAATTGACCCTTCTAACACATACGGGGTGGAGGGCCTTATTATTGCGACTGAAACGGATGCAAATTATTCAATATTTAACCGCGTGTATAATAGACTTATGGACATTAACAGCGTGGTAACTTATGAAGGCGGCGAGGATAACTTTAGCATAAAGCCAACAACCAACTATCCAAGCATTACAAACTGGGGCGGCAACGCCAATATAAATGGCGGATACATGTATGTTGAGCTAAACGGCAAGCCAATTTTTGAGCTTATGCCACAAACACTTGTTGCAACAACAAAAGATAATTACATTTTAACAGATGTTGAAAATAAAGAAGTTTCCAACACACTGCATTTGTATTATTACACAGTTGAAGATGCTTTGCACAGCAATAGTTATAGCATATTAAATTTATTAAGCATTGCTGCCAAACCAGATTTGCTTGAAAGCGTTAGGGTAACAGCAACTTCTTCTAACGACAATATTGTGCGCGTTTCTTATGGCACGTTAACCGTTAGAGGGGCGGGCAATTGTGTGTTAACAATTGCTTCTGCCTTTAACCCTGCAATTAAAACGAAAATAAACATAATTGTAACCCTTCCTTTTGGGGATGAATTTTATGTTTCCAACAGTTCAATTGAAAACAATATAACAAAAGATGGAGATGTTAAAATTGTTAAGGCCGGCAGCAAACAATTTTATGTTTCGTTTAAAAGTGCGGCGGGCTACTCTACAATTGCCAACCCAAGCCTAAAAGTTGAAGTAACTTATGTTGGGAAAGAGGCAAATTTTGCAAACTTTCTTTCAATTAACGGCAACGCGCTTAAGTTTGATGGCGCAAGCACTACAATAGACATTAGCGAAGCTTCAGTGTTTAGCGTAACAGTAAATAGCTATTTTGAGGGCAAATTTAAATTTATCGTTACTCCATACATTCAATTAAATGTGGGGGATAGCGTTGTTAAAGTTTACAACACCATAGACGAAGTTAAGCAAAACTTTACCTTTAATTTGTGCGCAAGCAAAGGTGCAACAAGCATGCATTCTAGCGTAAATAATCAAAATTTATATCCAAGCGATAGGTCATCTTTAACAATTTACATAACAACGGATGAAGAAATTGACCCAGTGCAAATTACAAAGCAATTTAGCATTTCTGGTGAGGGCACAAGCCAAGATAACTCAGTTGCAAATGAAAACATTAGTTTTGGCTTGCAGTTTGTTAGTTCCAACTTTGATGCGGGAAACAACAGGCAAATGTTAACCTACAATGTAACAGTTGTTAGGCTTAAAGATTTTACCACCGCGCAAGAGGTGGATGTAACCTTTGGCATAGAGGGAGTTTCCACCACCGCGCATTACAGAATTTTGCCAGAAAGAATTGCAAATATTATAATAGAAAACTATTTGTACACTGACAATATTGTTGATGGGCATAAGGATATTGAAAAATCCCCTGTTTTGCGCCAAAATGAAAGGGGCCTTATTGTTATTGATATGGATCCACTTAACGGATATTACGATTATCTTGAAATTGACGATTTATCTGGCGGCAACCTAATAGCTTTCCGTCAATTGGACGGAGTGAACGGCAACCGTGTGCAAGAGGCAGAAACTATTTCTAGCGATGGCTTTGGCATAAAACTTCAAAAGCAGCAGGATACAAACCGCATTTTTGTGGAAACTAGGGTTAGCATTAACGATAGTTCCCGCTTGCATGAAGTTCGCGTTAAGGCATATTTAAATGATGGCACATTGTTAAAACAAAATTATTACACCATAAGTGTTAGAATGTTGCCAGAAATTCATTTATATTATCGCAACCCTAATGGCACGGAAAAGCAAAACGAAAACAGCAACTTTTACTCTGCCTTGGGTGTGGATACTTATTTAAGGGCAGAAACTTTAAATGCGGACGCAAACTCGGTTAATTTCAGTTTGAGTTTTGAAAACAATGCGGAAGACGCCAACAATTATTTTGAAATTGAACAAACGCGTGATGGCTTTTACACTTTGCATTATAAAACTAACAACATAATATTGTTAAATAGAACTTTAATTATAACAGCCACCACTAGGGCAACACAAGCCAACGGCCAATTTGATGAGGCTAGTGAGCAAATTAAACTAAAAATTGTAAATTTTGTTATTCACAACATAAGCGTTAGCAACAGCCGTACGGGCAGCACGGGCAAAGAAATTTACGGCAACTTTAACACGCCAACAAAACTGGAATTTTACTTTGCACCGCAGGATATAAGTTATTACAATAACGGCTTCTTTAACCAAACCTACCGTGAGGATAGCAGCACGCGGGCAATAAACGAAAATATTTACAACATTTTGCACGCATTAAATAATAACACAATTAATGCAAGCGAATATTTGAAGTTTGACCCACTTAATGCCGATTTAACTTTTGAAAACAATGTTTTAACAGTAAAAAGCCTAACCGGCAGCACAGTGTTAAATTTAACATTGCCAATGCACTTAACTAATAATCAATGGGAACTTGGCATGGGGGATGAAAATGCGGAAAACATTACATATACTGACAGTTTTAACCTTAATTTTGTAAATTTAACCTCAAGCATTCACCCAGATGTTATTACGGATGAGGCAGATTTACTTTCAACCTCTTTTGCACCGGGTTATTATGTTTTGGGCAACGACCTTAACCTATTTAACTTTGCGCCATTAGAAGTTGGCGATGCCGATGGGCAAATTGTGTTTGACGGCAATGGCAGAAGAATTATTATTCATAGTTTTGGTGAATTTAACGAACAAAATGTTACAGTTGGGCTGTTTGAAAGAATTCCTTCTAACATGATTGTTGTTAACCTAGAAGTTATTTATATAACCGAGCGGGATAACTTAAATGGTTACACCTTGGGCTATATTGATAGGCAAAATATACGATTAAATAGCATAACTTATAAAAATTTGTTTACTAGCGCAAGTGTGGAATATGTTAACGCAAGCTTTGGCGGGGTGGCGGCAGTTAATGATGGAACAATTTCAAACTGCACCGTTTCTGGCTATGTTGCGTTTGAAGCAAGTTATAACGACGAAAACGGCGGCAAAATTTATGCCGACTTTAACATGGGCGGCATTGTGGCAGAAAATAATGGCACAATAACACACTCAACAAGCAAATTGGGTATGTTTGCGCATGCCAACATTGGCGGTTTGGCTTATGTAAATGGCGGCAGCGGGCGCATAATTTCAAGCCAGTTTGACGCAAGCCAAAGCTTTGCAACAAACCGCGCAATTCAAAATTACAAAATAAGCGCAACCGAAAATTATTCAACCACATCAATTAACATTTCGGGCATGATTTATGCCTTTACTGGTGCTGCCAAAACAATTGATGTTGCTGGCTTTGTTGTTAATAACAGCGGCGAGGTTTCGATGTGCTTTGCTAACATATCCAACACAACAATAAATGGCAGGCCATTTGAAAATATTGAATCTAACTACGAATTTGCCGGCTTTGTTTACCACAATTCAAGTGTAATTTCTAATTGCTATTCAATTGTGGATACAATGTCTAATAGCCAAGCATCATTCTCGGGCTTTGTTGCAAATAACGAATCGGGCACAATTCAAACAAGTTACAGCTTTGTTACTAATGGCGTGCATGCCGATTGGCGTGCTATTGATATGTTTATTTCCCGTTTGCGTGAAAACAAGGGCACATTAATAGATTGTTATGAAATTAATTCGGATATTGTTAGCGGCAACGAAGTTGTTACAAAAATTGCCCCTACCGAGCTTGCCAATAAAGAAAAATACACCAACTTCTTGTTTGGTGATAATGTTAGTTCGGTGTGGACAATTTCAAGCGGCACGCCACAGCTTGTTAGCACGCTAGATGCCGTTACATACGACGCCTATGAACATAATGACGAATTATGCTATTATGGCTTAAGGCGGGTGGATGTTGACCCGGCAACTGGGCTGTTTACCTTAAATAACAATGGCTATGGCAATAAAAATAACCCAATTTTAATTTACGACATTAACGGCTGGAACGACTATTTGGCAAACGAAAACGATGCATATTTAAATAAATATTATAGGTTAATTTGCAATTTGGATTTTGGTGATCAAATGCCAAAATCTAGCACAAAAACATTTAGTGGCAATATTCAGGGCAACAACATGACAATTGACAACATTTTGTTGTATTCGTCTGATAGCCTAAGTTCAATTGGTTTGTTTAAGCAAATAGTTGGCGGGCAAGATGTTAACATTATTAACGCAATAAGCAATGTAACATTAAATGTAAATTCCATTAAAGCCCAACAAACCACAGCGGTTGGCGTTTTGGCAGGCATTGTGGAAAACTTTAACCTTTATAACATCACGCTTGGCTCAAGCAATGGGGATAACAACGTTATTAATGGCGGAAACGCGGTTGGTGCTTTGGCGGGTGTTATTCGCGGGCAATTTGATATTGAAAACATTACCTCTAACCTAAATATCTTTAGTGCATACGAATTTAGCCAAACCAACAGATATAACCTATATCTATCTAAAAATAATGGCAGTGAAGTTTCTTCTAACTTGGATATGGTGTTCTATTCGGGCGGCATTGCGGGCATTGTTGATGGCTATGACTATAGCAATTACAATGTTAACAATGCAAGAAATATTAATGAAGATAAATATTTTGAAATACGCAACATCAATTTAAATAATGTTTCGGTTAACGGCTTAAATGTTGGCTCGGCATTCGGTTTGGTTGGCGAACGCGTTAAAATATCTAACGCCAACATTACGCTAAATTTGGGCTATCTATCCGGCTTGCAATATGCAGCAGGCATGGTGGGCGAAAACCGTGGGGTTATAAGCTACTGCACAATTAATGCAACAGCTAACGACATTTTTGCAAATTCAACCCGGGTTAGCGCCGGCATTGTGGGCTTAAATTTAGGCGGGCTGGTTATTGATAGTGCGGCAAATATCAATATTATTAAAACAGATGATAACTCAATTGTTGGCGGCATTGTGGGCAGAAACATTAACGGCAATATTGTTAATTGCACGTTTGATGGCAATTTGTTTGCGTTATACACAGGCGGCATTGCTGGTTCGGTTTATCCAAAATCATATTTAACCAGTGCTTCAACTGGCACTAACACCGTTTATAGCGATAGCATAATTGCAATTCCTGATAACCAAATAACCTATGTTGGGAATAACGAGTTTAAGTTGCTTGAAAACAACACAATTTCTAACAACGCCCTACAATATTGGTTTGAAAATATTGAAAATGTTTACACTTTGAATTCGGATAGCAATTACTTTAACGCAATTTATCACAAAACCGTGGTTGGGCTGGCAGTTGGCTTGCAAGGTAATGTGGCAATTGACTTGCATTACGGCTATGATGAAAACAAAAACTTTGTGTTCAATTCGTCTTATTACACAGAGGCGGGCAAGGTTGCAACTCCATTGTTTAACGGCGAAGTTTATGATTTGCCTTTTGCAAATGTTGCGGTGGATAACTCATTGCAAAGCAGTTATGTTATGTACGCAATAGGGGCGGTTGTTGGAAATTTAGATTCTTGGACGGGCGATGATTATTCTAACGAAATGATTGTGTTTACAAACAGCAATGAAAATTATGTTAAATTGTTAAATGATGGGCAGGAGGTAAAATTTAATATTTACTATCAGCAAACCGCAAACGAAAATGAATATAATTATTCTATTGCAGTTTTTGAAGATGTTGATGGTGATACAACTTTAAATGTTAACTTAGCCTATTTTGAAGCACTGTTTAACGAGGCACCAAGCGTTACTGTTAACGATGTCGAGGCAGAACTTGCAGGGCAAATTTTAACCGCCCAGTTTGAAAAAAATGAATGCACAATAAAGCTTGCCGGCAACAAATTAAATGCCGAAGAAAGTTTGGAAATAACTTTAACCTTTATCTTGACAAATTAATTTAAAGTGCTATAATATCAATATGAAAATTGATTACAACAAATTAATGCATGAAGAAATAACTAGTTTTGGTGGCAAGCCAAAACTAGTTTTGCATTGTTGTTGTGCGCCGTGTTCTTCCGCTGTTATTGAAAAAATTAGCCAATATTTTGATATAACTTATTTGTTTTATAACCCAAACATCTATCCGCAAGCCGAGTTCGATTTAAGGAAAAATGAATTTTTAAAACTTGGCGTTAAGGTGGTGGATTTAGGGTATAATCATAACGAATTTTTGCATTTGGTTTTGGGCAAAGAGCAAGAAAAAGAGGGCGGCAGCCGTTGCCAACTTTGCATTGCCCAACGCATGGAAATGGCGTTTAAATATGCGGCGGAAAATAATTATGATGTGGTTACCACAACGCTTTCAATAAGCCCGCATAAAGATGCTCAGTTTATTAACAAAACGGGGGAGGCACTGCAAAACAAATATGGCGTTAAATTTTTGCATGCCGATTTTAAAAAGGAAGATGGCTATTTAAACAGCATTAAAATTTGCAAAAACTTGGGCATTTATAGGCAAGATTATTGTGGCTGTGAATTTAGTAGAAAAAAAGACTAAATTTACATATATAAATATGTGTTTAATAAATTTTATATAAGCAAAGCCAATTTAATTAACAATTTAAAGGCAATTAAAAAGAAAAACAAAAGCGCACTTATTTGCGCCATGGTTAAGGCAAACGCCTATGGCATTGGCGCCAAGCAGGTGGTTAAAATTGTTGATAAAAAAATAGATTATTACGGCGTTGCCACCCTTAATGAAGCTAAAAAGTTAAATAAATACACAAACAAAAAAATTCTTATTGTTGGCCCGTTTGAACTTGGGGGCAACAATTTTTCTTACACTCTTTCAAGCCTAAAAGACGTTAGAAAAGCAATAAAATTTGGCAAAAAAATTAATGTGCATTTAAAAGTTAACAGCGGCATGAATAGATATGGTTTTAACAGTTTAAAAAAATTTTATTTGGCACTTAAATTTATTAAAAACAGCAACATAAATTTAGAGGGCATTTTTACCCATTATGCCACGGCAGATAGTTTAGTTAATTTGCAAACAAAAAAATTTGTTAAGTTTGTTAACTTGGCGCATTATATGGGGTTTAAGCCAATAATTCACGCGGATAACAGCGAAGTTAACCGCGCCTTTAACCATAATTTTGATATGGTTAGAGTTGGCTTTGGGCTATATTTAAATGATAGCGCCCCGTTTAAGCCGGTGGCGTCAATTTACAGCAAAATTGTGCAAATTAACCATGTGCATTCGGGCAATCTTGTGGGGTATAACTACCGGGCGGTGGCAGATAGACCCATGCGGGTTGCCGTTGTGCCGCTTGGCTATGCTGACGGCTTGGATATGCGCCTTATTGGGTTTAATTTGCGTTTGAATGGGGCAGAGTGCAAAATTTTAAACATTTGCATGGATTGTTTTATGCTGGATATTTCGCACACAAAAATAACAAAAAAAGATACCGTGCCAATTTTAAATAAGCACAACAACCTTTTAAAATATGCAAATTATTTAAAAACACATGTTTATGAAGTTAGCACTAAATTTGGGCAAATTAGGGCAAAAAGGATAATTCGTTAATTCCTGTCCCTTACAAAGAAAATTAACATAACCAGCCTTAATAAGGATAAAATTGAAGTTACAAGCGAGGCAACATAAGTTAATGCAGCGGAATTTAAAACTTTTTTAACGCCCATAAGTTCATCTTCGTCCATTTCGCTTGTGGCGGCAAGCATTTTATATGCGCGCTTGCTGGCGTTTAATTCTATTGGCAAGGTTATTAAGCAAAAAATTACATTTAACGCATACAGCCCAACGCCTATATATAAAAACACATCTGCCGTTGTGCCAACGTAAAATAATTCCATAATTAAACCAACAAAAAGCAATGGCCAAATAAAGAAGCCTGTAAAATTAATAACTGGCACCAAAGCATTGCGAATTCTTATTGGCGAATATTTTTCTTTATGCTGAAAAACATGGCCAATTTCGTGTGCGCAAACGCCAATTGCGGCAATGCTGTTTTGGTTGTAAACCGAACTTGAAAGTGAAACAGTGTCCGTTTGCGGATTGTAATTATCTGTCAATTCACCTTTAATTGATGTAATTTGTGTTTCCGTGTAACCGGCACCATCTAACATATATCTTGCCACATCTTTTGCTTTTCTGCCAGTTTTAGTTTCAATTTTATTATATTCATTAAAATTAGTGTAAACTTTAATTTCTGCCCAAATGCCCAAAATAATGCCGGGCAACATTATTAAACCTAATAAATAATAAACCCAATAAATTGCAAACATATTTTTCTCCTTTATTTTTTAATTATAATATTATTAATTTAATTTGTCAATTATTATAATATTTTTCCTATTTTTTTATAATTAAAATAAAAATATTAAAAAAATAATTATTGTAGAATTATTAATTATTTTAAAAATTAAATATTAATTAAAATAAAAAATAAAAAATAATTGTGCAAAAAATAAAAAAATAATTAAAAAGCAGTAAATAATAATAAAAAAATATTTTAAAAAAATTAAAAAAATATTAAAAAATATTAGTAATTAATAAATCTTTGTGTTATAATAACAATGTAAATAAATGTCAAATAATGATATTTAAGGGGTAAAATATGAATATTATTAATGAGATCGATAGGTTTTTTAGCTCAATAAATGTTTACATAAATTATAGTGGTATTTTTATTACCTTTTCTTTATTATTTTTATTTGCTGTAATTGTTGTAATAATTTCCACCGCACATTCCTACGAAACAAAATTAATTAAAGCAATAGATAAATTTAATAAATATTTTATTAATAATCCTAATATTGATGAAAATAATTTATTGGCTTTTAATAATAGAATGAAAAATAGGCGCGTTCCAAAACAATTGCGCAAACAGTGGCAGCAATTTGTTTTGTATCGTGAACATAAAGCCAGCCATTATATGTCGTTTGAAAATTGCGTTGCCGCTCCGTTAAGAAACAGTTCTTTTAAACGTGACGTTAATGTGTTTAACACAGTTTCTTGCATTTTGGCTTTATCTTGTTTAATTCTTAATTTGTCTTATGCTTCTTATTATGAGGGTGTGGCAATCACTTCTGGCGGCAACTTTGTTGTGTTTTTGCAACATATTTTGTTGTGCCCAGTTTTAATTTTAATTTTAAATTTGTTGTTTAGAATAATGTTCGATTATAGGCACAATGCCATTGTTGATGATTTATATCAAAACTACCAATATTTTGAAGTTAATATTGATAAAGCAACCGAAACTTTGCCCGAGTATGTTGACTATGAAGTGTTGTTTGATAAAAACGAAATTAAACGCGGCATTCCAATTTTATATATTTATCTTCAAAAGCGTGCGGAAGAAGAAAAGCGTGAGCTTGAGCGCGCAAGGCTAAAAAATGTTGAGCACGAGCAATTTAATTTTGACGAGGCCGGGGTGGAAAGCTCCTTGGTGCTGGAACGTGCAATGCAGGAGGCTGAAAACTATATTGCTGAGCGTAAAAAGTTTATGCAAGATATTGAACAAATTAACAGCGAAATTACGCAAGAAGAAGTTAATTTTAGAGAGATAACCAAAGAATATCAGCGCCAGATGCAAGTCAGCAAAGAGTCGTTTGACAATTTCAAATCTCAGTTGGGTGAGGCAAGTTCAACAATTGAAGCTAACTATTTAAAAAAGCAACAGCAACAAGAGTTGGATCGTCAGCGTAACCTTGAAAGGGATTATGACACAGCAACCGAGCGCCACAACAAAGTTTTGCAATCTTTGCAAGAAGAAGTTGACAATTATAACCAGCAAATTAAGGATGCTAAACGCACACTTGAAAAAGGCATGATGAGTGAGTTTGATACTTATAGTTCAAAAGTTTATAATGCCGCCAAACAAGCCGTGCAGGATAGGGAAACAAAGCTGGTTAATGAAGTTAATGATTTAAAAAATAGATTAAACGTTACCGGCGCAACAACTGAAGAAACTGAGCAAAGCGAAAATTCTAATTACCAAGCCCAGCCAAGCCAAGAAATTGAACAAACTGCGCCAACACAAACCGAGCCGGCAGCATCAAAATCAGCGGAAAGTGATGCTTCATCCGGGTTTGATTTTAGCAATTATTACAGCAAATTTAATTTTGACACAGCCAATGAAGCCAGCCAAAATAATAAAGTTGATTCATTTGAAAATGAGGGGAATTCAAATGAACAAGAAAATTTCTTCACCGAACAAAAAAATGAAAGCGTTAAACCTGTTAAAACTTTAGTTAAAAAGAGGGGCAGGCCAAAAGCTAAAGAAACAGGTAAAAAGGGCAGGGGGCGCCCTAAAAAAAACACTTCAGCGCAAAAGCCAAGCAAACAAACTTCAAAAGGCATGGGTAGGCCTAAAAAAGAAGCAGAAAAACCAGCGGATGAAACCAAAAAAGTAAGCAGAGGCAGACCAAAAAAAGTTGAAAGCACAAAAGAAGAACCCGCAAAAGTAAAGCGCGGCAGGCCTAAAAAGGTGGCAGAAGCAAAAACCGAAAGCACATCTAATGAAACTAAGCGTAGGGGCAGGCCTAAAAAGGAAGAGCCTAAAACCGATGGCGAAGTAAAGCAAACTAAACGTGGCAGACCTAAGAAAGATCAACCAACCGAAAATAGTGAGCCTAAAGAGGGTGCATCTAAAACCTCAGAGATAAAAACCGATGGCGAAGTAAAGCAAACTAAACGTGGCAGACCTAAGAAAGATCAACCGACAGACACAAATGCCGAGCCAGAGGACACATCTAAAAAGAAAGGCAGGGGCAGGCCTAAAAAAGAGGAACAAACCGCCCCAACTGAGGTGGCAAAACCACGCAAGGGGAGGCCAAAAAAGGTTGAAACTGAAGCAGAAAGTGATAATGCGGAAATAAAGCCTACAAAGCGCGGAAGGCCAAAAAAATATAATGTTTTAAATTTGAACGATGAAAAAATTGAAGATATTGACGCTTATTTAAAAGAAATTGATAATCAAATTAAAATTGAAAATGAAAAAATGAAGGAAAGCGAGCGAGAGCTTGCAAAAAATTCGCGGTTAAGAAAAAAGAGATAGGCAACTATCTCTTATTTTCTTTTAGCATTTAAAGCTTTAAGCACTTCATTAACATCAATGCCGTGCACCTCGCACGCTTCTAACAATGTTTCCATTTGAGAGGCGGGGCAATATAAACAATGAAAGCCAAAACTTGTTAAAATTTCTTCCGTGCTTTCATCTTTTTCTAAAATGTCACAAATTAAATCTGTTTTTTTAAATTTCATTTTGTTTTGCTCTCCTTTTATATGTTTATTATAGCCAAAATTTTTATAATGTCAATAAATATAAATAAATTTATTTTATTTAACCAAAATAAATTAAACCGAACTAGTTGACAATAAATTTTATAAGTTTTATAATTTTAAAGATGCTAAAAATAGTGTTTAACAAACTGTTAATGATTGCTTATTTTGTTTTGGGCGCCCTTATTTTGGAATTGGTTACTTTCAATGTGTTAAATCTGGGCACGGCACCCAATTATTTTTGGCTTAACTTTGCAATTATTTTAATTATTGGCATGCTTGTTTATATTATTCCTAACTTTACAGCCCAATATATTGTTTATACTTTTATTTTATTAGTTCAAACAATTTTTATTTATGTAAATTACACTCTAAACACCATTTTTGATGGTTTCTTTTCATTTGATATGCTTGGCCAAGTTGCCGAAGCGGGCAACGCGTTTTCGTCGGATTATATTTATGTTTCTTTAATTTTGCAATTAGTTGCCGTGTTTTTGTCAATTGCAATTATTGGCGCAATTTTGTTGCACAATGTTAAAAAAAATAAAATAAACTTAAAGCAACACTATTCTGTTTTTAGCGTTATTTTGTTAATTGGCATTCAGTGTTTTTCGTTAGGATATTATTTTAACGAGCGCAATTACATTAATCACTTAATTGATGTTAATGACGAAAACTATGTGTTTAGTGATGCTTTTTGCATGAACACCAACTTTTTTAGAACTTTAAGTTATCAGCGCTTTGGCACTTATGGATATTTCCTTAATTCGTTTATTAACTCGTATATAAATCACTATGATGAAGAAATTATTAATGCTTCGCTTGATTATTTTAGCGACCCTAAAGCAATTTACACAAACAGCCCAGTTTATGGGGTGGATAATGGCAACAACGTTATTGTTTTTATGATGGAGTCGCTTGAATGGTTTGGCTTTGGAGATGGCAATTATGACCCTAGCCTAAGCAATTTATCGCCAGAATTAACGCCAAATATATATTCCATAATTTATGGCAACGATTATGCATCTGACTTTAGCAATGCAAATGCGGATAACGATGCTTTAATTATGACCAACTTTTTTGCAAAATCAAAAACCAATATATCGGAGGGTTACGGCATTTTGGGCAACTATCCGGTTGCACAAAGTGTATCTTCGTTAGTGTCCGATAAAAATGAAAATTACAAAACCACATTGGGCTACGCTTTGCCTAACGTGTTAAAAAAATTGGGTTACACCACCAATTATGTGCACTCTAACTTCATTTCATTTTATGATAGAAAATTTACACACAAATATTTTGGCTTTGACAATGTTATTGGCAAAGATTTAGTTAAAGACGAAAACGGCGCCTTAAGATACACAGGTGACGCACTAAATTGGAACAATTGGGCACCCGAACAAGATTATATTAATTACACAATGAATTATGTTGTGCCAGAAACTGAAGAAAATAACCCATTTTACACTTTCTATTTAAATGTTTCTAGCCATGGGGAATACACTCCGGCAAGCAACACAACCGATGGTGACGCTTTAAGATATTATGATTATTTAAAATATGGCAAGGATAATTGCGACATTGTTTTGCAAGATGGCAGCATTGTTAGCGAGCAACAGCTAAAACAAAAGCAACAACAGGCCTTGCAAGACACTGGCTACGCTGTTGTGCCTTATGTTTATAAATTAAAAACGGGCGTGGATGCTAAAAATGAGGAAAACTATTCTAATTGGTATAAAAATATAATTGCGCAGGTTAATAAAAACGCCAATTTATCCGACGAGCGCAAAGCCAACCTTCGTGAAGAAATGATATACTATCAATGCGGGGTGGAAGGCCTTGATGCCGCAATTGGCAGCGTTTTAAATGAGCTTGAAACAAGGGGATTATTGGATAGCACCACGCTTTTGTTTTATTCCGACCATTATAGTTATATGAATGACCTTTCGCCTGACTTTAAGGGTTTAAGCGAAACTGATGATTTAATTGAACTTAACACCATTCCGTTTATAATTTCAAGCCCGGGCTTAAAGAGGGAAGGATATAGCAGTTTGGAAATTGCTAAAGAAAAAGTTTATTCAAGGTTCTGCTCGGCTTATGATATTGTGCCAACAATATTCGATTTGCTTGGTGTGGAATTTAATCAAAACCTATATGTTGGGCGCTCTTTGTTTGCCCCGGCTGACTATATTTACACAATTACTAATGCCGATGGCAAGGAAGAAACACGGGAAATGATTATATATTATTCCAACCTAGATAATAGGCTGTATAATAAGGATGTTTACACCACAAATATGAGCAAATATTATGTAACTGACGAACAAAAACGAGATCAACTTGTAACTTTATTTAATTCGGAAGCGGCACATCTAATGCGAAAACTTTATTATTTGCAAATATTAAACAACACACATATATATAATAAACTTGCAAATTAAAAAAATTTTTTAAAAACTGTTGACAACGCTAAAAAAATATAATATAATAAACACGTTGTCAAAAATGCCTCGATAGCTCAATGGTGGAGCACTCGGCTGTTAACCGATAGGTTGTAGGTTCGAGCCCTACTCGGGGCGCCAAAACTCCACGGCCTTGCCGTGGTTTTTTGTTTGCCCAAGAGTGTGGCGAGAACCAAAATATCTTGCTGGGAAAGAACTTTTACAGCAAGAGAAGGAGGGAGCGAGCAAAGGCACAAATTGCGATAAGCAATTTGACAAAGGCGAGACTACCGACGCGGAGCCCTACTCGGGGCGCCAAAACTCCACGGCCTTGCCGTGGTTTTTTGTTTGCCCAAGAGTGTGGCGAGAACCAAAATATCTTGCTGGAAAGACTTTTACAGCAAGAGAAGGGCCCCAAAATAACAAATTGTAAAAAAGTATGTTTATGTATTGATTTTTAATTTAAATTATGTTATAATTTAATTATGAGGTGAAAAATGGCTGTAAAGACATTAGGAAAATATAATCAATTAACTAAAGAACAACTTGCTGCCGCTAAATTTGAAGATTTAGGCGTTGTTGTTGAAGGCGACTTTTATCTTCTTAAAGACTTGACCATATATTCAGATGATGGCAACAAGCATATTCAATCACTTAAACAGTTTTTGAATGCAATAAAAAACAAAAAATATCTAGATAATAAGGATGCGACGCATATTCAAGATAAGATAACAAAAGATGCCAGCGGTAATATCATATTTTATTCACAAAAATTCAATTTTGAAGTTTCTGGCAGCCTAATTTCAGATAAATTTTCCCCTGAAGACGATAAGTCGTCTATTGCTCCGGGTTTAAAACGTGCGCTTAAATATGAGCAAGCGGCGGATGGGCAATATGTTTATGTGCAACTTAAAGGTTTGGATGCGCCAGAGCTTGTGCCTATTAAAGAAATTGGCTATTATGTGGGCAGCAAATTTACAACCTGCAAAACATTGGAAGATGTTAAAAATAATACTGACAAAAACTTATTTTTAAGTGGCAAATATAACAACGCCACAGTTAGCGGTGTTTATTTAGAAGCATATAAGTTTACTGAAATTATAAAGGGTGCCGATGGCAAACCATTGGTGGAAAGTTATTTAACTACAGAAAAGAAAAAGTTAGACCTAGTTTTAAAAAATGGCACAATAGCAACTGAAGAAAAATCTCTTGCCGACTATAATGTGGCTAGTTATGTTAAAACTGGGGATAAAAGCAGCGTTGCAGTTAAATCTTACATGGTTAACACAACTGAAAAGGGTGGCAGTTTTGTAAGGCTTAAATTGCAAGATGAATCTAAAGAAATTATGGTGCCAATTGTATCATTAAGAAAGGTTGACAAAGCAGGCAAGCCGTTGGAAGAAGGCATAAAGTTTAAAGACCTTTCAAAATATATTGGCCAAGAAATTGCCGTAAGCATGCAAGATGGCAAATCTGTTAAAACCAACGCTCTCACACCAGAACAAGCATATGTTTCTTACGATTTAACCATGCACAAACAGCAAACAACTGACAAAGCAGATGTGCTTAAAGACAACACTCACTTGCTTTTGGCTAACGGCCAATTTGTTAAAGAAAAGGAAGCTGTTAAGCCAATTTCATACGAATTTGTAAATGACAGTGACGACGATTTTGATGTTTACATTGTTACTGTAAAATCCAGTTCGGGCGAAAGAGAAGTGGTTGTGGATAAAAGCCTTTTCTTAACTAGACAAAAAGCGGATATCATTTTAAATAAAGAAGTTGTGTCGGTTAGTGAAGAAAATTCAATTAAAGCTAAAAGATGCGCATACGCACAGGCAGATGCCGTTCAAACCACAAGCAAAGGGGCTAGGGCGGAACAATGCACCCTTTTGGCAGACAAAAAAAGCCGCGTGAAAAAGAAAAAGGCAGAAAGGGAAGAACTGCTAAACAGTTTGCTTGATGAATTTTTGGCAAAATATAAAAATGGCGATTATGCGCTGGATAAATATGTTGATGTTGAAAACGAACTTAAAGAACTTGCAAAATCTAGGCCAGAGCAGTGCAGATATGTTGTGCAAGATTTTATCTCTCAGCCGGACTATGGCAACAAGTTAAACGAATATGCATTCTTAAAGTCCACAACACTAAGTTGGAACGGAAACAAACTTGTTGGCGGGCCACAGTATAACGCAATGAAGGCGTATACTAAAGATATTACCACAATTGCAAAAGTATTTTTGCATGTTTTGGTGTTTTCAGTTGGTTGGGGCGGCATTTTGTCCGCTGCAATATCTCCATTTATCGTCATTGGCATGTTGTCCGCAGTTGCGGGCGCAATTCCAGCCATGGCAATATTTAGAGCAATTAAAAACGCTTGGATTGAACGCAAAAATCACGCATTTAAATATAAAGATAAACTTGCCGAACAGCGCAAAGGCGTTAAAAAAGAAATTTTTGAAGAATTAAAACAAATTATTGCCGATACAGCAGATAATGAAAATCTTACCACGGCAGTAAAGAAGGATGATAAAACTGCTGCGGACCAAAAACTGATTGAGCAGTGCAAAGCTAAATTTTTAAATAAATTTGATGAGCTTGAAGCTAGGGCAGCAACCCTTTCCGCAACAGACACAATGTCCGAGTTCCGCATGGTTGATGGCCAAGGCAAAGTTGATGACACCAACGCCCATTTGTTCTATCAATATCATGTGGAGATGGAAGAACTTGAAAAACGCGTTAAATACCTTGAAAAACGCAAAGGCAAATTAACTGATGAAGAAAAAATAGAGCTTGAAAATTCCAGCCAAGAGTTGGAAAGGCGCAAGAAAAACGATGTTGTTGTAGGCCCTACCGTTCCTGAAGATAGTGAATATAAAAAGATAACCGAACTTTTGGCACAAGTTAAAGGCACAATTTTGGCAAAATATTTTGGCGAAACACCAACTAACAACGCTGAGGCTGAGTTAACTGATGAACAAAAAGCAGTGTTAGAGGCATTAAAAGATGCTGAAATTGAAGTAAACGCTCGCAAACACAATGTTAAGTTTTCAACAAAACAAAAAGTAGCAGCATTGGGTGATAAGAGTTTGGAAGAGGCAATATCCGAAATTATTGCACCTATTGGCAAGCAAGCCCCAGAAGTGTTTGTTGTTGGAGGTGAACCTCTAAAACCTACGCGTAAAACACCGTCACCACCAAAATCTCCAACAGAACAACAAAAAAGGAACGAGGAATTGAAAGCCATGACTAATGACCAAATTGAATACATTATTAAAAAAGTTGCTAAGGCAATGGAAAAATTAAGAGAAATTGGCTCGGGCGTTGGCGCATATGGCAAAAACGATTTGTCTGAAGCGGAAGAAAGTAAAGCAGAACAACTTAAAAAAGTGTATGAGGATAACAAATATGTTTTAAAATATTTGGTTGACCATCAAGATTATGTTCAATACAGTGCTTTATATAAGAGATACGCCGCAACGATAAATACAATAGGGCTAACTTATAATGAATTTAGAACAGTTGTAGAAAATGCTAGCAGTAGGAGATTATAAAGGTAAGGTTGGCAACTTACTTTCAACTTAATATGTTTTAAGAGTGGGTAATTTACCAATAAGGGTGGAACCGCGGTTATTAAAAAATCGTCCCTTTGCTGTGTTTTTGCACAGCAAGGGCTTTTTATGTTATTCAAGGGGCATTTTAAGTTGCTTCCACAAAAAAATTTTTGTTTTGAACGATGGGAACTTCTTACCATGTCATTGCGAGGGCTGTGCCCGTGGCAATCTCAGAGATTCCCACGCTCACTTCGTTCGCTCGGAATGACATGACACATGTGTCCTTAATAATATAAAAGGGTAAATTCCTCGGTTACGCCCGGAATGACATATAGGGGAGAGATTCTTCGGTTACGCCCGGAATGACATATAAGGGAGAGATTCTTCGGTTACGCCCGGAATGACATATAAGGTTGAGATTCCTCGACTACGCTCGGAATGACATATTTGTCCCCCGACAAAACAATTTTTGTTCTTCGTTCGCTCAGAATAACAGATTTCAACAATTTGTTTTTAACAAGCGGAAAACTCTTCCTCTGTCATTGCGAGGGCTGTGCTCGCGGCAATCTCAAACAAAAAATTGTAAAAAATAAAAATTTATGCTATAATAAAAAAAGGAGTAATTATATGGGAAATTTTGATAAAATTGTAAATTTATGCAAAAATAGAGGCATAATTTTTCAGGGCAGCGATATTTATGATGGCCTTGCCAACACATGGGATTATGGCCCGGTTGGCGTGGAATTAAAAAACAACATTAAGCGCACTTGGTGGAAAAAGTTTGTGCAGGAAAGCGCAAATTCTTTTGGTGTGGATGCGGATATTTTAATGCACCCAAAAGTGTGGGAGGCAAGCGGCCATGTTGAAGGGTTTAACGACCCTAAAATTGATTGCAAAAACTGCAAAACCCGTTATGGTGCAGACCATTTAATTGAAGATTTTAGCAAGGATAAGGTTAATGCCGACATTATGTCTTTTGCAGAAATGGAACAGTACATTGCCGAACATAAAGTGCCCTGCCCTAAATGTGGAAAATCTAACTGGACAAATATAAAAACTTTTAATATGATGTTTTCAACTTCGCGTGGCTTAACGGACGAAAACCAAAATTTAATTTATCTTCGTCCAGAAACTGCGCAAGGTGAGTTCGTAAACTTTTTAAATGTTCAACGCAGTATGCGCGCAAAACTGCCTTTTGGCATTGCGCAAATTGGTAAAGCATTTAGAAACGAAGTTACGCCGGGCAATTTTACTTTCCGCACAATAGAGTTTGAACAAATGGAACACCAGTGGTTTTGCAAGCCAGAAGATAGCATGAATTTTTATGAAGAATTTAAACAAAAAGCGGTTGATTATTTAGTTTCTATTGGTTTTAAACGTGAAAATTTGCGTTATCATGACCACGATAAACTTGCATTTTATGCTAAAGCTGCATGTGACGTTTATTATAACTTTCCAATAGGTTGGAAAGAATTAAATGGCGTTCATCATAGGGGAGATTGGGATTTATCTCGCCACCAAGAATTTAGCGGCAAATCTATGATTTATACCGACCCATTTACAAACGAAAAATATATTCCTAATGTTATTGAATATTCAATTGGTGCGGATAGGCTAACTTTGGCAGTTTTGTGTGAAGCGTATGACGAGGAAAAACTTCCAGATGGTGACACTCGCGTTGTGTTGCACTTCCACCCAGCAATTGCGCCATATAAGGTTGCCATTTTGCCACTGCAAAAGAATTTGGGCGACAAGGCGCGTGAAGTTTACAACGCGCTTGCCAAAAACTTTATGGTAACATATGACGATGCCGGCAGCATTGGCAAACGCTATCGTCGTCAGGACGAAATTGGCACCCCAATGTGCATAACCATTGATTTCGATACGCTTAATGATAACACCGTTACAATCCGTGACCGCGACACAATGGAGCAAATTCGCCTAAACATTAACGGACTTAAAGACTATATTTCTAAGAAAATAGAATATTAAGTGGCGGTTGCCACTTTATTTTTTATTATTTTTTTATAAAAATGTCATTGCGAGGGCTTTGCCCGTGGCAATCTCAACCTTATCAAAAAATCCACTAAAAGTGGATTTTTATTTAATGTTAACACTGGCAATAATGTCGGTGGCAACTTCTTTAATAAATTGCACTGTAATTTTATATTGCCCGGCGGCTTTTATGGTTGGAAAATCTTTAATCATATTTTTTTCAACCTTCAAGCCATCGTTATTTAGGGCGGTTAAAATATCCTGTTTTGTAACTGAGCCAAACGCCTTGCCGTTTGCACCAACGTTAAGCGTAAAATTGTAAACCTTATTTTTAATTTTGTTGGCAATTGCTTGATACTCTTTAACCATTTCACCATGGTGGAACGCCTGTGCGTCCATCTTGCCTTTATGGTCGTTTAAATTGCTGGCGGTTGCTTCCACCGCAATGCCTTGTTTAATTAGCACATTGTAGGCGTAGTTTGGGTTAACTTCAATAATATCCCCAGCCTTGCCTTTGCCTTTAAGCTCTTTTTTTAAAATAACCTTCATAAATTTTCCTTTTATAAATGTTATTTTAACATAAAAAAAGTAATTTGTCAAATTTTTAGCATTAATTAAACATAATTGAAGTTTTAATTTTTTGTTTACAAATTAAAAAATTTTTGCTAAAATTAAATTAGAACGGCAAATTTAATAAAAAATCAATTAAATTTTCAATTTTAGGGAGAAATTATGAGTAACGAAGATGATTTTGACGAAGTGTTGGAATACGAATTGCAAATTTTAACTAACCAAGTTGACGCATTATATGATTATTTTTTTAACCCTAAAAGGGACATGTCTAAATTCGCGGAAATGCTAGCGCTTTATAATAAAAAATTTGAAAATTTTGATGAATATGTTTTGGGCATCAAATTTCGCGGGAAGGACCTTTCCCAACTCGTAACAAAATTTAAGGCGGTTGGGGAAAAACTTGCCCATATTTTAACCGAGCAACAAAATGGGGAGGAAATTGGGCACAAGTTGGTGCAATCGGTTATAGACAGCAAACAAAAATTGAACAAAAATCCGGCATTGTTGCAATATTTATTTTTAAAATTATCTCAACGGCACAATATTCCTTTTAAACCTTTAAGCGCATTTTCAGATTATCGTAATGCTGCAATGGCGTTGTTGGACAACTCGATTTGCATCCGCTGCAACCTTGGGGATAAAGAAAAAGAGATATGCCTTTGCAACGCATATGCTTTGTATGTGCTTGAACATGAACTGCAACATATATCGCAGCGCCTATCCAATCCAAATGGGACAAATGAGGAAAGATTGCTTCACCTTTATTCCGAAGTGCAACCACTTGAAGACGGATTTGAAAACGGAAAGCCCTCACACAACATCGCGCAGCACATTGAGTTTCCGGACGAAATTAAGGCAGATTATGATGCCTGTGCGGAAATTTATCAATTTATTGCAAAAGAATTTTCCTTGCCGGATGACGAGTTAAAAATGGTTAAAGAATTTTTAAAGCGCCAGCAAATAAAACTTGTTAGCCAAAACGTACAATCACAAACGCCGCTAAGCCCAGAAGAATATTTGGAATTTTTTGTGGAAAAACACTTAAAAAACAATAAAAAACTATCAAAAACAGAACAAGAGAGAGTGCAAAAATTTATTCAAACTTATGAAGAAATAACTAATAAAAATTTTCAACTTTAAAAGCGCAAAAAACCCGCAAAAAGCGGGGTTTTTATTTTGGCACAAAACTATTGCACGGGGCTTGAACCTTTTCGCTGCCCACAAAAATGCCATTTGAAAAACACTCGCCATCCTTATTAAAAATGCATTTATCTGTGCTGCAATTTATGTTCATGGTTTTGCAATGGTGGTAAGGCGCCACATCTGGCTCGTGGCTGAACATATCAAGTGAAACATCCTCCACCACTTTGCTGTTATCTATATGCAAATCTTTGCAGTCGGCTTTTTCGTCCACCTGCAAATTTTTGCGGTTACATTTTGCTTTTTCGTTATAAATACAACTATATTTTCGGCACATTACGTCCATAATTACCTCCGGTTTATAAATATTTTGCACGTTAAAAATGTTTTTATACTATTTTACAATTGACAAAACCAACATTTTATATTAAAATTAGTTATAATTTTTAGGAGATTTTATGGAATATAACCACAAAAAAATTGAGGCAAAGTGGAAAAAATATTGGGAGGAAAACGGCACATTTAAAACCGATGTTTGGGATTTTTCTAAACCCAAATATTATGCGTTGGATATGTTCCCATATCCGTCTGGTGCGGGGCTGCACGTTGGCCACCCGGAAGGCTACACGGCAACAGACATTGTTAGCCGCATGAAACGTATGCAGGGGTATAACGTTTTGCACCCAATTGGCTTTGATTCTTTTGGCTTGCCTGCCGAGCAATATGCAATAGATACGGGCAATAATCCTGCCGATTTTACAGAAAAAAACATTAAATTTTTTATAGGGCAATTAAAAAACATTGGCTTTTCTTTTGATTGGGATAGGATGATAAAAACAAGTTCGCCAGAATATTACAAGTGGACGCAGTGGATATTTAAACAACTTTACGCTAAAGGATTGGCAAAAATTAAAAATGTGCCGGTTAACTGGTGTGAGGAATTGGGATGCGTGCTTGCCAATGATGAAGTTATTGATGGCAAAAGTGAGCGCGGCGGCTATCCAGTTGTTAAAAAGAATATGCTGCAGTGGGTTATAGACACACCTGCCTACGCTGAAAAATTGCTTAATGGATTAAACGAAATTGATTGGCCGGAAAGTACCAAACTTATGCAAAAAAATTGGATTGGCAAATCGGAAGGTGTGGAAGTTGAATTAAAAATTGTGGGTGGGGGCAAGTTTTCTATTTTTACCACTTGCATTGAAACCATTTATGGAATAACCTTTATGGTGCTTGCGCCCGAAAACAAATTGGTGGACGAATTAAAACCGCGCATAAAAAATTGGGCAGAAGTTGAGGCCTACAGGCGGGAGACGGCAAAAAAATCGGATAGAGAGCGCACTGATTTAAACAAGACGAAATCGGGCGTTAAACTGGATGGCATTTTAGCAATTAACCCGGTAAACGGCAAAAAAGTGCCAATGTTTTTAGGTGATTTTGTGCTATCCAGTTATGGCACGGGCGCAGTTATGGCAGTGCCAAGCCATGACCAGCGTGATTTTGAATATGCCATTGCGCACAAAATTCCTATGATACAGGTTATTGCTGGGCAAGATGTTAGCAAACAGGCGTTTGAAAAGCAGGATTATTTAGGCAAGGGCTGTAAGTTGATTAACAGCGCGGAATTTACCGGCCTTACAGTTGAGCAAGCAAAAACTGCAATAACGGATAAACTCGTTAAAATGGGAGTAGGTAAAAAGCAAGTTAATTACAAGTTAAGGGAGTGGATTTTTGCCCGCCAGCGTTATTGGGGCGAGCCGATCCCTATTGTGCATTTTGAGGATGGCACAACCCGGGCGGATGACGACAGTCAATTGCCAGTTGTTTTGCCACAACTTACTGATTACAAGCCAACAAAAGATGGCAGCAGCCCACTTGCGCGGGCAACCAATTGGGTTAATGTTAAAATTGATGGCAAATCCGCTAAAAGAGAGACCAACACCATGCCGGGCACGGCGGGCTCTAGCTGGTATTTCATGCGCTATATTGACCCAAATAACGACAAAGAATTGGCAAACAAACAGTTGTTAAAGCATTGGCTTCCGGTTGACCTTTATGTTGGCGGGCCGGAACATGCGGTAAGCCACTTGTTGTATAGCAGAATGTGGACAAACTTTTTGTATGATATTGGCGTTAGCCCAGTTAAAGAGCCATTTAAAAAACTTGTGCATCAGGGCATGATTTTGGGTGCAAATGGCATTAAAATGGGCAAAAGATATCCAGAATTTGTGGTTGACCCAAATGTTATTGTTGAAAAATATGGGGCGGATACGCTTCGCCTTTACGAGATGTTTATGGGCCCACTTGAAATGAGCAAACCGTGGGACGAAAACGGCGTTAACGGGGCAAGGAAATTTTTGGATAGAATTTTTAAAATTTACACAGAAAAACTCATTGAAAACACCCAAAACACTAATTTAGATTTAATTTATAATCAAACTGTTAAAAAAGTTACGGAAGATTATGAAAGTTTAAACTTCAACACGGCAATAAGCCAAATGATGATTTTTGTAAACGCGCTTAGCAAAGAAGAAGTTTTTCCGCGTGATTACGCATTGGGCTTTTTAAAATTGCTTAACCCAATTTGCCCATTTATAACTGAAGAATTGTGGCAGCAATTGGGCCACAAAAACACCATTGCATATGAAAGTTGGCCAACATTTGACAGCACAAGACTGGTGGAAGATACGGTTGAAATACCAATTCAAGTTAATGGCAAATTGCGAGGCAAAATTGTGGTTAGCCGCACTGCCACCGAAGCGGAAATTAAAGAAAAAGCGGTGGAAGCAGTAAAAACTTATTTAGTTAACGGATACAAAAAAATTATTTATATCCCAAATAGAATTTTTAATATTGTGGTTTAAAATTAAAAAAATCTCGTAAAAAAGCGAGATTTTTTTGCATTTTAGCATGTTTTTTTAGTTTTTTTAAAATTTTTAATTACTTAACAAGGTTATTAATAATTTTTAAATTTTAGGTTAATTTAAATAAAGATGAAAAATATGTCGATTTTTGTTTTGTTTAAATTGAGGCTTTGTGTATAATGTGAAGGTGGTGAAAAAATGAAAATTAAAAAAATATTATTTTTATTTGTGTTATTTTGTGTTTTAAGTGTGCCTTTTGTTTTTACAGGATGCGGGCATACTCACACTTTTGCTGGAGGTTGGAATCAATATAAGGCCCCAACCTGCACGGAAGATGGCGTGTTAAGGCGAGATTGCATTGAATGTGATTATTATGAAACCGCACCAGTAAACAAACTTGGGCACGATTTTGGCGAATGGGAAGAATGGCCTATTGCCACCTGCAATAATGATGGCGAAAAACACAGGGAGTGTTCTAGGTGTGGTTATGAAGATACCGAAATTACGCACGCATTGCAACATGAATTTTCTAATGAATACGCCTATTCTGCTTCAACGCATTATTATCAGTGCAAGCTTTGTTTGGAAAGAAAGGATGAAAAAGCCCACGTTTTTGATGCGGAAAATGGCACAAAATGTTCGGTTTGTGGCTACAAAATGGAAGATATTTTTAACACCAAAGTGCAAGATGATGGCTTAATAATTACCGGCTATAAGGGTGACATCAATACCATTCCAGAGCAAATTATAATTCCAGACGAAATTGGTGGCAGGCAAGTGATTGGAATTGGCGATTATGCTTTTTCTAGCCGCGATGAAAACACTCCAACCCCTTTAAAAAAGGTGGTGTTTGGCAAAAATATTAAAAGCATTGGGCTTTCTGCCTTTTGGGGCAACGGCAACTTGCAAGAGTTGGAACTGCCAGAAAATTTGGAAGTTATTGGTTTATATGCATTCTCACGCTGTGTATCTATAACCAAAGTTAAATGTAATGATAAATTGCAAAGATTAGAGCAAGAAGCTTTTTGGGGTTGCTCCGGATTAACTTCGCTTGACCTAAAAAATGTTAAAAGCATTGGGCAATGGGCGTTCTCCAATTGCATAGGATTGCATGATATATCTTTCAATAATTTAGAGTATTTAGGAATTTCTGCCTTTTACGGTTGCAAAAATTTAAAAAACATTAATTTAGGGCATGGCAATTTAACTATTGACGAATGGGCATTTACTGGGTGTGAAGCGTTAAAAAATGTTGAAGTGAGTGAGAATATTGTTAAATTTTCTGATAATGCTTTGTATTTAAATGAAAATATGAAGTGCTATGTTAAAGACGATGTGAAATATTTGGGCAATGAAGAACATAACTTTGTGGTTGCAGTTGACGCCGAGCCTACTATTAAAACATATTCTTCCGAGCCAGATACACGCATCATATTTAGAAACGCGTTCTACAGTTGCCAAGAATTAACAGATGTTAAATTATCTGACAATGTTGTTGGCATTGGAAAATGTGCATTTACTAACTGCACAAATTTAACAAGTTTAACATTGGGCGCGAATATTAACTCAATTAACGATGCAGCGTTTAACAGTTGCAACAATTTATCTAAAGTTTATGCTAGTTCAATTGAAAGTTGGCTTAAAATAAATTTTGTTGCCCTTGATGATTATGGCAACAATGATGTTTATTCTGGCGATGTTAACCCACTTTATTATGGGGCAGATTTAATTATTGATAACATTGTTGTTACAAATGTTAATGTGCCAAGTAATATTAATGAAATTTCACCTTACGCCTTTGCAGGATATGTAAAATTAGAATCGGTTAGCATGGGCAATAATGTTAATAGCATTGGCAACTTTGCTTTTTTGAAATGTAAAAATATAACATCGTTTACAATAAACGAAGGCAACGCGAAATATAGTGCAAAAAATAATTGTGTTATTGACAACGACAGCAACACAATTTTGTTTGGATTTTCTACAACCACAATTCCAGATGGGGTTGAAACAATTGGCGATTACGCTTTTTGGGAAATACAATTTCCAGACGAAGGGCTTACAATTGCCAACAGTGTTACAAAAATTGGCAAGTACGCTTTCTGTTCGGCAATAATCCCTAAAATTACAATGGGCACAGGCTTGCAACAAGTTGACTTTTGGGCATTTGCCGCAAGCGTTAAACAAGTGTATATCAGCGATTTTAACAAATGGTGCGGTGTTGAATTAAATGGAGAATTGTCATCGCCTATTAAATGGGAATCTCAGGTGTTTATTGACGGCGAAAATATTGGCAACTCTGTGTTAAAGATTCCGGAAGGAGTGGAAGAAATAAAGCCATGGGTGTTTGCGAATACACAAATTTATGGTTTAAGCATTCCTTCAAGCACAACAAAAATTGATTCTACTGCATTTGCACGAGCTTGCAACTTGGGCCTTGGTGGAAATGAATCGTTAACTGTAGACGAAAGAAACACTGCTTTAAAAGTAACCGAAAATAAATTAGGCCTTGTGGATAAACAAACCAAAACCTTGTTATTATGTTTAACGCACAGTATTTCTGTTGTGGATTTTAGCAATGAAGACTTTGAAACAGTGGGCGCCTATTCGTTCTCATATAAAATAATCTATAATGTTATTTTGCCTTCAAGTGTTAGAAAAATTGAAAATTCCGCATTTGACCAATGCCGTTTAAAAACCATAGAACTTAATGACGGCCTTGAAAGGATAGAAGAAAGTGCTTTTTCTGGCAACGATCAGTTAACATCAATTGTTATTCCTGCTAGTGTTAACTTTATAGGGGAAAACGCATTCACTTCTTGTGGAATTGGAAATGTGGTGTTTAACGATCCTAATAATTGGACAGTGAATGACGAAACCCACTCAGTTGTTGACGCTTTTGCCGATGCACAAACAGCGGCTGAAGAATTGCTAAAATATAATCGTTCTTGGCAAAAAACTGAAAATTAAATAAAAAAACCACAATTTTGTTGTGGTTTTTTGTTTTTTTAGTTTTGAATGTAAAAATTTTCTTGTTTTAAAAGTGGGTAAGATTTTAAATTTTTATCATTTAAATTTTCTTTATTCATGTTAACGCCAACTATTTGGCTGTTGTTGTAAGTGGTGTAATAATAAATGCCTTTTTGTGTGTTGCAGCAGGATGAATAAATGGTATGCTCAAAGCCTTTTTCAACCTTGCAACAGCCTTTTTGTTGTTCTACCGAACCTAATATGTGGAAAAATTGGCTTACGCTTTCAATTTCGTTATCTCCGCACACAGAATTTAGCTTGGTAAAACTTGCCTTAACAAAGCGTGAGGCGGAAGAAAGATCCCCCGGCAGGCCAATTGCCCCCATGCCTCTGCTGTATGGCGTTAAATTATAATTTTTTGCAAAGCGGTTAGTGGGCTCTTCTCGGGTTAAATTTATATAGTTTGAAAGGTTTGTTAAATGATAGTCAAAAGTTGGGTTGTTGGTTAACACGCCAACTGGGTTATTATAAATTTTTAGCCCGCCAGCTAAGGGTTCTACAACAATGCTTTCTTTTTTATCGGCAATAAGCCAATGCAATGGAGAATGGGGCAATGAAGTAGAAAAATTTTCGTTGCAAATGTTTAGGTTAATTAATAATTTTTTCACTTCTGCCACATTTTTGCAGCTGGATAAAATGTATGGAATAAATTCAAAAGGCGCAACATTATTTTTGGTTTTGTCTTTTGTGGGGTAAAAGGCATTGGTTGGAAAATTTAAGCCTGCTATGCTAAGCCCTTTTTCGTTGGTTGCATCATAATAAAGTGGAAAATTGTTCTGCACAAACGCCATGCCTATCATGGCATAATGCTTGCTGTTTGCCCCCATAAAACGAAATTTAAACGGATAATTTCTGGGTGTTATTGTAACTGTTTCGTTGTAAGAAAATTCATAATCTAAATTTCTTCCAAAATAAAAATCTTTAGTTAAAAATGTTATTGCGGTGCACATAGTTCCTCCTTTTTTATTTTAGCAAAAACTAACCGTATAAACAAGCAAATAAAATTAAATTTAAAAGTAAAGAATAGTTGACGTTTATTTTTTGTGTGGTATAATATATATAGTTTTATTTTAAAGGAAGCAGCTTTATGGATAAAAATTTAAAATTACATAACAATGTTAGGGCGGAGAGAATTGACAAAAGCATTTCTCAGGCAGAATTGGCTAGTATGGTTGGCACAACTAGGCAAACGATTATTGCTGTTGAAAAGGGAACATTTTGCCCATCGGCAAAACTAGCCATGTTGATATGCATTGCGCTTGACAAAAAATTTGAAAATTTGTTTTATTTTTAACTTTTGTTAACAATTTGTGCAGTTTTTGTGAAAAATTTGGCAAATTTTGTGCTTGAATTAAATTTTTAAGCCTTTTTTTCAAAAATTCTTAAAATTTATATTGACTAGCACTAAATTTAGTGTTATATTAAAAATAGAGTAATGAGTAATTTATAAGTGCCAGCGCTAAGTCTTGTTTGCAAGTTCGGTTAAAAGGACATGTTTCCCAATCGGTAATCATTAGCCAGAGCCTTAATTACATTACTCATTTTTTTGTTTTAAATTTTTTATATTCGACTTGAATATCTTTTTCCTAAAAATTCTCAGAATTTATATTGACAAACATTATCTATAAAAAACAAATCCTACACAATCATAAAGGGAAAATTGCACGAAAACTTTGTCGGTGTTCGTACAATTCCCTTTTGGCGGAGAGTGAGATTGTCGATACGTACTAGATTATGATTTATACTAATTTGGTGCGATTTTTGGCAACCTAGTAGGCATTAATCCTTCATGTTGTAATTTTTTTATTTCCTCTATAGCTGTTATACATTGTCTATCAACAAACTGCATAATAGTTTTATTAAGTATATGTTCCTCATGTTTTTCATTCGTATCGTTAAAATTAAAATGATTATACAATTCGTTATTTTTTCTTTCTATTATATCATTATAGATATCATAACCATAAAACAATTTTTGCTCTAATCTTTTTATATCTATAATCATAATGTGTGATTTTACATATAACGCTAACTCTGAGTCATCCTGAATATTTTCTTGTTTAAAATATGCCTCATAAATTTTATCCCTAAGGATATAAGAATCTTGCAAAACCACAAGTACTGCATAAATATCGTTTTTATCTGCAAGAGGAAAACCTTCGGGTTTAAAATATACTCCATAATCATCTATTTTCTTTTTCATTTGTTCTATACATTCGACATATTGTCCAATTTTTTTAATTAATTGATCTTGATCATTTATATATAATGATGTATTTGGAACAGAGGATTTTGCGTCAAACATGAGGATTTTATCGTTATCATTTACTATGCAATCTGCTGATTTCACTATATTCTTTTGCTTAGTATATTCCTGCTCCGGAATTACTTTGCTTTCATCATAGTATAAAGTTAAAATATGAAAAAGATATTTTTCAAAACAATGCCCAAACATTTTTCGAAGTTTGTCGTTTTCGTCTTTGTTGTTATAAAAAGTTGTAAATCTAGAGAAGATTGAATCTGAACAAGCATATTTAAAATTATGTGGAAGTGGAATATAGCAAATATTCTCATTTCTTATAATTGGAAATGCCTTAAATAATTTAAAACAAAAATTATAATTTTCAATATCTTTATTTATTTGTTTATCTTGTTCTATAAAATAATCTCTATCTATTGTCAATACGTTGGCGGCCTTTTCATACTTATCTAAAACATTTAATAATGCTTTCGCAGGAGTCAAATATTTAAAAAGATGAAAGAAAATAAAACACAAGTCTGATATTTCTTTGTAGCTTACATTAAATAATTCTTCAAAAGTGCTTTGAATTTCTGAACTTGTTAAGATATAATTAGCTCTATACATTTCAAAGAAAAACGTTCTATTTTGATCGTCGACCTGCTGTAAAATAATCGGCATTAATATTCCATTCAAATCTGAATTTTCATTAATAACATTATCTGTATTCAATCTTATATTTTGCATAATTTTAATAAAATCTTTACTCCATTGCTTGCTGGGGATTGTATATTGAGTATAATTTTCGTTAGAATACAATATTAAATATAAAAAAGAGTCCAGTTCCCATGGTTTATAGGTTGGTTTTAAAACATCCAATTTATCATCCAACAGCTCTCTAGAGTAAATTTGCAAAGAATTAATCTTTTCGTTAAACGCATATCTCCCTAATTTGATTAAAATTTGATTTGCTGTTAATTTTTCATAATATTCTTCCATGAGATGATTATAACATATATTTACTAAAATTGTATAAAAATTTTGATATCATGCTATAATTATTTAAATATACTGGTATAAATAATATTGGGGTTCAAATGAGAAAATTGAAAGAAACCATCAAATCAAACTTACTTAATGAAATGGTAGAAATAAACAATCCAAAAGAGTTATGTGAAAGGTATGGGATATGTAAATCCACTGCATATAATTGGTTGAAATCTTTTCGCAAAATTACATATAATAATCACAACATCCTAACTTATTCAGATTATTATAAAATACAAAAACAGTTAAAACAAAAAAATTTAGAGTTTAAAATTTTTCAAGACTTACATTGTTTCAAAGATGCTTCAACAAAAGAAAAAGAAGTTGCTATATCAAAATTTGTTGGAATTTATCCTATTAAGACGATGTGTAGACTACTCGAAATTCCTAAAGGAACATTTTACAACTATCATTTGCGAAGAAAAACAATTACTCAAAACCAAATTAGAGATGAGCAATTAAAGCAAGAAATTTTAAATATCTTTAAAGTAAGCGGAGAAAGATTCGGTGCAAAAAAGATAGAAGCAAAACTGCGCACAAATGGGATTAAAACCACTTTACATAAAGTTCAAACCTTAATGAAAGTGCTAAACATTAAATCGTGTCAGCGAATAAATAAAATTGAAGCCCCTCAAAACGACAACTCCCAATATTATATAAACAAACTGAAAAGACTTTTCAATCAAAATGCTCCTAACAAATTTTGGGTCAGCGATGTAACTGAGCTAAAGGCATGCAAAAATAAATTTTATCTTTGTGTGATTTTAGATTTGTTTTCAAGAAAAGTAATTGCTTTTAGATTGTCATCTCAAAACAATGTTAATCTTACTGTAAATACCTTTAAAGATGCTTATGAAAGCAGAAATAGACCATGTAATCTTTCTTTTCATAGCGATCAAGGAAATAATTACACGGCTTATGAATTTAGAGAATTGTTGCGCTTTTTAAATGTTAATCAATCTTTTTCTAAAAAAGGAAATCCTTATGATAATGCGTGCATGGAATCCTTCTTTTCAAGTTTTAAACGAGAAGAATATAATTCAAAACAATATGAGCATTTTGATGAACTTGAAGAAAGTGTTGCTTCTTACATAAAATTTTATAACGATTTTCGTCCACATCAAAGTCTTAAAAATAAGACGCCTAACCAAGTTGAAGAAATATATTTTTGTGAAACAAATAAAAAAATCCACAAACATGTTGTGGATAATTTTGGACAGTTTAATTAAAAAGTTCACTCTTTTTAATCACTGCTCATTTGGCGGAGAGTGAGGGATTTGAACCCTCGCGCGCATTTCTACGCCTACATCCTTAGCAGGGACGCCTCTTCGACCTCTTGAGTAACTCTCCACATCGAAGTATTAATTTATTTTGCTAAATAACATGAGAATTATAGCAAATAAAAATAAACTTGTCAACCTAAAATGGAAAATTTTTTTAATTTCTTTGTTGCTGCCAATTTTTTCAAAATATGTGGTAAAAAACTTTAAAAAATGTGAAAAAAGACCACTAATATGGTCATTTTTCATCGGTTACTATTCGCCCATTGTATAGTAACTGCCTGAATGTTGAGTGGCAGGGAATCTTTTACCTTTTTCTAGATAAAGGCTGCCACCGTTATGTCCGTTTTCATCATAAGCAACATAAGTTGCAGATTTTGGAACGGTTTCACCAGGGGTCCATTTTTTAGACATATAGCACCTCCAATTATAGTTTGTGTAAGTTAATTTGGGCTATTCAAACAAAACATATTTACTAAAATATGGAAATTGGCGTTATTTTTCATTAAAGTTGCAAAATTAAAGAATATGTGATATAATTATGGTATGATAAGCATGGTAAACACTCCTTCGTTTTATGGTGCACTTTTTGAAGTGGCTGATTTTTGCCGTAAAAATGTGGGGGAAATTGAAATTGTTGTGCCAGATAAACTTAGCCTGTTTATGGAAAAGTTTATATTTGAACAATTGAACATATCTGCAAGCTTTGATATTAAAATTAGCACGCTTAACCGCTTTGCCAAGCGCGGGTTGGAGTTGGATAAATCTAGTCAAATATCTAAGATTGGCTCTATAATTTTAATACATAAAATTTTAAACGAGCATTACAACGAGTTTGCAATTTTTAAAAATAAAGCCTATTCTTTTAGCTATGCGGAAGAAATTTTAAAAACTATCAATCAGTTAAAGGCCAGCAAAATCAATTATTTGGAGATGAAGGGCTTTAAATCTGCCAACCTTCAATTAAACAACAAAATTGCAGATTTAGCTTTAATTTATGAGTATTATGAAACGGAAAAGGCCGGAAAGTTGGATGCTTCCGATGTGTTTTTAATGTCTACCCAATTTGTGGGCAAGGGCATGGAAAACAAACAAATTTTGTTTGTTGGGTTTGATGATTTTACCGCTATTGAATATTCAATTATTGAAAGATTGGCAATAAGCAATAAAGTGTATGTGTTTAACTATCATTCAAATTTTGGCAACAAAAATATTTTTAATAACGAAGTGTATAATCAGTTGCAAGAAATGGCTTTTGTTAACAAAATTGGCTTTGAAGTTGTAAATTCTAGCCAAAAATTTGATGATTTAAAAGAATTTTTGCACAAAAACCTGTTTGCGCTTAATAAAAACACAACAAAAATAACAAATAACGAAATTTCAGTTTTTTCTGGCAATGGCATAGATAATGAATTGGAATTTGTTGCACGAGATATTAAAAGCAAAATAATTTTAAATAACAATTTTGAAAATTTTGGTGTGGCAGTTTATGGCCTTGAAAGCAAAACGGATAAGATTAGAGAAATATTTTCCAAATATGATATAAACTTCTATTTGGATAGCGAATTGAATTTAAACAAAAGCGTGCTTTACAAATTTTGGTGCTCAGTTTTAAAATATAATTTAGAGGGGTATGATTTAACTTATTTAATTGATATTATAAATTCGCCGTTTTACACCTTGCCAGAAAAAGATAAAATTGTTTTAATAGAAAAATTAAATTTTTATAAATTTCGCGGAGAAATTAAAGAAAAAACGCATTTTGATATAGAAAATTTTGAAAATTTAAAAAATTTTATTAAATATTTCACTTTTAGCAAGGCTATAACCTTAAATGACTTTGTGGCAAGATTTAATTTTGCAACTAACGAATTGAATTTTGCCGGCATTCTTTTAAACATTGCAGAAAATAAAATAGAGCTAACTGATAAAATTTTAATTACAAAATCGTTGGATGCAATTAACAATTTAATTAAAGATATAACTGAAATTTATTCTAACTTAAGTTTAGAGCAATTTTATGATATATTTTTGCATGTTGCCAACTTAACAAAAATAAACAATTTGCCACTTACTATTGATGCTGTTAAAATTGTTGAAGCAACTAATTGCATGGAACTATTTAACAATTTATATGTTGTTAATTGCACGCAAGATAACGCCCCAAATTATAAATACGATTGCGGCATAATTTTGGATAGCGAAATTGATTGTTTAAGCTTTAAAAACAAGCTTGCACCAACAATTGCACATATAAACAAACTTTCTAAATTGCGTTTGTTTAATTTGTGCTTAATGTTCAAAAAAAGTTTAACATTAACTTCGTCGTTTTCGTTTAGTGAAGTTGTTAAAGAGTTTTTAACAAAAATTAAAGGTGTAAATTATTTAACCAATTTCATTTATGATAAATATGTTGCACTTTCGCAAAAGGATTATTTAGAATTTAAATCAAAATATTATAATTTTGATGATTATAATTTAAAAAATTCACAATTTTATAAAATTTCAGATGAAAATTTAAAAATTTTAAATTTAAAAACAATTTCAGCATCGCAACTTGAAAGTTATTTTCACTGCCCATTTGGATACTTTTTGAACAATGTATTAAAAATTCGCCCAAGGCTAAAAAATGACGTTATGTCTCTTGACGTGGGCAACATATTGCATGAAATTTTGCTTCAATATTATAAGCGCAACAAACAGGTGGGTGATTTATATGATTTTTGCAAAACTCAAATTTTTAACTATTTAGATAAAGATTTGCGCCTTAAACTTAATGCCGATTCTCCAACCATAACAAATTTGATTGATGAGGCTGTTAGGGTGCTAAATGGCTCTAATTTTATTGACTCTTACAGTTTGTTTAAACCAATATTGTTTGAACATGAGTTCGTTAATAATTTAAACCGCGCAAAAGTAAAAATTTTAGGCAAGGTGGATAGAGTTGATATGTGCGGCGATATGCTGCGCGTTATAGACTATAAATCGGGCAAGGCTGGGGCAAGTTTAAAAGAACTTTATTATGGCGATAAACTTCAGCTTTTCTTATATTCATCAGCAATGGAAAACGAACTAAATAAGCACGTTGTTGGCAACTTTTATTTGCCACTTCACAACGAGTTTGTTAATTCTAACAAAGCAAACTACAACTTAAACGGCTTTTTTGTGAATGATGAAAACATTTTGCAAAATATGGATACTCGCCTAAAAAATGAACAAAAAAGTGACATATTAAATGTTCGCCTAACAAAAGAGAACAAGGCATATCGAACAATTGCCAATAGAGAATTGGATATTGGCGAAATGGACAACTTAAAGCAATATGCACTAGATGTTTCAGCGAGCGCAGTGGGCGAAATTAAGGCCGGCAACATTTTGCCAAGCCCAAGCGGGAATGTTAAGCCGTGCAGATTTTGCCCATATAAGCACATATGTTTTAAAGATGTTAAAAATATAAGTTATAGAGTGGATAAAAAGGTGAATTTATCTAGCTTTAAGCGAGGCGAAAATGAATAAAAACCAAGATAATGTGCAAGATGCAATTTTGCTATCAGAAGCCAACACCCAACTAGTAAGCGCGGGCGCAGGCAGTGGCAAAACCACCGTTATGATAGAAAAAATTGCCAATTTAATTATAGATAAAAATGTGCCGGTAGAAAATTTGTTGGTTATTACCTTCACGGTTTTGGCGGCAAACGAAATGAAGGAAAGATTAATTAACAAATTAAATAGCAAGTTGGAGGTCTCACTAGAAAAAGAAAAGATTTATCGTTTAATTGAGCAAATTAAAACTGCCAGCATAGACACAATTGATGGTTTTAGTTCTAAAACCATAAAAAAATATTTTTACGAGCTTAATATCTCGCCAAACATAGAAATTATAAGCGACGCTACGCGAGATTATTATTTAACCCGCGCAATGAACAAAACAATTGAAGATTATTTAAAAGAAGGCAACAAAATTAACATTTTGCTTGATATTTTTGGTGCAAACAGCAGAAATTTGGATAATTTAAAATCTTTAATTATAACGCATTACGAAAATGTGATAAATTTTGAAAATCCTTTTAGCTATTTAGATGATTGTTTAAATGAATATCAAAACCCAATAGAAAGTGAAACCATTGTAAATAATTACATATGCGAAAATGTTGCGTTAATGCAGCAAAACATTATAAATAGTGGCAGCAAAATTAACAAAATTTTCAATTTTTATAACGAGTTATCTAAAATTAACAAAAATTTAATGTTAAAAAGCAATTTGCACAGTTTATGCAATTTAGAATGCCCAAGCATAAGCGCAAAAGAAATTAAAGAAGATGGCAATCTGGCCGAGCTAAAATTGCAATTAAAAAATTTTTTTGCAATTGTTGATGATTTAAAAACAAAAGGGCTTGATGAAACTTTTGAAGAAAAAAATGCAGTAATTGTAAAATATTTTGCATATTTTATTGAAATTTTAAAAAATTTTATTAACAATTACAATAATTTGAAAGAAAAAAACAACTTAATAGATTTTAACGATTTAAACAGACTTATGCTAAAACTTTTGAAAAATGAAAATGTTAAAAACGAATTAACCAACAAATATAGCTACATTTTCGTTGATGAATATCAAGATGTTAACCCGCTTCAAGAGGCGTTAATTAGCGCAATTTCTAACAAAAACACACACCTATTTATGGTGGGCGATGTTAAACAATCAATATATGGCTTCCGTGGGGCAAGCCCGGAAGGGTTTTTATCTAAATACAGCAAATTTAAACAAAACAAAAATGCCGGCTCGGTTTTTGATATGAATGGCAATTATCGTTCTAACCCAAAAATTTTGGAATTTATTAATTTTATTTTTGGCAAGTTGATGACGGAGCAAACTGCGGACATAAATTATGAAAGGGACAGCAAAATTGAACCTAAATTATTAGATATTGACGACGATAAAGTTAAAATTTTGCTTGTTAAAGATGAAAAAACTGACGAGTTTGCTTCGGGGCTATATAGTGTAAAAAATGATGATGCAAAACCTCCAATTGATACAAACACCAAAGAAGCAATTGCCGTGGTTAATGAAATTGTTGGCCTTATTGGCACAAAATTTTATGATGCAAAGCAAAAACTTGAACGCGAAATAACATATTCCGACATTGCAATTTTAACGCATTCGGAAAAAGATGAGGCATCTTTAGCATTAATTAAGGCCATGAAAATGGCAGGCATTCCCGTTAACAAAAACAACAAACTTAATTTGGATGAAAGTGAGGGCATTAAACTTTTGCTTTCAATATTAAAATGCATAACTTTAAATGCGGATGATGTTGATTATTTGGCAACATTTTTATCTTTAACCAATTTAAAAATTGATGATTTAATTAGCATAAGGAAGTTTGACGCTAGTTTATATGAAAACTTTTTAAATTCGGAAAATGAAGAAGTAAAAAACGGCTTTAAAATTTTAGATGATATTAAAAATAATTCTTACACAAAAACTAATAGCGAATTAATTAGATACATTTTAAATGTGCATAAGCTAAAATATTTTTTGCTATCAAACCCTAATGGAGAAAAAGAAATTAGCTTAATTGAAGAATTTTTAAACAAATTAACACCAATTGAAAACAATTTAAGTTTAAATGAGTTTATAAGTGTTGTTAAAAGCAATGTGTCTAAGTCTAGCGATTTTGCAACAAATGATAGCGAAAATAGTGTAACATTGCAAACTATTCATAAAAGCAAGGGGCTAGAATATCCTGTTGTAATTTTATTTAACGCAAACAAGCAGTTTTCTTATTTAAAAGAGACCGATAGCATAAGTTTTAACGCCGATTTGGGCTTGGGGGTGGATTATTTTGATTTAGTTAATCGCACCAAGTGTTGCAGCGTTAACAAATATGCAATTAAAATAAAAAATCAGCAAAAGGGTTATAAAGAGGAATTGCGCCTGCTTTATGTTGCCTTAACCCGAGCAAAAAACAAACTGATTATAACGGGCAGATATTCGGAACTGGGGCAACAAAAGAAAAATT
Organism: uncultured Clostridia bacterium; assembly: GCA_947589025.1. Classification (GTDB taxonomy): domain Bacteria; phylum Bacillota; class Clostridia; order Christensenellales; family UBA1242; genus Onthoplasma. Next base: position 66,486 of record CANQAY010000001.1, read on the forward strand.
GTTTTACAAACATGATTTTATCTTGTTTTAACAATTTGCAAGAGGGCGAAAATAAACTTGCACTTTGCAATATAATATTTGATGACGAATTTGTGCTAACCAATTATGAAAATGAAAAAGTTAGAGAAATTGACGCAAAAAATATCAATTTTGAATATAAAAACAGCCAAAAATTTAACATTAGCGTAAAAAATTCGGTAACTGGGCTAAATTCTAAATATAGCGAAACTAAAAAATTTAACACAAAAATGTGGCTTAACCCAACAATGCAATATAATGCGGATGAAGATAAGGCATTAACAGGCACATATTATCATAAGGCGTTGGAACTTTTAGATTTGATGACGGAATATAAAAAGAACAGCGATTTTAAAGATGTAAATTACAAAAAGATTGAATTGGCACACAAAAATTTAAAAAATTTGGTTAAAAATGCTAAAAATATTAAAAAAGAAACGGAATTTATGATGTGTGTGCCATATAACACACTGGTTGAAAGTGATGTAACGGACAAAGTGCTTGTGCAAGGTGTGGTGGATTTGCTTATTGAATATGAGGACGGTTTTGCAATTGTTGATTATAAATTTTCTTCGCTGCCGGCGGAAGTATTAAAACAAAAATATGCCGAGCAATTAAAACTATATAAACAGGCGGTTGAACTTGCCTACAATAAGCCAGTAAAAAATACATACATCTATTCAATAAATAGTGGAGAATTGACATAAAATTTTATAATTTTTGCAAAATTTAACAAAAAATTAAAAATTTTTGCTTAAAATTTGTCAATTTTTAAAAATTTAACTGTTAATTGGCAAATTTTCTTCATTTAAAATTTTAATGTTTTGTTGCTTTAAAAGAGGCAAATAATCGTGCCACATATATTCCCTTATTGGTATTGGTTTGTGGTTGTCAAAATACAAAACCAGTGCGGGATATATGTGGTGATATTCTTTAAACACACTTGCGCCCATTATGTGCCCGGTTCCTATTAATTTTTTTGCCCTGGCGTGATAATTATAATAAACCATATGCTATTTTGTGCGTGTGGGTTGTTTTTATTCTTTCAATTTCTCTTTACTTTTTTTAAACTTTATGATATAATCATAAAATGCAAATTAAAAATGAAAGTTACCTTAAAAATGCTTTGGTGCTGGCGTATCTTGGGGATAGCGTATTTTCCACGATGGTTAGGGAATATCTTGTTAAAAATGATAATTTAAAGCCAAGCGGATTAAACAAACTTGCCAACAGTGTGGTGTGTGCAAAGGCGCAAGCGCTTTTGTTGGATGAAATTAAGCCAATTTTAACCGAAACCGAGCAAGATATTATGTTGCGAACAAGAAACAGCCATTTAAACAGTAAATCTAAGCACAGCACACTAACTGAATATAGCAAAGCAACGCAATTTGAAGCACTTGTGGGATATTGGTTTTTGAATGACGATAACGCTAGGTTAACTGAAATTTTTAATAATTATGTGGTAGGTAAATTATGATTGTTGATGGAATTAATGTTGTAAAAGAGTTGTTGAACGCAAATAAAAAAATTGAAAAAGTGATAGTGGAAAATAACAATAATAGGGATTTATTAAACATTATTGATAGTTGCCGTGCAAAAAATGTGCCGGTTGAGGTTGTGGATAAACAAAAATTGGAGCGCATTAAGCCCAAAACACAAGGCGCTATTGCGTTTGTGCCAAATTTTAAATATTGTGAAGTTAAAGATATTTTGTTGGAGGCAGAGCGCAAGGGCACTAAACCATTTATTGTTATTTTAGATGGCATTGAAGACCCGCACAATTTGGGCGCAATTGTAAGAACATGTGAATGCGCTGGGGTGGATGGAGTTATTATTCCTGAAAACCGCGCAAGCGAAATAACCGATACCGTTTATAAAACCAGTGCGGGCGCGGTGGCGCATATGAAAATTTGCAAGGTAACTAACATTGCGCGCACTGTGGAAGAACTTAAAAAATTAAACATTTGGGTTTATGCTTTAGAGACAGGCGGCAAAAAAATTTATAAGGCGGATTTTACCTACCCAACCGCACTAATTATTGGCAGCGAGGGTAAGGGTGTTTCTCGCCTAGTTAAAGAGCGGGCAGATGAAGTGCTTTCGCTTGACATGTTTGGCAAGGTAAACAGCTTAAATGCGTCCAACGCGGGCGCAATTGCAATATATGAAGTTGTAAGGCAAAGAAGAGGGTAAATTTGGCAGAAGAAATTGTTAGTTTAATAGCACGTGCCCAGCAGCGGGATAGTTTGGCAATGGAAAGTTTAATTAGAATGTTTAAGCCGAAAGTTATTGCCATTTCTCGTGAATATTTTTTAATTGGCGCGGATGTTGACGATTTAATTCAGGAGGGCATGATTGGCTTATATAAAGCCATTATGATATATGACGAAAGCAAAAACCACAACTTTGGCGCGTTTGCTTCACTTTGCATTCATAGGCAGATGCAAAACGCTGTTAAACTGGCAAACAGGCAAAAAAATTTGCCGCTAAATGGCTATTTGCCAATTAACTATTTTGGCGGAGTTAATGATGAGCAAACAAAAAGTAACATTGTTATTGTGGACGATAATAGCGATTTTGAAAAAGAATATATAGACAAAGAACTTAATGCCATTTTAATAAGCAAAGTTAAAGATATTTTAACCGAAAGTCAGTTTGAACTTTTAAAAATGTTTTTAAATGGGCTAAGTTATAGCACAATTGCCGAAAGGCTTGACATTTCTGTTAAACAAGTGGATAATAATTTACAAGCAATAAAGAAAAAAATTAGGGCTTTAAAAGGAGATATTTAATGAATTTGGCACTTTATAGGGAGTTCCGCCCCAAAAGTTTTGAAGATGTTGTTGGGCAAGATTATATAATTCAAACGTTAAAAAATCAAATAAAAACCAACAGGCTAACGCATGCTTATCTCTTTTGCGGCCCACGAGGAACAGGTAAAACCAGCACGGCAAAAATTTTTGCCCGCGCAGTTAACTGCACACATTCAATTGATGGTGAGCCATGCAACATGTGTGCTGAATGCGTTGCACTAAGCGAGCCCAACACTGATATTGTTGAAATTGACGCTGCATCCAACAACCGCGTGGAAGAAATTAGAGATTTGCGCGAAAAGGTTAACTTTCCGCCACTTATTGGCAAATATAAAGTGTATATTATTGACGAAGTGCACATGCTAACCGATAGCGCCTTTAATGCCCTTTTAAAAACGCTTGAAGAACCACCAAAACACGTTATATTTATTCTTGCCACAACTGAAATTCATAAACTGCCAGCCACAATATTATCACGCTGCACCAGGTTTGATTTTAAATTGTTGCCAATTAACACATTGGTTGAACATCTAAAAAAGGTGTTTGAAAAAAAGAACATAACCTGCGATGAAAAAAGTTTGCACCTCATTGCAAAGGCGGGTGAAGGCAGTGTTAGAGATATGCTTTCGGTGGCGGATAGTGTGGCATCATTTAGCAACTATAACATAACGGTGGAAACCACAGAACAAGTTATTGGTCTTTCTAATAAAGATAGCATTAAAAACATTCTTTTATCAATTGCAAATAAAGATGTTGCTGGCATTTTCGTTAACATAAAACAGGCTTTAGGCAATGGCAAAAACATTCAAGTTTTGTGCAAAGAAATGGCGGATTTTATTAAAAATTTAATTATGGTTAAAGTTGGCGTTGGAGATTACGCAGTGTTAGATATTTTGCCTGGGGAATTTGCTTCAATTGCGGATATTGCCGCCAAGTTTGACATAAATTATTTAAAACAGGCCTTTAATAAATTTTCGGAAATTGAGCTGGATTTAAAATATAGCCTGAACCCAGAAAATTTGTTTGAAAGTGTTTGTTTGCAACTTGTGGATGTTGGCAATATGCCCACTGCAAATGCCACAAAGTTAACAGTAACTGCACAACCCAAGCAGCAAGAAAAACCAACGCAAACCCTCGATGCCGATAAATTGTGGGGCAATGTGTTAATTAAGGTTAAAGAAAACAATTTGTTTGCCCTTTCTAACGCACTTAAAAATGTTAACAAGGTGGAGGTTGCTAATCAAAAATTAATTCTGCACACAAACGATTTGTCTAGCCACGAAATGATTGACAACCAAGATAGAATTAATGTAATATTAAGAATGGTTAACCTTTTTGATGACGGCATTACGGCCGTTGAAGTGGTGTACGATAAGGACAGTGCTTCTACGCAAGATATTAAAGATAACCTAAAAGAAGTTTTTAAAAACAAAATTAAGTTTAAGGAGTAATTATGCAATATAGAGGTGGTTTTGGTGGCGGCATGAACATGAACGCCCTTATGAATCAGGCAAGAAAAATGCAAGAGCAAATGCAAAAAGCGCAAGAGGAATTAAACGAAGCTGAAGTTGTTGGCAAAGCTGGCGGCGAGATGGTGGTTATAACCATGAGCGGCAAAGGTGAAATTAAATCGGTTAAACTAAACAAAGCAGCGGTGGACCCAGACGATGTTGAAATGTTGGAAGATTTAATTATTGTTGCAATTAAAGATGCTGCCCAAAAGGCAGAACAGCTTAAAAATGAAAAGATGGGCGGCATGGCTGGCATGGGCGGTTTAATGTAATGGAAAGTTTAGATAAACTTATAAATGAACTATCACGTTTGCCGGCTGTTGGCAAAAAAACGGCGCAGAGATACGCCTATTTTTTGCTTGGTGAGCCGCTGGAAGAAGTTAAAGAATTTGCTTTAAGCATTGTTGAGGCCAAACAAAAAATTCATTATTGCAAAATATGTGCAAATTTTACCGATAAAGAAATTTGTGATATTTGCGCAAAACCAAATAAAGCGCCCATTATTTGTGTGGTTAAAGAACCTAAAGATGTTACCGCACTTGAAAAGGTGAGGGATTTTAACGGAAGTTATCATGTTTTGCATGGCGTTATTAATCCACTTGAAAATAAAGGTCCTAACGACATTAACATCCGCTCGCTTTTAACAAGAGTGAATGAAGAAAAAATAGAAGAAGTTATTGTTGCCACCAACCCAGATGTGGAAGGTGAAGCAACGGCAATTTATATTGCCAACTTGTTAAAACCGTTGGGCGTTAAAGTAACCCGCTTGGCGCAGGGCGTTAGCATGGGCAGCGAACTTGAATATACCGATGCATTAACGCTTTCCAAGGCTTTATCATCTAGGCGAGAAATGTAAAATCTTACCCCTTTGTAAGATTTTGTTTTTTTTATGCACATATTGTCTTTATTATTAGAAAAGGTCAATGTTTAACATTTTAGTTTACAAATTTTTTTATTTATGTTAATATTATTCAAATTTAGGAGTTATTATGGGACTATTATCTTATCTTTTTGCATCAGATAACAAACGCAGTTTGATGAAAATTGAAAAAATTGTTAAAAAAATTGAAGATTTAGCAGATAAATACGCCGGCATGACGGATGACGAACTTCAAGCGCAAACCCCCATTTTAAAAGAAAAACTTAAAAATGGCAGCACAATGGATGAAATTCTGCCAGATGCTTTTGCGCTTGTTAGGGAGGCTTCTACGCGTGTGCTTGGGCAAAGGCACTTTCATGTGCAACTTATTGGCGGCATAGTGCTTCATCAGGGCCGTATTGCCGAAATGCGCACCGGTGAAGGTAAAACTTTAACCGCCACCACAGCTGTTTATTTAAATGCGCTTACGGGCAACAATGTGCACGTTATAACCGTTAACGAATATTTGGCAACTTATCAGGCAGAGCTTATGGGCAGGCTTTATAAATTTTTGGGGCTTACAATTGGTGTAACACTTTCCGGCCAAAGCCCAGAAGAGAAAAAGCAGGCCTATTTGTGTGACATAACCTATGGCACAAACAGTGAATTTGGCTTTGACTATCTGCGCGATAACATGCAACAAAACAAAGAATATAAAGTGCAACGCGGCCACACTTTTTGCATTGTGGATGAGGTTGACTCTATTTTAATTGATGAGGCCCGCACACCTTTAATTATTTCGGGCGTTGGCGGCAAAATTAGCCAGCTTTACACTGTGGCAGATACCTTTGCAAAGCGCCTTAATGCACTTACGGATGTGGATATTGACCAAAAGCACAAGCAAATTAGATTAACTGAAGAGGGCGTTAGAAAAGCCGAAAACTTTTTTAAGTTGGATAACCTTTCCGACATCAACAACCTAGAAATTAACCATCACATAAACAATGCACTTAAAGCCAACTTTATTATGAAGAAAGACATTAACTACATCGTTAGGGATGACGAAGTGCTTATTGTTGACGAATTTACCGGCCGCATTATGCAAGGCAGGCGCTATTCTGATGGCCTTCATCAGGCAATTGAAGCCAAAGAGGGCGTTAAAATTAAAGACGAAAATAAAACGCTTGCAACAATAACTTTGCAAAACTATTTTAAACTTTATTCTAAACTTAGCGGAATGACCGGTACCGCAAAAACCGAAGAAAGCGAATTTAACAAAATTTACAACCTAGATGTTGTTACCATACCAACCAACAAACCAGTTTTGCGTATTGATGAGCAAGATATGATTTTTTACACAGAAGACGCAAAATATAAGGCCATTGTTGAAGAAATAAAATCTAAATACGAAAAAGGGCAGCCAATTTTGGTGGGCACAGCCTCGGTTGAAAAAAGTGAGCGCATTTCTAAAGAAATTAAAAAATTGGGCATTCCTCACAACCTTTTAAATGCTAAAAACCATGAGTTGGAAAGCCAAATTATAGCACAGTCGGGCAGGGTTAAAGCGGTTACCATTGCCACCAACATGGCGGGCCGTGGAACGGATATTTTGTTGGGCGGCAACCCCGAATTTTTGGCAAAACAAAAAATGACGCAGCAAAATGTTAGCCCAGAAACACTTGAAAAAATTACCAGTTATAACAGCAATTTAACAGAAGAAGAGCAAAAATTAAAAGAAAAATATAATAAATATTACACCGATTTTAAAGAGATTACCGATGGCGAAAAACAACAGGTTATTGCACTTGGTGGGCTTCACATTTTGGGCACGGAAAGGCATGAATCTAGGCGTATTGATAACCAGTTGCGTGGTCGTGCTGGCCGTCAGGGGGATCCGGGCAGCAGCATTTTCTTCATTTCGCTGGAAGATGATTTGCCTCAGCGCTTTGGTGAGGATAGAATGAAAAACTGGTTTTCAATTGCCTTCCGCGGAAATGAGGATATGCCATTGCAATCTCGCATTTTAACCAAATTTTTTGAAACCGCACAAAAGAAAGTGGAAAGCATGAACTTTAGCATGCGTAAAAACGTGCTTGAATATGACGATGTGCTTAACAAACAGCGCCAAATTATTTATGCCGAGCGAGATAAAGTGCTGGATGGTGTGGATGTGCACTCTCAAGTGGTTGAAATGATGAAAGACTACGTTTTTGAACTGTGCAACACTTATCTTGACGAAACAAAGCCAAGTTACGAGTGGGATTTAGAGCCTGTTAACAAAGCGCTTGAAGATAAACTTTTGGATAAAGGCACAAACATGGTAACAAGCGAATTTGTTGAAGGGCAGGATGTTAATTCTACCGCACAACTTGTGTTTGAAAAGATTTTGGAAAATTATGAAAAAAAGGTGGCGGAAGTTAACAAACTTGAAAAATTGGGCATAACTTTTGCCCGCATTGAACGTGATACACTTTTGCGCGTTGTTGATAAATTTTGGACTGACCATATAGACGCCATGAACACTCTGCGCAACGAAATTGGCATTTTGGCTTACGGACAAAAAGACCCTATTGTTGCCTATAAAAATGATGGCTTTGAAATGTTTGACACTATGATTTCTAACATTAGGGAATACACTGCATCTGCGCTTTACCGAACAAAAATTGCAATTAACATTCAACCAAACAGACCATCAGGCCCTATTGCAATGGGCAATGTTAACAAGGCGGCAGAAAACCCAATAAATAAGCGCACCGCACATATTAACAGGAACGACCCTTGCCCATGTGGCAGCGGCAAAAAATATAAAAACTGCTGCATGTTAAAAGATAATAAAAAATAAATTGGCTTTTGCCAATTTTTTTAACTTGACTAATTTTTATTTTGTGATATAATATCTGTTAAGGAGAACATATGCAAATATCCACAAAAGGCAGGCACGCCGTGCGCATTATGGCAGATTTGGCAAGAAACAGCGGCAACTATGTTTCAATTAACGAAATTGCTTCACGCCAAGGCATAACAATAAAGTATTTGGAAAAAATTATGGGCATGCTAAACAAAAAAAAGCTTGTTTTAAGCATGCGCGGGGCAAATGGCGGATACAAACTTGTTAAGCCCGCTAAAGATTATTCTGTGTTGGAAATTTTAGAGGCGGTTGGCGATGGCACAAAAATTGCTAGTTGCACCATTCATGGTGACTGCACCCGGCAAGATAAGTGTGACACCATGAAAGTTTGGTTTAAACTCTCTAACCTTATTAACGATTATTTAAAAACAATTACGCTTGAAGATTTAATTAAATAAAATGTTTTGTTATTTTGCTTGACAAAGCATTTTTTTAATGCTAATATATAAATATCCTACTAAAAGGTAGGATATAAAATTTATAAATGGAAATAGTATTATAAGGAGATTTATGATTTATTTAGATAACGCTGGCACAACTAAAATGGATGAAGATGTTAAAAAGGCTATGCTAAAATATTTTGATGAGGAATATGGCAATGCATCCAGCCTGCACTCTTTGGGGCAGCGCGCTAAAGAGCAACTTGAAATTGCGCGCACGCAAATTGCAAAAGCCATCAATGCACAGCCTAACGAAATTTATTTTACTTCTGGCGGCAGTGAAAGTGACAACCAGGCCATATTATCCATTGCACATATGGGCAAACTTAAAAATAAAAGGCACATTATAACAACAAAAATAGAGCATCACGCCGTTTTGCACACACTTGAAAAGCTTGAAAAAGACGGTTTTGATGTGACCTATCTCGATGTTATGCCAAATGGCATTGTGGATGTTAAAGCGCTTAAAAAAGCAATAAAAAAGGATACTGTTTTAGTTTGCGTTATGTTTGCTAATAACGAAATTGGCACAATTCAGCCAATTGCCGAAATTGGCGAACTTTGCAAGCAAAAGGGCATAACTTTCTTTACCGATGCAGTGCAAGCGGTTGGGCATTTGCCAATTGACGTTAAGGCACTGAATATAGATATGCTGAGCATGTCCGCACACAAATTTCACGGGCCAAAAGGCGTGGGCGCGCTGTTTGTAAAGCGTGGCACACCAATTTTTAGCCTTATTGAGGGCGGCGCACAGGAAAATAACAAGCGCGCAGGCACTGAAAATTTGGCGGGCATTGTGGGCATGGCAACTGCACTAACAAAAGCAGTTAAGGAAATGGACAAGGTTAATAAAAAACTTGTTAAGTTAAGGGATAAACTTATTAAAGCGCTTTTAAAAGTTCCGCACAGTGCACTTAATGGGGACGCTGTAAATAGGCTAGCAAACAATGTTAATTTGTGCTTTGAAGGCATTGAGGGGGAAAGCCTGCTTTTAATGTTGGATGACGAGGGCATTTGCGCATCTTCGGGCAGCGCTTGCACTTCTGGCTCGTTGGACCCATCTCACGTGCTGTTGGCCATCGGCAGGCCGCACGAAGTTGCACACGGCTCACTAAGGCTAACGATGAGCAAATATACAACGGAAGAGGATGTTAACAAAGTTATTAAAGTTGTGCCTAAAATTGTGGAATATTTAAGAAAAATGTCCCCAGTTTGGGACGAATTGGAAAAAGGAGAAAGAAAACATGTTTTATAGCGAAAAGGTTATGGACCATTTTAGAAATCCGCGCAATGTGGGTGAAATTCCGGACGCGGACGGCGTTGGCGAAGTTGGCAACGCAAAATGCGGCGATATTATGCGCATGTACATTAAAGTTAAGGATAATAAAATTGACGATGTTAAATTTATGACCTTCGGATGCGGCAGCGCTATCGCCACAAGTTCAATTGCAACCGAACTTATTAAGGGCAAACCAATTGATGAGGCGGTAAAACTTTCCAACCAGGCGGTGGTTGAAGCACTTGACGGGTTGCCTGCACACAAAATTCACTGCTCGGTTTTGGCAGAAGAGGCAGTTAAAGCGGCCGTTGAAGATTATTATAAAAAACACCCAAAAACAAAAACCAAAAACAAATAATTTGCGTGGCAAAATTGGGATTTAAAGCATTATAATGTCCACCTAGGGTGGGCATTTTTGTTGCAAAATTTTTTAAATTAAGCAATAAAACATTTGTTATTCAAATTGTTTTAATAAAAAACCATAAAGTTATAACTGAAGATAGGGGAAGGTTTTTTAATAAAGTTTATTATACGGCAAAGGCCTTTTGCACACTTTGGCTTAAATTTAAAAATTAAATTGAACAACAAACCGTTAACATTATCCAAATTTGAAAACGATGGCTAGTTTGGGGTTGCTTTTTTAAAAGTTTAAATGTTTAAATGCAAATTTATTCTAAAATTTTCAAAATTTTGTTGAAAAGTTATTGACAAATGCTTAAATCTTTGCTATTATTACTCTTGTCATTGATGGGGGATTAGCTCAGTTGGCTAGAGCACCTGCCTTGCAAGCAGGGGGTCAGCGGTTCGAATCCGCTATTCTCCACCAAATGAGATGTAGCTCAGCAGGTTAGAGCACCACCCTGATAAGGTGGGGGTCGGTGGTTCGAGTCCACTCATCTCAACCAAATAAAGTAGGGTAACCTGCTTTTTTTTAGACCCCCACCTTAAACGAAACGAAAGTGAAGTATAATGGGGGTCGTGAGGTCCAAAGTCCACTCAGTCCTACCAACGTAAACCCCGATTTTATCGGGGTTTTTGCTTGCCTAAAATTCAAAATTTATGGCTATTTTACTGTAGCAAATGACCCTAATTTTTGTAGCAAATGTTTTTTTTGCTTGATTTTTTATCAAAAAATTAGACTACAAGTGCTAAAATTTACTTGCGGTCTAAATCTATCAAAAACTGCCTAAAACGGATACATTTGCAACAAATTGCAACAGTAACCTACATTTCAAAATCTTTTTGTTTTCTTCGGCATTCTTTCTTTTTCAAAAGTCTTTCGAGTTCTTCGTCAAGTTCATCATCGCCAATATTTGCAATACTTTCTTGTTCTACTTGGTATTGGTCATTGAAAACACTTTTTGCTTTGTCAAAATAACTCTTGTCAACTGAGTTATAGGTTGTGATTGTCGTCTTTACATCTCTATGTCCCAAAAGTTGTTGGATAACCTTTGGATTTTGCTCGGCTTCAAAAAGTGTGTTTGAATAGGTGTGCCTTAAAGTGTGAAAATGAATGTCACAATCTTGTAAATCGTTATCTTTCAAAAATCTATCAAGGATAATTCTTGTTCCATTATAAGTTCGCATTTGTCCCTCTTCATTACAAAAACAAAACTATTCATGCCGGTGAAAGATTTTTCTTTTGCTGGCAAGTTTTCCATAACTCATAATAACATATCCGCCTCCGCCGAAAAAATCATAATGGTTTTGGCACAAAAGAACGACCTTCTCGGTCGTTTTTTGGTTTTCGCTATATGTTAAATTTTTATTCTTCACAATATGTGCGATAAAGAGCATCAAAGAAACATTGTGCAATTTTATCCATTCCCCATTCATTTGGATGAATCATGGTATCTTCTGAAGATACGAAATAGAAAGGTAAATTTGTAGAATTTATTCCGGTGTCATTATACAAATCAACAACATGACACATATATTGTCTAGCAAGGCGTGTTATTACTTCGTTGTATGCAATAAGGTCAGACTCTGGTCTTTTATGCTCTCCAAAATTTGGTAAAAGTGTAAACAAATACACATCTGCACCATCATACTTATGCCTAAGTTGTGAAAGCATATCACTATAAGCCTTTTCAAATTCACTAACTGATATACTGTAATTATAATCATTTGCTCCCATATACACAGCAATTATATCTGGGTAAACATCTTCAGTTTGTTGTTCATCGTGGGTGTTATCGTGAAGTTGTAGGCATCTTGTTTGAGCCAATTCAGAAACTTTGTCTCCTGAATAGGAATTGTTTACACACAACTCCATTCCCGTCGTTTCACGCGCTTTATACCACCAAGTTTTCCAAACTCGATTAAGTTCGTAGCCATCCCAATAAGTATAAGCATTGTTTTCTATGGTAGAGTTGTATTTTGTATTGTTTGAATAGCCATCGTATGCGCTGACGCTGTCACCTAAAATTGAAAATTGTTTTCCGCCCAATTTTGCTTTAAGTTCCGTTTCTTTTTGTTTTTGAACTAACTCGCCCTCAAGCGATTCCAAGTGTTCAACTTGAGTTTCAAAGTTCCTAAGTTCTGTGTAATAAACATCCATGTATATTGAGCCGTCGCCAACGCCGCCCCAATTTTCGCCTTCTCCACAAAATTGCCATGAAAATGGAGAAACAATCCTAAGAGGGTAACCCTCTTTAAATCCATCCCATCCAAAAGTAACGCTGTCGTTAGGACCTCCAAAACCTAAAGTTTCGTCTTCTTTCAATTGAATATCACATTCAAAGGTTATCCACTTATTAACCCATCCCCCGCCTTGTTCATTGACATACCAATTAAGTTTGAGTTCGTGTTTTTCTATTGCTTTACTTCCCAACCCTTCTTTTGTGTTTTTAAAAACAGATACTGTAAACACACCATCCGCATGATCGTTTTTCACATCTGACGAGTTTATCGTCATAACTGGAACATCAATTCTTGTTATTCTTTTGCCAGCAAACAATCTTAAATCCTTGTATGCAATCGGTTTACCTACACCCCAAGATAGATAATTTGAACTTAGGTCGTCCTTATTTTGACTTGCTTTTATGTCAGCCATTGTTTTGAAAACAGGTCTTTCCCATTCAACAATATTAACTTTGACTTGGAGGGCAAGGGTGTCTGCATATTTTTCACTTGCAATAACTTCGTCATGAGCCTTGTTATCTAGCAAAGTAAAATTGCCAACTTCGTCATCAACAGGAACATCTTTTAAGCAATAAAGCGAAACTGAGTTATTTCCACCAAGCACAATTGTTTCGTCTTCATTTAGTTGCAAAGGCTCTTTAAAGTGGATTGTGGTTTTGCCTTTAACGACAAAATAGTTTTGTGTGTTGACAACCTTCAATGATTTTCCCGTTTTGCGAGCGTTGACGACATCACTTACATTTGCCTTGCCGACTGACAATTTTCCCGATGTTTTGGCATAAAATGTTAAATCTGTTATTTCCAAGCCAGAGTAAAGTGCGACATTGGCATTTTCCTTGTAATAAGACATTAGGGCAATGTGATTTTGTGCCAAATCAACATATTCTCCGTCAAAGAAACTACTCATTTCACCTGTCACGCCAAGTGTGTCTTCAAACACCTCGTCTTCCTGCGCCTGTGGTGCTATATAAGCATCTGTCCTTTGAGTTCCATTCCAAACATAATGGTCATAACCAACATAGAGATTTGTTTCTTCTGTCGGTGGTAAAGGTGGTAAAACAGTATCCTCTTTACCTTTTAAAATAACAGCGGTTACTATTGATGTGATTACTGAAATTACCAGTGACAAACTCGCAACAATATATAATATCGCCGTTTTCCAGTTAATTTTCTTTTCCATTAACTCCTCCTTGCGTATTCGCTTATTTAAATGATAACACATTTGTTTTTTTATCAAAATAAAATCGGCAAAATCTAATTATTATTTTTGCATTAATTTATTATTTTTAACAAAAAGCATATTTTATTCGCTTTTAATTAAGTTTAATTTTAATTTTTAATATATCGCCAAGATTTCCCATATTGTCTTCTGGTTGGATACCTATATAAAATTCTCCCTTATATTCTGGCTTGAAAAAGAACGCTGAGCCCTCTGTTTGACCAATAAGGTTGCAGTAACTTGCCTCTTCGCCATCTTTGACTTTGAAAACATTGTAGTGCCAAATATCATTGCTTGGTGCGTCCCAGAAAAGTTGAAGTGCTCCATTTTTAAAGTAGACTTTTGCATTTGTAGGTTTTTTAGGATTTTTTGCTGTGTATTTTTCAAATGTTGAATTTAAATCTCTCTTCTTCCATTCAGAAAATGTCCTGCTTCGAAAGACGAGCGACGCACCTTCAGCAAAGTTTATGTCTTCAAGAAAAGGTGTCGTGTCTTCGCAGTAGAATTTTGTCAAGTCTTGTGCATAATATTTGTTGTCTTTGAATTTATTCCATCGTGGTTCAATCCCTGTGTTAGTGGAAGTGTCATCAACAAGATTAAAGTAAAAGTTCGCTCCTGTGCCGGTGTATACAACGTGGTTGTTAACAAAAGAATTGCCAGACCACGTTTGTTCTCCATTGTCCTTTCTTGCGACAAACAATCCTTTTCTTACATATTTGGTTGAAACATTAAGCCCATTTGATGGGGCGGCTTTTATAAGGTTATTGGAAACTTCCAGATTACGTAATGATAGCAAATCTTTTGAATTTTTTTCAATGTCTTTCCAAGATGTATCTTGCCCATTCCAAGGAAGATAGTCGCTTACAGTAATCTGCCCATATTGGTTGGTGCAACAACGGTTATCCCAAACACGATTATGCGTTATCTTGCAGCCTGCACATGCCATAGTAGAAATTCCTGCACCATCACAATGATAGCAGTTGTTGTAAGAAACATCAATGTTCATACAGTTAAAATCAATATCAATTGCAGTGCCATCATAAGGTCCACCTTGCCTATAGCAATCAAACACTTCGTTGTATTTTATTTCGGCATCTTTCATGCCCAAGGCCATTATGCCGCCTTGCCCCTCCATAGGGGAATCGGTCGAACTATCATTTAGAGTTCCAATCTTATATTTCCCACCATTGTAAACATAGTTACGATTGATGGTGCAACCCGTCGTTGACTCCACCCCGATACATATAGTTCCTGCATCATGCACTAAATTATTGTCAACATGAACATCATTAAATATCGTAAATTTCGTTTGGCTAAAGTCCGTGCCCCACGCACAAATACCAATCCCAGTTCTTCCTACATCATAAATGTGATTGTTGGTTATATATAAACCCTTTAAAACGAAATCATCTGCAGATCCTTCATACGAGTCATAAATATTGCTTGCTGCTATGCCGATAGCGTTTGTGTAATAACTATTTGAATGAACAATGTTGTTTGTTATGTAAACATTTTTATATTTCTCTGTTCTTCCATTTTCGTAGTCATAACATAGCATTATGCCATATCCACATACTTGTGTGTTTTTGCGGCTGCCCCATATTACGCTTAATTCCAAATCGCGAACAACAATATTTGAACAACGAACAATGCTAACTGCGGCTTGATGCCCACCAGGGTCGGGAAGAGTTCCAACACTCTGATTTATTTCAATAATAGGCCTTTTGTCAGAATCGCCCCAAGATGAGATGGTAATAGGATTTCCTTCAACACCATAGCAATCATTTATTTCTAAATTAGTTTTAAAGACATCTCCACGTTTTAGTAAGATTTGGTCGCCTGGCCTGAAAAACGGAAGGTCTCCTCTCTCCTTACTGCCACGAGTAAGCCACCTAATATAGTCAATGCTAACTGGGTCATCTTTCGACAAGCCTGTTTGTGAGTTAAATTCGGGATCATCAAAAGTTTTCCCATCTGCCGCCACATAAAATGTTCGTCCATCGTGAGAGATTGGATAATTAGGCTTTTCTTCTGCAAGCCCCGTTTCAAAAAATTCAAATGATACAGTGCTCCCCTGAAAAAACAGCGCCATATTCAAAGATACCAAAAAAATTATAATGAGCATAAACATTGAAACTGATTTAAGAATCTTTTTTTTCATTTTTTGTTCCCCTAAAAGGAGTATAACACATTTTTCATAATTTAAAAACTTTTTTGCAAAAACTCGTGAAAAATGTTAAAAAAGACAATTTTTTGCTTCTATGCAAAGCGGCATTAAATATGTTCGCATTAAGGCTAAGAAAAACAATTGGAGTGGAACGCAAAGCGCGAGCTTGCAAAACTTAACTATCACATACATACAGACGCTATCAAAGAGAATTTGATTGTGCCAACTCTAACAAAAAATCAAATCAATTTTGTTTATGCTAACGAAGCCGATGTTTTGAATGTTGCACTCTTTGGAAAGACTGCTGGCGAGTGGAAAACAGAAATCCAAATCTTTAAGGCAAAATAAGATTATGCGACAATAGAACAATTACTTGTTATTGCCAATATGGAAAGTTATAACGCCTTTTAATTGAACAAAAAGTCTCACAAAGCGAAATGCTTGTGCAACTGAACAATATGGCTAAATCTCAGCTAAGAGGTTTAGGTCAAACAAGCAATCATTTATTGTTGGACAACAAAGATGGTGCAGATTAGAAAAAATCAGTTTTTAACCAGTCAAAATATGCAATTTTTATGAAAAAATGGCAAAATGGTATAAAAAATGGTATAAAACAATAAAAAAATCACAAATCGTCATACTTCTTTGTTTTTACGCACATATAGATCCCAAACCTTATCAAATTCACTGAAATTTAGAGCACCACCCTGATAAGATGGGGGTCGGTGGTTCGAGTCCACTCATCTCAACCAGCAAAAAGCCCTATAAAATAGGTTTTTTTTAATTGTTCGGCAGAGGTATAAATCGTTTTAGAAAAAGATATAAAAATTTTTGCAAAGTAAAAATGCCACGTGTGGGTGGCATTTTTTAACCGAGTTTAGAAATTATTAAGAAATTTTCATCATAAATAAGTTCATTTGCAATTGTTACATTAAATGTTAGTATCGATGGAGTTGCAATTGTTATTAGTGCATCGCCAGTTAAACTTGCCGAGCCAAAAGCCACGCCCGTTCTTATTGTCCCGCTTTCCACAACGTTATCTACCGATATTGAAATTGTTGGCGGTGTGCCGTTCGAACTTGTAACGGTTGAACCAAAACGCATTAAATATGTGCCCGGTGTAAGGTTAATTCCGTTGCCACCTGCAAGGCTAATTTCCGTTTGGCTGGTTGGATAAACGTTTTCTAATAGAAGTGTAGGTTCCGCATCTGTTACGCTTGGTGCAGTAAAAAATGCAGTTGCGCTAAATCCCGGTGCGCCAGCAGGGCCAGTGGGGCCAGTTGGTCCGGTAACACCAGCTGAAACGGATTGCAAAATATATTGTGTGCGATTAGGAGAAATCGGTTTGGTAGGGTAAGGTTTGCAACAATTGTTACTAGGTGAATTAAAATTAAAGCATTTCATATTTTCTCCTCACAACATTATATGGAAAAACTAAAAAGTTGTTTAAAAAAAACACTTTTGGCAAATATTTTTTTGGAGGGAATATGGATTTTCAAAAATCAATAACAAAAGAAAATTTGGCACGTTCGTTTGCAGCTGAGTGCCAAGAGGGGGCACGATATCAATTTTTGGCGGAAAAAGCGCAACAAGAAGGATACCAATACATTATGACTTTTGTAAGAAGCCTTGCCAAAAACGAAATGAGCCATGCAAAAATGTTTTTTCAGGCAATAAATGAGCATGGCGGCAATGCGGTGCAAAACATCGATGTTAAGGCTGGCTATCCGTTTAGAACGGGTGAATTGATGGATATTTTTAAAATGGAGGCGGAAAACGAACGTATGAGCGGGGAAAGTATCTATCCCAAATTTGCCGACATCGCGCGGGACGAAGGCTTTGCCGATGTGGCAGAACTGTTTGATTTGGTTGCCAAAGTGGAAATAACCCATAAAAATATTTTAACCAATTTTTATCAGGGCTTAAAAAAGGGCACATTATATAAATGCAAAACTGGCATGCACGCTTTTAAATGTGATGAATGCGGCACAGTGGTGGAAGCAAAATCTGCCCCAAAAACTTGCCCGCTTTGCAAAAATGGGCAAGGCTATTTCCGTGTGGATTTTTCAATAATTTAAAAATTTTTGCAATTTTAACAAAAAAACAGGCAATTTGCCTGTTAATTTTTATTTTTAAGCCAAATTTTTAAATTTAATTTTTGTTTGTTGGGTTAATTCTAAAAATTGTGCCGCGATGTTCATGGTGAGCAATGTCCAACCTAACATTTACATTTGGAATTATATTTTTGCTTTCTAAATAACTTGCAATTGTGTTAACCGCCAAATTAACAGTGTTGCTGTGCTCACTAATGTGAGATAGCACCACTAAGCGCGTGCCCGAATGCACAAGTTTTTCAATTGCTTTGGCACAGCTTAGGTTGGATAAATGCCCATGGTCGCTATTAATTCGCTTTTTTAAAAATGGTGGATAATTTGGGTAACTCATCAGCATTTCGGGGTCGTAATTCGCTTCCAAAAACACAAGTGCACTAGATTTTATTGCCTCATACACCGTGTCGGTAAAATTGCCAATGTCGGTCACAATAGATACAACAGCGTCAGCTTCACTAACCCTATAGCCAACACAATATTTGCTATCATGCGGAACGGGGAAGGGTTGAATATGTAAATCGGCAATATCAAAATCGGCGTCAAAAAAGTTTAATAGATGCCTAACGCTGGATAGCTGATTAAACAAAATTTCACTTATATAACTGTGTGCGTAAATTGGAATGTTAAATGCGCGTGCAAATTTTGCCACACCTTTAATGTGGTCTGTATGTTCATGGGTTATTAAAATTGCACTAATGCTGTCGGGCGCAATTTTTAACTCGTTAAGTGCGTTTAAAACATATTCTAGCGGCTTGCCAACGTCAACAAGCACCCTAGCTTTTTCACTTTCAATATAAGTGCAGTTGCCACTGCTTCCACTTGCCAAATTACATACGCGCATATGTGCATTTTAGCAAATTTATTAAAATTTTGCAATAAATTTGTTCAATTTACAAAAAATAGAAAAATTTTTATTTCAATTGACAATTCTTTTTAATTTTTATATCATTTTATTATGGAAAACAAAATTGTTAAAGAAAAAGCTTATTTGGTTTGCCCATATGTGGACATGGCAGAGCAAGAATATAGAAGCAAAGAATTAGAATTATTGGCAACCTCGGCACTTTTGGATGTTGTTAAGTGCAATGTTTTTTTAGTTAAAGAAGTTAACGCTCGCACATATTTTGGCATTGGCAAAGTGGAACAAATTAGGGATGAAGTGGCAGAACTTAATGCAGATGTGGTTATTTTTGATTGCCCACTAACTGGCAGCCAACTTAGAAATTTAAATGAAATTATTGGCATTAAAACAATAGATAGAACAATGCTTATATTGGATATTTTTGCTGGCCGTGCAAAATCGGGCGAAGGCAAATTGCAAGTGCAGCTTGCACAACTTAAATACACTTTGCCACGGCTTAACATTATGAATGCCAATAACAACCGCAGTTCAACCGGCGTTGGCATGCGCGGGGCAAGCGAAACTAAACTTGAATTGGACAAACGCAAAATTCAAGAGGACATTGCTAAACTGGAAAAAGAAATTAAAGAGATTGAAAAACACCGCCAAACCACCCGCAAACAGCGTTTAACACGCACAAAAAGCGTTGCGTTGGTGGGCTACACCAATGCGGGCAAATCAACCCTTATGAATGCCATTGCCAAGGCGGGCACTTATGCGGATGATAGGTTGTTTGCCACCCTTGATGTGCTTACAAAAAAGGTGTGGGATAACGGCATTGAATATGTGCTTATTGATACAGTTGGCTTTGTGAGGAACCTGCCGCATGAACTTATGTATGCCTTTTCTGCCACATTGGAAGAAACTTTGGATGCCACCGTGCTTTTAATGGTGGTGGATGCGGCCGACCCACATAAGTATGAGCAGATTGAAGTTGTGGAGCGCGAATTTAAACGCCTTAACATTGACCCTAACAAAGTTATTTTGGTTTATAATAAAATAGACGAATTGAATAATGACGAAATTAAACAGCTAAAATCATACCCATATGATTGTTGTTATATAGGCGCAAAAACACAAAAAAATATTATTCAATTAAAACAAATGATTGTTGAAAAATTAAAACAATTTAGCTAAATTTTTGTAAAAAACGCAAAAAAACTTAAAAAATCGTTAAATTTTATTAATTTTGTAAAATTTTTTAATATTTTAACTAAAAAGCAAGAAAAACCTTGAATATTAAATTTAACCTTAAAATTTGTTTTAAATGTTAACCAAAAATTTAATATTTTAGTTTGGTGAATATAAGGAAATATCAACCAAAAGATTTTTATTCGGTTAGAAAAATATGCATGGACACTGCAAACAAAAATTTTCAATCTGCCAAGCGGCGCGAATTTGTTGCCACATTGTTTGTAGATTATTATTTGCAATGGGAAGCTGAAAATGTTTTTGTGGCGGAAGAAAATGACAAAGTTGTTGGCTATGTAGTGTGCTCAACAAACAAAACATTGTTTAATCAAAAGATGAAGGAAATTTATTTGCCAAAAATTAAAAAAATTTCCTTCTTTTTTTGGGTGTTTGCAAAAATTTGTGTTAAAACTTCTTGGCAGCTGGATAGCAAACTAAATTCGGGAGGGTTTCATTTAAATGTAAGCAAAAATTTTCAAGGCAAAAAAATTGGGCCTAAGCTTCTTAATAGCTTAGGGCAGCACTTAATTAATGAGGGCTACAACTATATGTATTTAATAACCGCCAACAAAAAAACGCGTGGCTATGGCTTTTACACCCACCTTGGTTTTAAGCAATTTAAAAAGTGTTTGGGCAATTCAATTGCGCTTTGCTTTAACCTAAAAGATGTTAACAACCAACTAGCCAAATATAGCAATGTAAATTTGTAACATTTTTTTATTTTTGGCGTAGTATGTAGTATACAAAAGAAGTTTTAAGGTACCAATGAAAAACTTTTGTAAATACATACAATTTTTAAATACTTTAGGAGGAAATATGTTTAACAATTTCTTTGGTGGCAACGATTGTGGTTGCGGTAACACCAACACTGGCAGCGGTTGTGATATTTGCACTTTAATTATATTAATTTTGTTATTATGTAATTGCGGTTGCAAAGATCCTTGCTTCCTTATCATAATTTTGTTACTTTTAAGCGGTTGTGGTAACAAAGGCAACAACGGTTGCGGTTGCTAATTTAATAAAGATTAAAACAATAATTTCGTAATTAAGCTTAAAAAGGGCGGAAGTTCGCCCTTTTTTTACATTCTTTTTTGTTTAATTTTGCTTTTGGTGGGCAAAATTTAAAAAATTTTTGTTAAAAACTATTGACATACCATGAAAATTGTGTTACACTAAACTAGTATGAATAATTGTCTCTTGGCGGATATATACAATAAATTGTATATATGTCGGGGGATAACAACTTAATAAGGAGTTAATGAATGGTTTCAAACACACTCAACATTAAAAAGGTAAAACACGGCAAGGCCGAAAGAATGAGTTTTGCCAAAATAGAAGTGCCTTACACCATGGGGCATTTACTTGACATTCAATTCGATTCTTACAACAAGTTCTTAAATGAGGGTATTGGGGAAATCTTCAATGAATTTAATCCTATCGTAGACTACTCGAATAAAGCCGAGTTGTCTTTTCTTAGTTATACGATAGATAAAACCCCAAAATATTCTTGGGCAGAATGCAAGTACAGGCAAACAAGTTATACCGTTCCACTTAAAGTTAATGTGCGTCTGCTTGTTAAGGAAACAGGGCAGATTATTGACCAAGAAGTGTTCCTTGGCGATATACCTTACATGAGCAAAGATGGTGGTTTTATTTGCAATGGTGTAGAGCGTGTTGTACTTAACCAATTAATTAAAGCACCCGGTGTTATTTTTGACGGCGAAATGAACAAGTACGGCAGAATGGATTATCATGGTTCCATTCAGCCAAGCTATGGCATGTGGGTGGAAACTGAGCAAGTTAATGGCGATTGCATGCGCGTTATTGTTGAACGCAAATATAAAATGAGCCTTGGCATAATTTTAAAATGTTTTGGATATACAAATGACGATTTGTATGAAATTTTTGGCAAGCACCCATTCCTTGTTAATACGCTTGAAAAAGAGCCTCAAAATACGCAAGAAGAGGCATTAATTGAATTTGGCAGAAAAACAAGACCTGGCGAAATACCAAACCCAGAAAACACACTTTCTTATATTAATGACCGTTTCTTTAACCAACAACACTATAATTTAGAAAAAGTGGGCAGGTTTAAAGTTAACAAAAAATTATCTTTAGCAAACCGAATTACCGAACAAATTGCAGCAGAGGATGTTAAACTTGGCAAAAAAGTGTTTGTTAAAAAAGGTGAACTAATTAGCCACGATACGGCTTGGGCAATTCAAAATGCAGGCATAAACGCCGTTGAAGTTTTGGTTAATGAAAAAGTTGTTAGGGTGGTTGGCAACAAGCGTGTAGATTTAAAAGCTTACGCTAAACTTGACCCTGAAGAATTTAATATTACTGAGCTTGTTTATTTGCCTCTTTTAAAACAATTGATGAAAGAGAATAAAGACCAAGCCTCATTAAAGGAAGCAATTAAAGCCAATGCTAGAAAGTTGGAAGACTTTCAAGTTACGCTTGACGATATTATTGGCACAATAAGCTATCATTTAAATTTAATTGATGGCCTTGGCGAAACTGATGAAATAGACAACCTATCTATGCGCCGTGTGGCAACAAGTGGTGAGTTGTTGCGTGACGAATTTAGGCGCGGCATGACCAAACTTCAAGCCCAAGTGCGTGAAGCAATGCAAAGCCGTGATTTAACCGACATTACACCAAGCCACATTGTTAATGCACGCCACATAAACAAGGCATTTAAAGAATTTATGGCAACCAGCCAATTAAGTGCGTTGATGGATCAAATTAACCCTGTTGCAAGTTTAAGGCATAAAAGACGTCTATCTTCTGCCGGTCCGGGCGGTGTTAAGCGTGAGCGTGCAACTGTTGAAGCGCGTGATATTAACCCATCACACTACGGGCGTATTTGTGTGGTTGAAACGCCAGAAGGTCAACAGATTGGTTTGATGACCTCTATTGCACAATACGCGCGCGTTAATAGATATGGGTTTATTGAAACACCTTACAGGAAAATTGACCCTAAAACCAAAAAAGTTACTGACGAAGTTGTGTTCTTAATGGCGGATGAAGAGCGCGGGCATTATATTGCACAGGCAACGGTTGAACTAAATGCAAACAAAACCATTAAGGCTGGTTATGTTGATTGTAGGCATAACGGACAAGCTGAGCGTGTTGATGCTGACATGATTGACCTTATTGATTTAAGCCCAAGGCAGTTGTTGTCGGTTGGCGCAAGCCTTATTCCGTTTGTTGAGCACTGTGCCGCAAACCGTGCCTTGATGGGCACAAACATGCAGTGTCAATCCGTGCCTTTAATTAGGACAGAAAGCCCAATTGTTGGCACGGGCATTGAACATAAAATTGCGATGGATTCTGGCGCGCTAATTTTGGCAGAACAAGATGGCGTGTGCAAATATGTTTCTAGTGATTATATTACAATGCACTATGCAGATGGCAGCATTGTTAACCATAAATTAAGGAAGTTTGAACGCACTAACGAAAAAGCTTGCTTTAACCAAAAACCAATTGTAAAACGTGGGGAAAAGGTAAAAAAAGGCGATGTGCTTGCCGATGGTGGCTCTACTGATAAAGGCGAACTTGCACTTGGTAAGAACATGACAGTTGCGTTTATGAACTGGGAAGGTTATAACTTTGAAGATGCTATTTTGGTTAACCAAAGAATTGTTAGGGAAGATGCCTTCACTTCAATTAGCATTCAACAAGTTAAAACCGAGGCGCGCACAACCAAACTTGGCGATGAAGAAATAACAAGAGATATTGCCGGCGTTGGTGAAGATGCTTTGCGCAACCTTGATGAAGACGGCATTGTACGCATTGGCACCGAAGTTAAGGTTGGAGACATATTAGTTGGTAAGGTTACCCCTAAAGGTGAAACTGACCTTACCCCAGAAGAAAGGTTGCTTAAAGCCATATTTGGTGAAAAAACCAAAGAAGTTAAAAACACCTCACTAAAAGTTCAACACGGGCAAGAAGGTGTGGTTGTTGGCGTTGAAATATTATCTCGTAAAAATAAAGATGAACTTGATGCAGGCGTTAATATGATGGTTAAAGTTTATATTGCTCAAAAGCGTGTGCTTCAAGTGGGCGATAAACTTGCCGGCCGTTATGGTAACAAGGGCGTTATATCCGTTGTGTTGCCAGAGTGCGATATGCCATATATGCCAAATGGCGAAACGGTGGATATTGTGCTTAACCCATTGGGCATTCCTTCCCGTATGAACTTGGGGCAATTGATGGAAATGCACTTGGGCTGGGCAGCAAAGCACTTGGATTGGAAAGTTGCAACCCCAGCATTTGACGGCGCAACAGAAGAAGAAATTAAAGAATTGTTGCGCGCAAACAACCTGCCAGAAGATGGCAAAATGCAATTATATGATGGCAGAACAGGTTTGCCATTTGAAAATAAAACCA
Source organism: uncultured Clostridia bacterium (assembly GCA_947589025.1). Taxonomy (GTDB): domain Bacteria; phylum Bacillota; class Clostridia; order Christensenellales; family UBA1242; genus Onthoplasma. The sequence continues at coordinate 90,938 of CANQAY010000001.1, forward strand.
CAGTTGGCGTTATGTATATGCTTAAACTAGACCACATGGTGGAAGATAAAATCCACGCGCGTGGCATAGGCACATATGCACTTATTACACAACAACCTCTTGGTGGGCGTAGCCAACTTGGTGGCCAGCGTTTTGGTGAAATGGAAGTGTGGGCGTTGGAAGCATATGGCGCATCCCGCCTGTTGCAAGAAATGCTTACTATAAAATCGGACGATGTGGATGGCCGTATTAAAACATATGAGGCAATTGTTAAAGGTGAACCAATCCCAGAGCCTGGCATGCCAGAATCATTTAAGGTTTTGGTTAAAGAAATGCAAGGTCTGTGCCTAGATGTTAAGATTTTAACCGCCGATAATCACGAACTTACTATTAACGAAGTTAGTGAAGAAGGTGAAGAAGTTAGCGCAGTTGAGCCAGTTAACAAACAATCACTTGAAGATGTTACCTTGGAATTTGACGATATTCAAAGTGATTACGAAAATGATGTTAACAGTTCAGCCTTTGACGATAGCGACTTGTTTGATGATTTGGATGATGAATAAATTAAGTTTATTTAAATTGTAGGAGAAATTAAATGTTTGAATTAAACAATTTTGACTCTATTCGTGTTGGTATTGCCTCTCCTGAGATGATAAGGTCTTGGAGTAGGGGCGAGGTTACCAAACCAGAAACAATCAATTACCGCACACAAAAGCCAGAAAAAGATGGTTTGTTTTGCGAGCGCATTTTTGGCCCAAAGAAGGACTGGGAGTGCCACTGCGGCAAATATAAACGCGTTAGATATAAAGGCGTTGTTTGTGATAAGTGCGGTGTTGAAGTAACCCGAAGCAAAGTTAGGCGTGAGCGCATGGGCCACATTGAACTTGCAACCCCTGTAAGCCACATTTGGTTCTTTAAAGGCGTGCCAAGCAGAATTGGCATTGTGCTTGACATGAGCGTTAAACAACTTGACGAAGTGCTTTACTATGTAAGTTACGTTGTGTTGGACCCTAAAAATACCGAATTTACTTACAAGCAAGTTATTAGGGATAGAGAGTATAGGGACGCTATTGAAAAATATGGCCCTAACGGTTTCCGTGCCGGCATGGGTGCTGAGGCCATTAAAGAATTGCTTAATAACATTGATTTGGATAAAGAAAAAGAAGAACTTACTAACATAATGCACTCTTCCAAAGGGCAAAAGAAGTTAAGGGCAACCAAAAGGTTGGAAGTTATTGATGCATTTATAAAATCTGGCAACAAGCCTAGTTGGATGATTTTGGATGTTATTCCGGTTATTCCGCCAGATTTACGCCCATTGGTGCAAATTGATGGTGGCAAGTTTGCAGCAAGTGATTTAAATGATTTGTATCGCAGGGTTATTAACCGCAACAACCGTTTGAAAAAATTGATGGAACTTGGCGCACCAGAAATAATTATCCGCAACGAAAAACGTATGCTGCAAGAGGCTGTTGATGCTTTGTTTGATAACGGCAAACGCGGAAGGGCAGTTCAAGGCAGCCGCCAGAGAGATTTAAAATCTTTAACCGCATCGTTAAAGGGCAAACATGGCCGTTTCCGTCAAAACTTGTTGGGTAAACGTGTGGATTATTCCGGCCGTTCAGTTATTGTGGTTGGGCCAGAACTTAAAATTTATCAGTGCGGCTTGCCAAAGATGATGGCGCTAGAATTATTCCGCCCATTTATTATTAAGCGTTTGCTTGAAATGAACGCAACCAACAATTTAAAGAAAGCAACAAGAATGATAGAGCAAGAACGCCCTATTGTTTACGATATTTTGCAAGAAGTTGTGCATGGCCACCCAGTGTTGTTAAACCGTGCACCAACTTTGCACAAACTTAGCGTGCAAGCATTTGAGCCTATTCTAGTTGAAGGCAAAGCAATCCGTTTGCCACCTTTGGCGTGCGGCGGCTTTAATGCGGACTTTGATGGTGACCAAATGAGTATGCACGTTCCACTTTCTGTTGAAGCAAGAACAGAAGCAAGGATGTTGTTGCTTGCTTCTAACAACGTGTTAAAGCCAAGTGATGGCAGCCCTAACATGGTGCCAAGCCAAGATATGATTTTGGGCAACTATTACATCACCGTTATTCGTGAAGGTGCAAAAGGTGAAGGCATGGTGTTTGGCTCGCAAGATGAGGCTCAGCTTGCTTATGAAAATGGAGATTTAAGTTTGCAAGCCAAAATTAGCGTTAGAAGAACTGCCGAATTTGAAGGTGAAACTGTTACTGGCAGAATTGAAACCACTTTGGGCAGAATGATATTTAACAGCATTATTCCACAAGACCTTGGCTTTGTGGATAGAACAAAACGCGAAAACGCACTTAAACTTGAAATTGATAAAGAAATTAAAAAAGGTGACTATTCTGGCATTATTGAAACCTGCTACAGAAAACATGGCACCAACACCACTGTTATGATGATTGATAACATCAAAAACATGGGTTATAAATATAGCACATTGGCAAGTGTATCATTCTCAATTTTTGATTTAACCGAAGCAAAAGAAAGGGAAAAGATAATTGCCGCTGCAGATAAACTTGTTACTCAAAATGACGAACTTTACATGCAAGGCTTTATGAGTAAGGACGATAAAAAGGCTAAAAATAACGAAATTTGGGCAAAGGCAGTTGATGATATTATTCATGTAACATCAGCTGAGATGGACCCATTTAATGCCTTAAAAATTATCATCACCTCTAAAGCACGTGGTGGTGAAGATTCTTTAAAACAATTAAGCGGTATGTTGGGCAGGATGGACGCAGCCAGTGGTGAAATGAGCGACGTGCCAGTTAAATCCAACTTTAGGCGAGGTTTAAGTTCGCTAGAATATTACAGCGCGGCACGTGGTAGCCGTAAACAATTGATGGATACCGCGTTAAAAACAGCCGATTCTGGTTATTTAACAAGAAGATTGGTTGATATTGCACAAGATATTACCGTTACAGAAGAAGATTGCTTTGCAAACCTTAATGAAACAGTTAAAGGCATTGATGTAACCGAAATTAAACAAAACGGCTCGGTTGTAGAAAGCCTAGAAAACAGAATTGTTGGCCGTTACACCAGCGAACCAGTTATTAACCCAACCACCAAAAAAGAAATTTGCGGTGCCGATGAATTTATAACTGACGATTTGGCAAAAACAATTGTCAACTCGGGCATTCAAAAGGTGGCAATCCGCAGTTTGTTAACCTGTAAAGCAAAAAGTGGCGTGTGCGCAAAATGTTATGGCCGTGATATGAGCACTAACGATATTGTTCATGTTGGTGAGGCAGTTGGCGTTATTGCCGCTCAGTCAATTGGTGAACCGGGCACCCAGCTTGTGCTTCGAACCTTCCACAGCGGTGGTTCGGCAACAGCGGATATTACCACAGGTTTGCCTCGTGTTGAAGAAATTTTTGAAGCACGCAACCCTAAAGGCGCAGCCGTTATGTGTGATATTGGCGGCAAGGTAAGCATTAATCAAATTGACAAACGCTACGAAGTTACCATAAAAGGCAGCACGGAAGAAAGTTATATGATACCTTACGGCTTGGTGCTTAAAGTTAAAAATGGGGATGTTGTTACCCCTGGCACTCCGTTAACCGAAGGCCCATTAAACCCTAAAGATGTGTTGCGCATTTGCGGTGTTAAAGCTGTGCAAGAATATCTATTAAATGAAGTTTTGGAAGTTTATAAATCACAATCCGTTTCAATTAACGCAAAACACCTTGAAATTATTATTAAACAGATGTTAAGAAAGGTTAAAATTGAAAATCCGGGCGATACCGATTTACTTCCGGGTGACATTGTGGATATTAGAAAATTTGAAGAGGCCAATACAAAAGCACTTAGGGAAGGTGGCATGCCAGCCAGCGCTAAACGTGAGTTGCAAGCCATAACCAAAGCAAGCTTAACAACCGAAAGTTTCTTGTCTGCAGCATCGTTCCAAGAAAGCAGCAATGTGTTAACCGAAGCCGCATTAAAGGGCAAGGTTGACCACCTAACAGGCTTAAAAGAAAATATTATTATAGGTAAGATGATTCCTGCAGGAACAGGCTCTCCAGCATATAGAAGCATTTTGCCAAAACAAGTTAAAGATAGTGTAGATAACTTAAACAATGTTGATATTAAATTTAGCGATGTTGATGACGATTATGATGAAGAATAATTTAAAATAAAAAATCTCACTTTTGTGGGGTTTTTTATTTTTAATTGCCTATAAAATAGAGGGTTTGTTGGCAACAAAATAAAAATAAAATATTTCAAAAAAAATATTAAAAACTATTTACAAATTTGTTTTTTTGTGATATTATATAGGCATAAATTAAGGAGGCTGTTATGAATATGGTTGATAGAAAAATAAAAAGAGTTACGCCTAGCCAAATGGTTGCTAGCAGAAAAGAATTTCTTGCATTGGTAGAAAAGCACACCAAAAATATTACCATGGAAAAACTGGCTTCTGTTGGCAAAAAAGCAAAGCCAGAATATAAAAAAAAGCAACAAGAACATAGCTTAATTATTGCCGCTTTAACAAAAACTTTTGGCAAAGATAAAGTGGCTCAAATGCCAGTTAAAGAAAGGCAAAAATATTTTAATAATTTAGTAGTTCGTGCCCGTCAAGAAAAGGCAGAGGAACAAGCCGCAACTTTATAATTGCTCCCTTATGGGAGTTTTTTCTTTAAATTAGTTAAAATTGTTTTACATTTAGTTTTTTTTGTGTTACAATAAAAAAATATTAGTGGGGGATTATGAAAGATTTAGTTTATCCAGCAGTGTTAATTAAAGATGATGAAAAGGGCAGCAACACTGGGTGGTACACTATAACTATTCCAGATTTAGGCATTGTTACCGAAGGTGAAAATGTGGTGGATGCCTTTATTAAAGCAAAGGAATATCTTTGTGCAATGGTGGACTGCGCAATTAAATTTGGTTGTGAGCTTGAATCACCTTCTTCTTTCGAAGAAGTTTCTAAAAAGAACAAAAAATATATAGTTTTACTTGTTGATGCTTTGGCATAGCATTACGTTGGCTAAAAGTGAGGTAACATGACTAAAGTTAACGAATTAAACTATGGTCAGTTGGATTTTTTAATTAATAATTTTTACGAAATTGTGGAATATAAGCGTGGGCGCGGCATTTATGGGGACCGAGTGGTTTTAAAACGCCCAAAGCGTGCACAAGCCATTTTTGGTGAACAAGATAAACTTTTTGAATTTTATTATATGGATGCCAACGCTGTTAAAGAGTTGCCTCGCACCGTGCAAGAAAAAATTAAAATTATTTTAAGGGTGGCAGTTTCGCCAGAAGATATGAATATTTTATGCGAATTTGCTTCAAACAATGGTGTGGAGCCTTCCAGTTGGGCAATTGAAACACGCAACGCTTTAACCCGAGCAAAAACCCTAGATTTTGGCAAATTAAACAGCATTTTGTTGGAAAGATATAAGTTACTTAACAGTAATTTTTTGACAAAACTAAAAAAGCATAGGGAAAGGCAATATTTTTTAGCCAGCAGTGCCGAATTTAACTTTATTTCTAAAGAATATGCCAATAAACAAATGGAACTTTTGTAATAAATTTTAACATATTTAACAAAAAATTAGTTATTGTAAAATTATTCGACATAACTAGTTTTTTTTCGTTTAATAAAAAATGTTTAAAATATTAAACTAAATGTAGCAAAAATTTACAAAAACTGGCTAAATTGATTGACAAATTTTCTTTTATTTATTACAATAAATAAGACTTTATATTTATTAGGAGACAAAATGAAACTAGTTAAAAAGAATTTAAAAATATTTTTATTGTTTTTGGCTTTTGCAATTGTAAGTGTTGTTTTTGCAATTAGCCCAATTTTAACCACTGTTCCTATGGTGGAAGCCGCAAATGCACAACAAATGCTTAGCATTTTGCAAATTCCTAAAGTGAACAAAACTGTTGACGGCACTAGAGGGGAAAAACTAATTATTCCGCTTTTAAATGCCGACACAAACACATCAGTTAAAAAGTACACTGTTAGGGTGTATGACACTTCTAACACTCCGCACGATTGCGTGGTTGATGCTTCTAGCACTGAAGTAAGCATAACTAATACTGATTACTTTACTTATCATAAAGATCAATCTCAACCTAACAAAGCATCGGAAAATGAAAATGTTAATAAAAATTTCACTATTCCAGCAAATTCTTTGGAATATAAAGGTTTAACCAAGGGTAATTACGGCATTGTGTATTTTTATGAGGATGAAGGCCGCACCTATTATTCTGATAGATACACCGTTTCGGTTGAAAGTGCTCTTTACGACCTTGATTTTACAATTATTGATGATGGAAACCCAGATTTTGGCAAAAAACAATTTGTTAGAGAAGAAATGAAGCTAAATGGAGAGGCCGTTAAATTGCCTGTTGCATATGTTAAGCAAAAAGGTGATGGCTCTAACGCTGTTATAGCCAAAATTGCTGAACCTACCATGACTTATTATAATGGTCCAACCGATAAAACTTTAACCGAAGAAGAACAAGGGCGAATATTAGTTAAAGGTGAAGACGGCTGCACTTTTAACCCTATTAAAGAGGGTGTTTATACTTTTACTTATGAATATCCAAACGGCAATAAGCCATCCGTATCTAAGGTTATTAGGGTAACTTCAAATTACAAGCAAAAAGATTCTAGCAAATTTTATGCCACTCAGCCAGATTTAACTTCTTTAAAAGCGGATAATGGCAGCGTTAAACTTGGCTCAACAAATGTTAATTTGCCAGATGTTCACGTTTATGAAGAGGGCAGCACAGCCGAAGTTGAACACAATGTTGTTAATATTGAAATTTACAACGCAAGCCACCCAGAAATTAAGAAAACTTTAAAGAATAACGATTTCACGTTCGATTTCACAAAAGAGTTCTTTGAACAATCTAGCTATGATAACATGGCAGGCAGATGGGAAATTGTTTATACAGTTGAAGATTTATATGGCAATCAATTTACAAAATCAGTTTCTTTAACAATTAAAGACGATGCAACCCCAGAAGTTTACATGGCTTATAACTATGAAGTTGAAAAAGCTGATGGTCAAGATGCAGCAGGTGAAAACCTTTGGGAAAACGGCAAATTAAACGGCAAATTAAAAGATGCTGGTGCAATTGTTACTGACTTTGCAACCGATTTTAAAAAGGAAATTTATTTAACTGCCAACACCGATATTTATTTCCCAGCAATTTATGCAACCAACTTAACATCCGATTTTAACGAAATGACATTCGTTCGTTATATGGTATCTAACAGCGGCACCTATTATATAGATAACCTTGAACGCAACGGCAACCAACTTGTTAAGGTTTCTGATTCAAACATTAACCGCAACGCTTATGGTGAAGGTTTAAATGCTGAAGGCACTGAAGATGAAGGGCTAAAAGCAACTGAATCTAAAAATGTAACCACTGGGCAAATGAATAAAGTAACCCGCTTTAAATTTACAAAAGATGCATATGACAAAATTGAAGACGGGGAAGAGTTTACCTTATACTATTATGCAATTGCTAAAAACGGACAAAGATATTATATTCGTGAATCGGGCAGTGAAGCTTACAAATTTAAAATTTATAAAGAAAAATCTGCCAGCGAAGATGCCCCTACCTTAACAATTAACAATGTTACAAACAACACTTCTATTTATTTAGAAGATGAAATGCTAGTAACATTTACCGCTAAGGATAGCAATTTAAATGATAAATTAAAAACTCAATTGTTCTACTATTATGGCAGCTTAGATGCGGAATCTCAATTAGAGGCAGCATTAACTGAAACAAATTCAACCAATTATATTGATAGCATGACCTGCAATATTTTGGATGATGACACATTCTTAAAAAATTGGCGCACTAAACTTTCTGGCGGCGAAAGTGCTGCATTATATAAGGCTAATTTAAATAGCTTTACTGATAGCAGCTTTAAATTTAATTTTGATCATACAGAGAGCAAAACTGGCACAGTTACCCTTGTTATGGTAACAATTAATGATCAAGGCAAAATTGCATACGCAACAAGAACATTAAATATTATAGACACATCTGACCATGTTGCACCTACTTCAACTGCAACATATAGTGGTGATGCTGGTTGGTCTGAGTCTGTTTCTCATGCAACTAAAAAATTTAAACAAGCTGAAGCAATAGCTTTGCCAGAAGTAACATTTAATGACGCTAGCAAACTTTCGTTAGAAGTTTACTATTATGTTACTGATACTGACGGCAACATTGTTAGTTCTTATGCTTCGCCTGAAAGTAATGGTGAATCGATTTACGATTTAACAACTAATAAAATTCAAAACATTCAAATAACCCCAATGAGGGATGGCGTATATTATGTTGTTTATGTTGCAACTGATATGGTTAACAACTCTACAATGAGATATTTCACCTTCACTGTGGAGGATGACTCTAAGCCACAACTTCACGTTGAAGTAATTCGCCCAGATGGGGAAGAAGTTAATTCCGAAGGCACAATAACTGCCCCTGTTGGCACAAAATTCACTTTTGTTACAAACGCAACAGACAAAAATGGCAACGATGCTAGCTCATTAGTTACCTTTGAAGATCCTAAAGTTAAAGGCACCGGATATAAAATACACCCTAACTCAACTTACGAATTAACTCAAGAGGGTGACTATTTATTCACATTTAATGCTAAATATACTGAATCGGGCATAGCTGCTGACTCTGTTACAATTAAAATTACAATAACAGCTCCTGCTGAAATTCAGTTTGATGACTTAGATAAAGTTTCTTTCACTGACGCTTACAGCAAGGGCGATACCGTGTTCATTCAAAGTGTAAGCGCTAAATTGGGCAACAAAAATGCAACCGTTCACCCAGAAGTTACCGTTGATATTTCTGGTGGCAAAAAGGGGCAAAAAGTTGAACTAACACCTGCAATGCAAGGCGAAAATGAAGGATGGCAATTTACCATTGATGAAGAAAATGCCGTTTACCACATTGTTTATGTTGCCGAAATGGACGATAGCGAAGATACTAAAACTTCTCAATCCTTTGATATTAAAGTTGGCGATAATAAAGAAAAACCAACCATCACAGTTTCTGCTGACAGCGAAGCTGCACTTACTAAAGACATTGAATTTGACGGAACAACAATTGAATATACCTTAACTTTGGATAAGGTTAACAAAAAGTTGTTTGTTAAAGCTGTTGCAGGCAACAAAACAATTATTGATAGCATTGACCTTGGCTTGGTTTTAAGCGACCTTGACGATAAGGGCGTTGAAACTTCGGTAAGCAATTTGTGGAATAACTTAACCTTTGAACTAAGGAATGCAGATAACACATTATCTCCTGTTGACGAAAATACGGATGAGGGTTATAAAACTTACAACATCACCGCAACTGGCGAGTATACTATTAGGCTTGTTACTCACGATCAAACTCCTAATGAGTCGTTACCTTACGAAATTAAGTTTAACGTAAATCAAAAGGCAGAAGTATCTCACATTAACGACACAGTTGTTGGCATTGTGTTAATTGTAATTTCATTAGTTGTGCTTGTTGGTGTAATTTTGTTCTTCACTTTCACCGGCAAAAAGGGCGGAAGCAAAAAGGGCAAAAACAAATCAACTAAAAAAGAAACAACAGAAACTAATGTAGAAACTGACAATTCTAACGATGTTGAATAATAAAAAAGTTGCTTAAAGCAACTTTTTTTTATTTTAATTTGCGTTTTAATTTTGCAATCTCTTCCCTTAAAGTTATGGCAGTTTCAAAATCTAACTGGCTGGCGGCGGTGTTCATCATGCCTTTTAATTGTTCAATCTTTTTAGTTATATCTTGTTTGGTTAATTTATCTTCAGGTGCATCAATTGTAATTTTTAAGCTATCCACAACCTTCTTTTTAATTGTTGTTGGCTTAACATGATGCTCTTCGTTATATTTTTGCTGTTTTTCACGCCTTCTGTTCGTTTCATCAATGGCTTGGCGCATGCTGTCGGTAATATTGTCCGCATACATTATAACCTTGCTTTCGCTGTTGCGCGCCGCACGGCCAATAATTTGAATTAAGGATGTGGCGCTGCGCAAAAAGCCCTCTTTATCCGCATCCAAAATGGCAACAAGCGTTACTTCGGGCAAATCTAACCCTTCACGTAACAAGTTTATGCCAATAAGCACGTCAAATTCGTCACTTCTAAGTTCGTTTAAAATTTTAACGCGCTCCAAGGTGTCAATATCGCTATGCAAATATTTAACTCTTACGCCGTTTTCACCAAAATAGTTGCACAAATCTTCTGCCATCTTTTTAGTTAGGGTGGTTACAAGCACTTTGCCGCCTTTTGCCGTGGCTTTTTTAATTTCGTCCGACAAATTGTCCACCTGGCCATTGCTTGGGCGCACATCCACAATAGGGTCTAACAAATAGGTTGGGCGGATAACTTGCTCAACCACATTGCCGGCTTGTTTTAGTTCATATTCATTTGGCGTGGCGGAAACATAAATAACTTGGCCAATTCGGTTGTTAAATTCTTCAAAATTTAATGGTCGGTTATCATAGGCGCTTGGCAACCTAAAACCATAATCCACCAAGCTGGTTTTTCGTGCTCTATCCCCATTAAACATGCCTCGCACTTGGGGTAGGGTTATGTGGCTTTCATCCACAAACAGCAAAAACCCATTTGGGAAATAATCCAACAATGTGTAGGGTGGCTCGCCCGGTTTTCTCCCATCAAAATAGCGGGAATAATTTTCAATGCCCGAACAATAACCCATTTCTTGCATCATTTCAAGGTCATAATTCGTGCGCTCTTTAATGCGTTGCGCCTCTATATATTTGCCTTGTTTGGTAAACCACTCTTCCCGCTCTTTTGCGTCAACCCTAATTTGGTCCAGCGCGGTGTTAAGTTTTTCACTGCCCACGGCATAGTGGCTGGCAGGGAAAATGGAAACGTGTTTTAATCTATCAATAACCTTGCCGGTTATAACTTCAAATTCACTAATATTTTCAATTTCATCATCAAAAAATTCAACCCTAATTGCAATTTCACTTCTGTCGGCAGGAAAAATATCAACAACATCGCCATGCGCACGGAATGTTGCACGCTGAAAATCGATATCGTTGCGCTCATATTGTATGTTAATAAGTTTGTGTATTAACTCCTCACGTTTAAGTTTATCCCCAACGCGTAGGGAGATGTGCAAATCCAAAAATTCTTTTGGCGCACCCAAACCGTAAATGCACGAAACGGATGCAACAACAATGGTGTCACTTCGCTCCAACAAACTGCTAGTGGCACTAAGGCGAAGTTTATCAATTTCGTCATTAACGCTCATGTCTTTTTCTATATATGTATCACTGGAAACTATATACGCTTCAGGCTGATAATAATCGTAATAAGAAACAAAAAATTCCACCCGATTGTTAGGAAAAAACTCCCTAAACTCATTGCACAATTGCGCTGCCAAAGTTTTGTTGTGCGCCAGCACAAGGGTGGGGCGGTTAAGTTGGGCAATAACATTTGCCATTGTAAATGTTTTGCCGCTGCCAGTAACGCCTTTTAAAACTTGCGCAGTTAAGCCGTCTTTAACACCCTCAACAAGCGAGGCAATTGCTTCGGGTTGGTCCCCAGTTGGCTTATATTTAGATTTTAATTCAAACTTTCTAAATTCCATAATTGCCTACTTTAAAATTAATTTAATAATAACACCAATAATTGCACCCACTGCGGCAAAAAGGCAGGTGCGGCCAAACAGCAACCAAAAATTGCGCTTGTTGTTGCTTAACTCCCTATGAAAGCCCTCACCTTTAATTTTTAGTGAAACACAGTAAACTGGGCTGCCCTTTTTATCAGATTTAAAAAGTTCAATGTAATTATCGTAACTTAAATTTGTCATAATCTTTTCAAGTTCTTCGGGGTAAATTACATATCTATCAGCAACAAATGAAATAATATCACGTGGGGAAACAAGGCAAGATTTTTTGCCCTGACATTTTTGATAAACATATTCCATTACATACTTTTCTTTAAAAGTTAACATAGTTTTCCTTAAATTAAATAAAAGAATATAAACAGCGCAAGCATTGTGCCAACAAAGGATGCAAGGGCAACAAACAAATAGGTTAGCCAATTGTTATTAGATTTTTTGGACCTGTTTTTGCCTGTTTCTTGTTCCAAATAAATGCGGGCCTTTGGTAAAAGGGAATAACAGTAAGTGCTTTCTTCACTAAATTTAATGTTGATGTATTGTTGGCTTTCTAAATAGCTCATAATTTGCTTAATGCCGTCAACATCATATTGAGATTTTGCCGCCAAACTATTTAAAATATCATCAACAGTTATAACCTTATAAGCATTGCCTTCACTTATTTTATTAAGCACCTTTAAAACGGCATGAGTTTTTTTATCTAACATAAATACTCCTATATTATATCATTTAGAAATATTTTTTGCAATCTTTTAATAATTATTTGTGTTGGCAATATCTAAAATTTGTAATTTATTACAAAAAATTTAAAAATTTTTGCGTTTTTATTAAAAATTTATAAAATTTTAGCAATTTTTATATTCATTTAACTTTTCTTTAATAAAATTAAACGCAATTTCAAATGGCTCATCCGTTGTTAAATCTATATCAATATATTTTAAAATTTCCATAAAACTTTTGTTTGTGCCGTTTTTCAAAAATTCAATATATTTTTTGCTGTAAGCTTTATCTTTAAGCAGTTTACTTACAATTGCAATGGCAGTTATCATGCCAGTGGAGTAACTGTAAACATAATAAGGGCGGTAGAAGTGCGGCACGCGGGACCAGTGATATTTTGCGCAATCTGGGATAACAAGTGAGTTGGCGTAATATTTTTTTAGCAAATCATGATATTTATTATTTAAATCATCATAAGTTATGGGCGTTTCATTTTCAACGCTTGTGTGCACAAAAACTTCCCACTCAGTGTAAAGTGTTTGGCTAAACACAGTAGAATTAAATCTATCTAACAACTGGAACAAATAATATTCCTTATCCTTAGGTTTGCAGGTGTTTATCATATACACGCTAAGTAAAATTTCATTAACCGTGCTGGCAATTTCGGCAAGCGGAATAATTACATCTGCTTTTTGTTCTGGCTGAGCAGACATAAAGTAAACACTATTAATGCAGTGGCCCATTTCGTGTGCTAGTGTGGAAACGCTATCGTAATCAAACGTCCAGTTCATTAAAATTATAGGTTTGGCACCATAAACATGAGTAGAGTAGCCACCGTTTGCCTTGTTTTTGTTTGGCATATAGTCAATAGATTTATCATTAAGCTTAAGTTTTACCTTTTCAATATATTCACTGCCAAGTGGGGCAAGCGCACTTAACACAATTTGCTGTGCCTTTTCCACACTAATTTTGCCGCCTATCTTTTTATCCTCATATAAATCATAAATTGCAAAATCTTTTAGCCCACTCTTTTTGGCTGCCGTTTTAACAAAATTTTGCAAAACGTTTAAATTTTTATTAATTTCTGCAATATTTTTATCAAAAACCGCCTTAGGAATATCCTTTTTTGTTAAAGATTGTTCAAGTTGGCTTTTATAGTGTCTTAGTTTACAAAAATCAAAATCGCTTTCCATATCCCCAAGCAAAAGGGATGCAAAAGTTTTGTTAAATTTTTTATAGCCATTGTACATGGATAAATATGCATTTTTCCTTAAAACCCTATCTAAAGAAGAAACGCATTCTACATAACTTGCGTTATCAATTTTATGCGCCTTGCCTTTGCCGTCCAGTGCGTCTTCAAATGTCAGTTCGCTATCCGTAATTATGTCATAAATGTCACTGTTTTCATTAAAAGATTTATTTAATTTTGCAATAACATCATTTGTTTTTTCATCTATTTTGTGCGGTTTAAATTTTATAATATCTCTAAAAAAATTATTATATTCACTAAATTTTTTGTCTTCTAAAAGTGATCGCAAATATTCATCTTTTAATTCATACAACTGTGGCATAACAAATGCGGTGGCCTGCCTATATTTTGAAAGGGCGTTAGTTAGCCTTGTGCTTAACTTTAAAATTTGAGTGTTGCTGTTATCCTCACTAATTGTGTTAAAAATGTAATATTGCAATTTTTCTATTGCATTTTCTTCCTTTTTGTATTTAAAAAGATATTCATATAATTTTTGCTTATCTCCAAATTTGCCGCTATATGTTGGCAAAACTTTTGTCAGTTTTTCAATGTATGCAAAAACTTTTTCAATTTCCTCATCCGTTTTAAAAAGTTCTAAATCCCATTTATATTTATCTTCAATTTGGCTTCTTAATTTCATAATTCCTCCAACAAATATTTTAATTTTTATTTTTAATTTAGTCAACACATTTATAGATTGTAAAAACAAAAAAAATTAAATTAAATACAGTTGAAAAATGTAAAATTTTTTGTTATAATTATAAATGAACTTTTTTTAGGGCACAATTGTTGGAGGAAATATGCTAGAAAACATTGTTGTTAAAGGCGCAAAGGAAAATAACTTAAAAAACGTTAATTTAACCATACCAAAAAACAAATTGGTGGTTTTTTCTGGAGTAAGTGGGTGCGGCAAATCCACCCTTGCGTTTGATACCATTTTTGCCGAGGGCCAAAGGCGATATATGGAAAGTTTATCTAGTTATGCGCGCCAATTTTTGGGGCAGATGACAAAGCCCGATGTTGAAAGCATTGACGGCCTTAGCCCGGCCATTTCAATAGACCAAAAAAGCACAAACAACAACCCGCGTTCAACTGTTGGCACAATAACCGAAATTTATGATTACATTAGGCTGTTGTTTGCGCGCATTGGCAAACCTTATTGCCCAAAATGCGGCAAGCCAATATCGGTGCAGACGCTGGACCAAATTGTGGATAGGGTTAGGGACGAGATTGCCGATGGCACAAAAATGCTTGTAATGGCGCCAATTGTAAGGGGGCAAAAGGGCAGCCACGAAAAAACGCTTGACGGCCTTAGGAAAGATGGTTTTGTGCGCGTTATGGTGGATAAAGTGGTTTATTCGCTTGACGATAGCATTGTGCTGGATAAAAACAAGCGCCACGATGTTTATGTGGTGGTGGACCGCATTGTTAAAAAAGAGGGCATAACCTCCCGGTTAACTGAATCGGTTAGCAAATGTTTGCAAATGGCGGACGGGCTGGTTATTATTAATGCGAATGATGAAAATAAGTTATATAGTGTTAAATATAGTTGTGTGGATTGCGGCATTTCTATACCCGACATAGAGCCAACATTGTTCAGTTTTAATAACCATGCTGGTGCCTGCCCAAAATGCGCTGGGCTGGGCTATGTTATTAAAATTAGTGAAAACGCAATTGTAAAAAATGATAGATTTTCAATAAACGAGGGTGCGCTTTCCGTTATGGGCTTTAACATTGATGCAACCGGCATGACAAAAAAAGCATTAAACAAACTTGTTAAAAAATATGGCTACACGCTGGATACCCCTTATTATAAACTTTCTAAGGAAACACGGCAGGCGCTTATTAATGGCGAAACGGGGGATAAAGAATTGATTGCGCCAAATTTGCACCAATATATTGTGCAAAAAGATGCACTGTTTATGGGCATTATTCCGGATTTATTAAGGCGTTTTCAGGAGAGCCAAAGCGAATATGTTAAAGACGAAATTTATAAACTTATGAGTGAGGATACCTGCCCCGAATGTTTGGGCAAAAGGCTTAACCCTAGCGCGCTTTCAATAAAAATTGCGGGCAAAAATATTGCCGAGCTGTGCGATTTATCTATTGAAAAACTTTACGATTTTATAAGCAATTTAAAACTTACAAAAACAGAAAAATCCATTGCAGAAAGCATTATTAAAGAGATTTTGGGCAGGCTGCATTTCCTTTTGGATGTTGGCCTAAATTATTTGTCACTATCCAGGCGCGCGGGCACACTTTCGGGTGGAGAAAGCCAGCGCATAAGGCTTGCAACCCAAATTGGCAGTGGGCTTAGCGGGGTGCTATATATCCTTGACGAGCCAAGCATTGGCCTGCACCAGCGAGATAATGACAAGCTTATTGCAACACTTAAAAATTTGCGTGATTTAGGCAACACGCTTATTGTGGTTGAGCACGATGAGGATACTATTCGTGCTGCGGATTATTTGGTGGATATTGGCCCGCTTGCCGGCGTGCATGGTGGGGAAATTGTTGCAACCGGCTCGGTTGAAGATTTAATTAACAGCCCAAAATCAATGACTGGCAAATTTTTGTCGGGCGAAATGAAAATTGAAGTGCCTAAAAAACGGCGCGAAATTAAAAAGGGTTACATTCGTCTGTTAGGCTGTAAAGAGCATAATATTGATAACTTTGATGTTGCCATACCAAAAGGCGTGTTAACGTGCATAACGGGCGTTTCGGGCAGCGGAAAATCAACATTAGTTAATGATATATTCTATCAGGCACTGTTTAACAAATTAAATAGGCGGGATAAAGAGCGCAATTTAACCGACATTTTGGGGATTGAAGAAGTTGATAAAGTTATTCAAATAGACCAAACCCCAATAGGCAGAACGCCACGCAGCAACCCAGCCACTTTCTCGGGCGTGTTTACCGATATTAGAAAGCTGTTTGCATCCACCCCCACCGCTAAAGAAAAGGGCTTTGACCTTGGATATTTTAGTTTTAACATTGAAGGCGGCAGGTGTGAAGCCTGCGCGGGAGACGGCGTTAAACGGCTTAGAATGTATTTTATGGCGGACGTTTTTGTGCCATGTGAAGTTTGCGGCGGCAAGCGTTATTCGCGTGAAGTTTTGGACGTAAAGTATAAAGGAAAATCCATTTATGATGTGCTTGAAATGACAATTGATGAAGCATATGAGTTTTTTGACGCAATCCCTCAAATAAAACGCAAATTGCAAACGTTGGTGGATGTTGGTTTAGGCTATGTAAAATTGGGGCAAAGTGCCACCACACTTTCGGGCGGAGAGGCGCAAAGGCTTAAACTTGCAACCGAATTAACCAGGCGGGATACCGGCAACACGGTTTATATTTTGGACGAACCAACCACCGGCTTGCATTCATATGACGTGAAAAAATTGGTGGATATTTTGCAACGTTTGGTGGGAAATGGTAATACCGTTGTGGTTATTGAACATAATTTAGATATAATTAAAACGGCGGACTATATTATAGATATGGGGCCAGAAGGCGGTGATGGTGGCGGCCAAATTGTTGCAACTGGCACGCCAGAAGAAATAACTAAAAACAAAAACAGTTACACTGGCCAATATTTAAAAAAATTGTTAAAGGTGGGTAATGAAAAGATCAATAAAAAAGTGCTATAGCATTTTAGATTTGCCATATAACGCCAGCATAGAAGATGTTAAATTAAGGCAAAAAATGCTAACAAAATTAATAAATGCCAAAAGCTTAAAAAATGGCAAATTATATAAACGGGAACTAAGAAAAATTAATATAGCCGCAGAAAAAATTATATTTAACATAAATAAATATGGCGTTAGTAATAAAAATTACACAACTTATGAATCGGACTTTAACAATGTTTTTAATGTGCTTTTAACTTTTGGTTTGGTGGCATTTGTTGCCGTTGTAAGTTTTATTATGATTTTATAACAAGTTAAGCATATCAATGCCTGTGGTTTGGTTAAGCCCTTTTAAGTTATAACTAAGCAAACGGGAATAGGTTATTGCATCCTCTTGGCTTTTGTTAATGCAGGCGGCACATAAATATTGCAAATAATCACTAACTGGCTGCAAATCTTTACGGGAAATGGATACACAAAGCGTGTCCATTTCTTTTGTCCAAAAATCGTTTAAATTAAAAATTTTTTCTTGCAAATTTTTATCTTCAACCTCGGTTAACAGCAGCGTTTCGTGTATTTCGTTGCTTTCGTTAGATAATCTATCAAAAACCTTTTGTGTGTGCACGCCATCCCAAATGCAAAGTGATGTAACGGCAAGGAATAATATTAACATTGGTATCCACATTTTCATAGTTTCATCTCCTTATAAATATCATTAATTAAAGTTAAGCTTCCGCCTTTTTTTTGATATGAAAGTTTGCCCTTTTCATCAATGGATAGTATTATAAGTTGTTTTAAATTGCTCACATTAATGTGCTTTAAAATTTTTTGCAATTTTTCGTCAGTTAGGTTTAGTGTTGTAAACTCTTTTTTAATTAATTTGCCATCGCTAACAACAATGTGGGGCAATTGGGCTGGTGGATTTTGCACTTTAACATCTTGCGCGGTGGCGGGTGCGTTTTCACTTTTTGGTATTATGCTAATTTTCCCATTGGTTTCAACAATGGCGTAAAGCACTTGGTCTAATGAATAATAATTGCATTGCCTAATGGCTTCCATCAAATCGTCAATATTCATGTTTAAATCTTTAAGTGCCTTATATTCAATTCCGTTTGGGCTTATAATTATAACTGGGCGCCCGCTCATCAGCCGCCTTAACGCAATGCTTTTGCGCGTTAACATGGTTATAATGTAATGTATCAAAACCAGTATTGCCAGCGGCAAAATTCCGTTTAAAAGCGGAATGTTTGTGTCGCTCATGGGCAGGGTTGCCAAATCGGCAATAATAAGGGTAATAACCACTTCGTATGGTTGCATTTCGCCAATTTGCCGCTTGCCCATCATGCGCAAAAACACCAAAACTGTTATATAAATTATAATTACACGTATAAAAACAATAAACATATATTAATTATGTTTATTTGTTGTTAATTTTATTCAATTTTTAATTTTTTGCTTGTTTTTTGCGCTTTATTAAACTAAATAGCGTGGATAAATCATAAATATTAAAAATTTTGCAAAGCACAAGTGTGCAGCCAATTGCACACAATCCGCCAATTATGCCGGCAAAAAAGTTTGTAAAAACATGCAACGCAATGTTTGAAACAAAATGCCCAATTAAACTGGAAGGTATGGTTATTAATGTGTATTTAGATGTTAATTTAATTAAATTAAAATTAAAGTTTGGCACTGTTTTTTTAATTTTTCTTAAATTTAAAAATGTTATTAATGTCATGGATAAAAAGAAAGATATTATTATTGAATTTATGCCCACAATTGGGGTAAAAATAATTAAACTTAAAAGCAGCACCACCGAGCCCAAAACATAGTTTATAAACGATTTTATTTCCAAATTTAATGCGTTTAGCATGCTGCCCGTTAAATTGCAAAGGCTAATTGGCAGCACGCACACAGCGGCAAGTTGCAGCAGCACGCCAGAGAGTTGGTTGTTATATAGCACAATGCCAATTAAATCTCCAACCGACAAATAAAGCGGAATAAACAGCATTGAAATGAACACCGAAACTTGCAACGATTTTGTTATGTTTTGGTTAATTGTTTCATAGTTGCTTTTAATTAAAAGTGAAGATATTGACGGAATAAGCACCATGCTAATGCTTCCAATAACCGCCATAGGCACAAAAAGCATTGGGAAAGTCATGCCCATAATAACGCCAAAGCTGGCAACCGCTTCGCTTTGTGAATAGCCCGCCAATATAAGCATGGATGGAATAATTAATGTGGTTAATGGTTGCACTAGCGAGCCCGCCAACCTAACCCCCGTTATTGGCAGCGCACTTTTAAACACATTTTTAAATTCCCCCTTTTTAAAACATAATTTGCCGCGCTTAAAGTAAATTATAATTGTTATTAGGGCAGAGCATAGGCAGGTTATGTTAAAAGCAATGGCAGAATATTTTGTTGCAACAAAATAATCGGTTACTTTAAACAACATAATAAACGTTAGTGCAAACCTAATAATTTGTTCAATAAGTTCGGTCAGCCCGCAGTTAAAATAATCATTTTGCCCCCACAGTGCGCCTCTAAACACGGCGTAAATGGCGCTAAAAATTATTGAAGGCACCAAAATTAACAAAATTTCAACCGCTTTATTTTCAGTTAAAATTATGCCCCAAAAAGATTTTAAAGCAAAAATAATGCCCGAACATCCAACTGCCACAATCAGCGCCAAAATTAAGGCGGATGTTACCACCTGATTGCGCTTTTTTAATTCGGAATTTACCTCGTATTTGCTAACAAATTTGGCGGTGGTTAGCGGGATGCCGCTAGATATTAACGTCATAAAAATGCCTAATATTGACGACGCCATTTGATATAACCCCAGCCCAAGCGCTGTTAATTTGCGAGAAAGATATATTCTAAAAATAAAGCCCAAAAGGCGCGTTATAATTGAAAAGATTGTAACAGTTGCAACTGCTTTAAAAATAGTTTTCATAGTTTGTCCTAAATTAATATATAATTTAGTTTTTAAATATATGATTGTATATTTATTTAGTTAAATTGAATATATATTATTATGAAACTAAAATTGGCAAACAGTTTTTATTATCAAATTAAAAAAGAAGATGATTTTAACGCACTCATTTTTAAATTTAATTCTTGCAAACAAAATGTGTTAAGAAACAATGATGCATTGTCATTTTTTGCCGGAGAATGGGTTAAGGTGACGGTGAATGATTACATAACGCATATAGTTAAGCCGGCAGAAAGTTTAAATGATATTGCCAAACTTTATAATAAAGAAAAGCAAAAACTAATTTTAGATAATAACTTAACTTGCGAGCATTTATTTATTGGGCAAAATTTAAAAATTTATTAAAAAAAGCACTAATTAAAGTGCTTTATTTTTTTTCGTTTTCTTTGTTGGTTGTGTTAGCATCTGCTTTTTCACTTTCTTCAACCACATTGCTTGTTTTAGCCTCGTTAGAAAGTTTTTTAATTAACATGTTTAAATATTGTTCTGATTTTGTAAATTCAATTTCGCCGTTAACTTTATTAATGTTAACACCAACATTAGCAGAAAGGCGCCTATTTTTGCGCATATCTTTATCTAGTGCGTTAATTTCTGCCGCTGGGGCGCGGTTAATTTTAAGCTGCCTTAATTTGTTTAAATCTTTTTTATAGTCTTCTTCAAACTTGGTGCGCTCGGCAATCAAATTGTTTAACTGCTTATTAAGGTCGGTTAATTTTTCTTCCCTTAACTGGGTTGCTTTTCTGCTATAATATTGCTTAGAAACGGTTCTGTTTCTGTCATAATCATTTTTAGTTTTTCTTGATGGCTTTTTCCATTTAACTTTTCTTGCCATAACGCCCACAACGCATATAACAATGGCAATGGCAAACAAAATGCTTGGTATTGCATAAATCCATGCCTGAGAGTTATTGTTTTGCTCTTCATTGTCGGTGTTGTTGTCGTCGGTGTCAGTGTCAGCATCATTATTGGTTGTTACTTGGTTTAACACTTTAACATTGGCGTTTGCGGTGTTGTCGAATTTATTAAATTCGTCCTCTTCAATTGGGTCAAAAATAATATTTGCAAAGAATGCCTTGCCCGTGCATGGGGTGGCTTCGCTGCCCAAAGAAAACTCTAAATAACTGGTAACTGTGCTTGATGGTTTAATGTAAAAAGCGTATTTTTCCCAATTTTCGCCCGTTTGAATGTTGGTAAATTTAGAGTCAAAACTCGTTAGACCAATGCTTGCGCCAATATCCTCTTGCTTAACATCTTCTTTACTGCTGTTTAATTCGGCAGTGAAAACATAAATAACAATTTTATAATAATTGGAACTATCCAAGTTAAAACCTAAGCTAGATTTTAAAGTGTAATAAGTGTCTTGCTCTTCAGCGCCACTGTTAAAATTATTTGTGCAAATGCCAATTGCGTTTTTGTTTATTTCATAATCTTTATCTTCATCAGCAATGGCTGTTTGTATGTTTGAAAGTGTGCTTGCATAACTTGGGTTAATATGAAGGTTAGGCGTTGTGCCAGTTTCATCCAAGTTAAATTTGCCTTTAAATGCAATTTGTTTATTTTCTGCCCCGGTAAAGAAGTTGGTAATTTCAGATAAATCTACTTCAACATTTTTAATATTGTTTACGCCATATGTGGTGTAGTTATAATAAACATTGTCAACATAAGCATAGGTGGATGCATTTTTAATTGTAAACCTAATTGCGACATTTAATGGTTGATAGCCAGTTTTTATATTAAACCTAACTGTTTGCCAGTTGTATGCGGCAACAATTTGCTCGGCCTCGTAACTAGCCAACACAATTTCATTGCCGTCAACAGTGCAAACAAGTTCAATTGTTAAGTTGCCATATTGAGGTTGCACATCCATCATAAAAGTGTAATTAGCATTGGCCGATAAATTCTTAGTGTCAGATGTATAAGATAATGTTTGCGCGCCCGAATTGTACATCATCAGCACATTTTCATCTTTATCATTGTAAGGTTTGGATAAACGGTCATAATTATAACTATTTTTAAGTTTGTCCCACTCGGCAGAGCTGGTGTTTACAATGCCATATTTTTGCACGGCATTTTTGTCAGCCGAAATTTGCCAATTAGTTGCACCGGCAGGGTATGGGTTGGCAACATCATTAACTTCCATTGCGTTAAAGTTGCCATTTGGCATAAAGTTGGTGTTATTTTCGCTATCTGCGATTTTTTTGGCTGCACTAACTAAATCAAACTTTTTAATGTCACTAGAAGCGGAAGAGTAAGTTGCATAATTTATTTTGCAAATATAGAAGTTGGATACATAAAATATGCCGCTAGCATTAGAGCCGTTGTCACCCAAGCCAATAACAAGTTGCAATGGGGCAAGTTCGTCAAAAGTTCTTACATAAAATGAATAAGTTTGATAGTTTGTTGAACCAGATATTAAAATTCTTTCACTTTCGTAGTTGTTTTCGGTTTCAACAAGTTGCAAAAATGCATTGCCAGTTGAAATGTTGCTTGCCTTTGCGGTAACGCTTATTTTATAAAGACTGTTTTTGCCAAGTTTATAAGATTCAAAACCATCCTCTTCGCTAGGGGTTTTGTTAAAAGTGTTATCGGTTGTGGCATATGCAACGTAACCATCGTTAGCATCAAGTTTAAACACCCAGTTGTGAACACCGTCATAAGCGGTAGAATTTGTGTTTTTATCTGTTTTTATATAATCAGCATTATAATTGCCACCAGTTGGGGTAGTTTTTGGCTCAAAAGGTTTTTTAGTTAGGTCAAATTCAAATTTATCAACATTTTTTGTGCTGTTATCCAACACTGCATATTGGTTTTTGGATGAAACAGTTGTAAAATATTTAATTTCTTCCGCGGATGAAACATCACAACGAATTCTATCAAACAGCACAGTGCCGTCACCATGCAAATATAAGCCAAGTTTTAAGTTAAGGGTAGTGGTTTCATCTGTTGATATAAAGAAATAATAATCTTGCCAACCTAACGAGTCTATTGAATTTATTTGTGCAACAACTTCATTGTCATTGTCGGCATCAAACAAATACAAGGCACCAATTCCTGCATTAATGTCCGTTCGGGCAGAAACCGTTATTCTGTAATATCCGCTTGCTGCAAACGACACTGAATTGTTGGTTGTAAAGCCAAAGTGCGCAGAGTGAGATTTTTGTTCAGTTTCGTCATCCTTTTCTTTAAAAGAGCTTATTCTTAATGCGTAACGGTTATTTTTTTGGTCTATTTCAGGGTGCTCAAATTTTTTATATTTGTTATCAAATAAATCTACAACGCCGGCGCTAACGTTTGCAAGCTCCAAATTGCCGCTGGCAGTAAAACTATCCGGCACATTGTTGCTGTTGTATAAGTTAAATTCGTTATTAGTGTAATTACTTACGCTTGCTGCGGCTGCAATTATGCTTTTAGGTGCAAAAACAAAGCCGCACATGCAAGCAAGTATAATAGAAAAAATAAAAATGTAACTAAATAATTTGGTAAATAAACTTTTAGATTTCATAGTCCCTCTTAAATATTATTGCTATAAACTTTTTTATTATAATACAAATTTTAAAAAAAAGCAAATAAAAAAAGCCTAAAATCACACAATAAGCATATGAAAAAAGTAAATAAATTTTACATTTTGCTTTTTGGGGCGTTAATTGGCATTATTAACGGGTTTTTTGGTGGCGGGGGCGGAATGGTGGTTGTGCCAGTTTTAAATAAATTGTTTAAAATGGAACAAAAAAAGGCGCAGGCAACCGCGCTGTTTGTAATTTTGCCAATAAGCCTAATTAGTGCCATTGTTTACATGTGCCATAATTCAATAGATTTTGCCACCGGTTGGCCGGTTATTGTGGGCATTGTGGCGGGCGGGATTGTTGGCGCAACTCTTTTAAACAAGCTTAACAACAAAATTGTTAAAGGCATATTTATCTTTTTTATGGCGCTTGGCGGCGTGGGAATGTTAATTTGGTAGGTTAATATGATATTTTTAGAAATTTTAGTAGGTGTTCTTGGTGGCATTGTTGGTGGCATGGGCATGGGTGGCGGCACATTAACCATACCACTTTTAACAATATTTTTACATTATCAGCAATTGCGGGCGCAGGGCATAAACCTAATTGCCTTTTTGCCAATGAGTGTAATTGCGCTTATTATTCACATAAAAAATCACCTTGTTGCCTTTAAAGAAACATGGGGTTTGGCGGTTGTGGGCTGCTTGTTTAGCCTAATTGGGGCATTGGTTGCAAACAAAATTTCTAACATCGTTTTAAAAAAGCTGTTTGCCGTGTTTTTAATTGGGCTTGCAATTTGGCAAATTGTTGAAATGAAAAATCAAAAACAAGATAAAAAAGATTGATGTTGCACAGCAATGCTAATTGTTTCATATTTCAATTTGTAAAATTCGTTATTTGCTAAATGCAAACACAAATTGTTAACCGAAGATTTTATTTTTTTCAAACAAGCAACAGCGTGTAAATATTTGCTTTTTTTATCAAAATTTTTGTTAAAGTTTGCAATTAAATTATCATAATCCGTTTTTAAATTTAAAAAATTAATGTTCAATTCATTAATATTTACCTCATTTTTGTCAAATTTTATAATATTTTCATAAATTTTGTTTAAATTTGCCACATTTTTGTTAATAATTTCAAAAATAAGTTCGTTTTGATTATTTGTTAAATTTTTGTGCCTAATAAACTTGTTGCATTCCAATTTAAACACCATGCTATCTGGCTGAGTTGCTTTAATGTTGTTAACAACGCTTATGGCACTTTTTTCATCTGGGTAAAACCCCGCCAAAACGTGATAAACACTATCATAATAAATAAACCCGGCGCCGTTTTGTTGCTGAATTTCGGCTGCTTTTATGCTTGCGTCATTATAGTTTAAAAACTGATTAGTTTGCACAAAATAAAGATAATCTACATCGCTTGCTTTGGGGATGATGAAATAAATGACCCCAACCAACAAAATAATTATAAACAAAATTATTAAAAAGGACATTCCGCCTTTATTTTTTATTTTCTTTTTATACTCTTTATAATCAAACTGATAATCGTTCATACTTATAATATTTTTTTAAATTTTTTTTATGATTTTGACATGTTTGGGCAATAATCATGCCATTGGCATTTATAATGAGAGTAGGAGGAAACATGAAAGTAAAACCATTATTTGATAGGGTGATTGTTCTGCCGATAAAAGAACAAAACGAGCAAACAAATGGACTAATTTTGCCCGATGCTTCATCTAATAAACCCGATATGGGCAAGGTGGTTGCCGTTGGAGATGGCACAAATTTTGATGGCGACAAAACCGAGATGAAAATTAAGGTGGACGATCGCATTTTGTTCAATAAATATGCGGGCGATGAAATTAACATAAACGGCGCATTGCATTACATTTTGCGCCAAATTGATATTTTGGGGGTTATTTATGACTAATTATTATGTTTTAAATGGTGACGAAGCAAAATTAAAGCTTTTAAAAGGGGTGGAAACACTATCTAATGCTGTTAAAATTACGCTTGGGCCCAAGGGCAGAAACGCAATTTTAAACATAAACTATACCTCTCCGCTTATAACAAACGATGGCGTTAGCATTGCGCGTGAAGTAAAGCTTAACGACCCTATTGAAGATTTAGGCGTTAGAATTATTAGAGAGGCTTGCACCAAAACCAACGACATTGCGGGAGACGGAACAACAACAGCCACAATTTTGGCAGAACGCATTTTTAGTGAAGGAATTAAAAGCTTTAGTTTGGGTTGCAACCCAATTATGCTGCGCAACGGCATAAAAAAAGCGGTGGATTGCGTTGTTAATTACATAAAAAAGATGTCAATTCCTGTTAAGGATAGCAAAGCAATTAATCAGGTTGCAACAATTTCTGCCGGCAGTGAAGAGGTGGGCAGACTTATTTCTTACGCGTTTGAAAAAGTTGGGCTGGATGGCGTAATTACCATTGAAGAGGGCAACAGCACCGAAAATGCGTTAAACATTGTGGAAGGGGCACGGCTTCATCGCGGATACATTAGCCCATACATGTGCAGCGACCAAGTTAAATTAATTGCCGAACTTGAAAACCCATATGTGCTTATAACCGATAAAAAAATAAGCCACATTAACGAAATTTTGCCCGTTATTGAAAAAGTTAACAAAGTTAATGGCAATTTGTTTATTATTGCCGAAGATTTGGAAGGTGATGCATTAACCACCATTGTGCTTAACGATATGCGTAAAACATTTAATTGTTTGGCAATAAAAACACCATTTTATGGTGATAGGCGCAAAAAGACGCTGGAAGATTTGGCACTTTCCCTTGGCGGCAAGTTTATTTCTAACGATTTATACAACAATTTTAGCGATTTAACTTTGGAAGATTTGGGCAGATGCGAAAAAGTTAAAGCGGATAAGGATGATACAATTATTATAGGCGCAAGGGGAAATAAAGAACTGATTGATGCGCGCGTTAAAGAACTTAAAGAAAAATTAACTTACACCAAAAATGATTTTGAAAGAGAAGTTATAAAAGGGCGCATTTCCCAACTAAATGGCGGGGTGGCAGTTATAAAAGTGGGCGCAATAAGTGAACTTGAATGCAAAGAAAAAAAATTAAGGATTGAAGATGCGCTTAATGCCACAATGTCTGCCATAGAAGAGGGCATAATTGCAGGTGGCGGCGTATCACTTGTGCGTGCGCAAACCGAGTTAAAAAAACTTATAGAAACACTTTCTGGTGACGAACAATATGGCGCAGATATTGTTTCTAAAGCGCTTGAAGCACCAATAAGGCAAATTGCAATTAATGCCGGCGTTGATGATGGCGTGGTTGTGCAAAATGTTGCTAAAAACAAAAATAAAAATTATGGCTACGATGCATTAACGGATAGTTATTGCGACATGCTTGAAGCCGGCATTATAGACCCCCTAAAAGTTACCCGCACCGCGCTTGAATGTGCAGGCAGTGTGGCAAGCACACTTTTAACAACCGAATGTGTTGTTACACGAGATGCAATTGAGTTGCAAGCTAATTAAAAAAAGCGGAAATTCCGCATTTTTTGTTAAATTTTGCCAAATTTTTATAAAATTTTGTTAATTTTCTACAATTTTTCCAACTTCAACATCAAAATTGCCTTGTTTTAATTTTAATGTTCTTATGCCACAAACGGCTTTAATATCCGCCTCGCATTCGGCAATAAAGCTTATGTTAGGGGCACAAATTGTAACCTCTTCAAGTTCTGTTTTTAGGCTTAACTTATTTTCACTTTTAAACTGCCTAATTTTTGAAACAATATCTATAACCACATCACCATTTTCAATAATGTTTTCGCTTTCAATTTTAATTTTGGAAAGGGTGGTTAAGTGAATGCTTTTTTCCTTTTCAAAAGTTATAAAATAGTTTTGATAAATTTCTTCAGCAATGTGTGGCATGGTTATGCCCAAAAGTTGCAACATTTTAAACAACACATTATAGCAAGCCCATTGTGCACTTTCTTTTGCATCCATGCCATAAACTTCGGGCTTATAAAGCCTATTTTTAACAAGTTCAATGTAGTTATCACAAAAGAAGTAAAAGAACTTTTCAATTTCTGCCTTGGCGTAACCCATTTCAACATCTTTATAAAATGCAAAAGTTTTTTCATATGTTTCATTAAATTTGTGCATAATGTATCTATCCATAGGAAGAATATTTTTTGGTTTTTTAGGCTGATAATCATATAAGAAATTTAACACAAATTTGCTTCCGTTCCAAATTTTATTCAATAGTTTATAGCCGTCTTTTAAACCCTCTTCATTAAACATAACATCACGCCCATACGCACCACTAGCGCTGAAATATCTAACAACATCGGCACCGTAGGTGGACATAATTTGCGTTAAATCCATTTTGGAATTAGACAAATGCTTGCTTATTTTAATGCCTTTATCTGCCATCATCCAGCCGTTAATTAAAAGCTCTTTCCAAGGCAGTGTGCCTTGATGATAATATGCTTTAATAATTGTTCTTAAACACCAAGTTGTAATAATGTCGCGCCCGGCAAAGCGCATATCCATAGGTATTTTTTTGTTGGCGGTTTTTTCATCGTCCACCCAATTGGTGTTAATTTGTGGGGTAACCGAACTTGTTGCCCAAGTGTCCATAACATCACTTTCTGGCACAAATTTGCCACCGCAACTGCAACACCCTTTTGGTTGGGTAGAAAGTGGGTTAACAGGCAAATCTTCAACCGATGCATATTTAATTGCACCGCATTTTTCACAATACCAAACAGGGAATGGCACACCAAAATAGCGCTGGCGGGAAATGCTCCAATCCTGATTAAGGTTGTTAACCCAAGAAATATAACGTGCCTTCATGCTTTCTGGGTGCCAAATTAACTTGTTGCCAAGTTCTAGCCATTTTTGTTTTAATTCAGGCGAAGAGGTGCGGATAAACCATTGCTTTTTAGTTAAAAATTCAATAGGTTGGCCGCAACGCTCATGCACTTTAACGCTGTGTGTTAAGGCATCTTGCTTATATAAATAACCTTGGGTTTTAAGGTCTTCAATAACCGCTTTGCGTGCGTCCATATTTTTCATACCGGCATATTTTCCGCAAATTTCTGTCATGCGGCCGCCGTCGTCAATGGCTTGCTTCAATTCCAAGCCATATTCCTTCCACCACTCAACGTCAGTTTGGTCTCCAAACGTGCAGCACATAACAATGCCGGTGCCTTTATCAATGCCAACTTTGCTGTCAGCATAAATTTTAACAATTCTATCCTCAAAAAGCGGAACTTTAACAAGTTTGCCAACAAGGTGGGCGTAGCGCTTGTCTTCCGGGTTAACAAATATGCCAACGCAGGCTGGCAAAAATTCCGGTCTGGTGGTTGCAATTGGGATGGTGCCGCTATTATCTGCCAGTTTAAAATTAAGATAGTTAAACACGCTATCCAATTCAGATTCTTCCAACTCAAACATGGCAACGCTGGTGCGGCATTTTGTGCACCATGGGCCGGGCTTATTTTCCCTATACGCAATGCCTTTTTTTGCCAGTTCAATAAAAGATTTTTGGCTGGTTTTTTGGCTTCTGGTGTCAATGGTATCGTAGCCTAAGGTTAAATCACAACTAATACCCGCGCGCATAATTAAATTTTTATATTTTTGATTATAACCAACCAACAATTCTTGCGCAATTTTTGCAAACTCTTCCCGCGGAAGGTTGTGCGCTTGAATTTTCTTTTTATTTTCAACCAACAATTCGGTTGGCAAGCCATTATTATCCACCCCTATTGGGAAAAATAAATTTTTGCCCAGCATCCTGTTAAAGCGGGCGTACATATCGGCCTGGCTAAAACCATAAATGTGGCCAATGTGCAAATCTCCACTAACCGTTGGGGGTGGAGTGTCGATTGAAAAGGTTGGCTTTTTGGAATGGGGGTCAAATTTATAAATGCCCTCATTTTTCCAAAACTCTTCCCATTTAAGTTCTTTTTCTTCAATGTTATATTTGTTATCTAGCATTTTTATCTCCTAAACTGAACGATTATAGCATAAATGAACATAAAAATCAACTAATAAATAATTAATAAATTAACAATTTGCTTGACATATCTTAAATTTTTGCTAGAATAATTAAACAAAAGGAGATTATATGACATTAGGAAATTTACATGATTTTTTTAATAGAATAGGTTATAATTGGACGGGCTTAGTGGAAGATATAAACAACTATGTTGTGCCAATGGAAAGTGAAAATTGCTATTTTGCACCAAAAAGCTTTGAAGAGCTTTTGAATTATGAACAAGAATGTGAGCCAGTGCCAAGTTTGCTTTTTGCAATTGCTGACGGCACAACATTTGAACATTGCTTTAAAATTACACTGGATGCGTTTGAAGAGTATTTATATTATGACGATGGCGCCGATTTTGAATTAACCATGGGTAAAAATTACACCGAAGCGTGGCTTAAATTTCAAAATGAATTAAATAAAAGTGTTGATTAATAAAAGGCCGGCAGTTTGCCGACCTTTTTAAATTATGTATTTATCTTTAGTGCTTCATTTGTGTTTTAAAATTTTATCTTTTGTATAAAATCAATATAGCACTTTCGACAAGTTTTGTCAACAAAAATAAATTAAAACTTTTTAACATTTTTTGGTATTTTTTAAAAAATTTTGTTGTTTTTAGTTAAAAATGAATAAAAAATTTGCATTTTTTAAAAAATTTTTGTAAAATATTACAAATTTATGGAAAAACAAAGCTTCAATTTTAAAAAAAGTTTGGGTCAAAATTTTATTTTTGACACTAATCTTTTAAACGCCATTGCAACAGATGGCGAGGTGCAAAAACAAGATACTGTGCTTGAAATTGGTGCAGGGGCGGGAAGTTTAACAAAAGTGCTTTGTGAGCGAGCAAAAAATGTAATTTCTTTTGAAATAGATTTAAACCTAAAACCAGTGTTGGACGAAGTTAAAGCCCAATGCAAAAATTTAACTTTGTATTATCAAGATTTTATGGAGTTTGATTTAAACGCCATAAAAATGGAAAATGCTAGGGTGGTGGCAAACATCCCTTATTACATAACCACACCAATAATTTTTAAGTTGATTGAAAGCAAGCAAAATTTTAAGTCAATTTTGGTGCTTATTCAAAAAGAGGTGGCAGAAAGGTTTAGCGCAAAACCCAAAACTAAAGATTACGGCATAACAAGTGTTATTTTGCAAACTTTGTTTGATGTGTCAATAACGCGCGTTGTTAAAAAAGAGTGTTTTACGCCAAGCCCAAAGGTGGATAGTGCACTTGTAAAACTTGTGCCGCACAAAAAATATGTTATTAACAATTTTGATAAATTTAAGCAATTTGTTCACACTGCATTTTCAATGCGCCGCAAAACGTTAGTTAACAATTTAAAAAATGTTTATGATAAGCAAGCAGTTGAAACGGCTTTAAATGAACTTAATTACGCGTTAAATGTGCGCCCAGAAGAAATTGACGTGAAAAATTTTGTTAAGCTTTATAACCTTGTAAAATAAGTCAAAAGCGTAAAAATTTTTAAAATTTGTTAAAATTTAATTAAAAAAGTTAAAAAATAACTCGTTTTTTGTAAAATTTAAATAAATTTTTTAAAATTTTTATTAATTTTTAAAATGTTAAACAGCACTAATTTTGCTTGCTGTTTTTTATTTTTTTGTTTGACTTTAAAATTATATATTTATATAATTATTTTGTAATATTTTGTAGATACTAATGTTAAAGCATTTTTTAGGTGGAGTTTTATGGGGAAAAGAATTTTAAAAATTGTTGCCATTGTGCTAGCATCTACTATTGGTTTTGTGGGTGCAGTTTTTGGCGTTATGGCTTTAATGGGCAAATTTAAAAAGCCAATTGTTTATCCAGATAGGCTTTCTTTTGCCGAACAAGAATCGAGGATAGTTGATTATGGGGATGGGGCATCTCATTATTTTGTTTTAAACGGCTTTGCTAACGACGGGCAAGAGGTTAATCAAAAATCTTGTTATTTGTGGTTTGATAACGGCGTGGGTGAAAATTTAATTACCCTTCAAGATGTGGAGAAGCAACCCGATAGCGAATATTATTTAGTTAACTGCAACGAGCCTATTTATTACAAAGTTAATGAAAATGTAACCAATTATGCCAACGGGGCAGAATATGGCAAAGTTGTGTTGCGTGCCAAAGATGTTAGAAACCGCGTGCCATCTTCCAACACACAAACTATTAGAATAGATAGGGCAGTAACAGATATTTATTTAAACAATTACGCAAATTTGTATAATAACGAGGGGGAACATAGCCAAAACATAAGTTTAAACATAGACACTGACTTAACATTTGCTAACTTTGGCTCTTATCCGGAAAACGCGTTGCGCCCAATTAGCGATTTAGCAGCAAAAAATGTGCAAATTTATTACGAAGCAAGCAAAGGGCAAGATTATATTCTTGTTGATGATAATTTTGCTAACGCCACACAAGCACAAAATGGTGATTATAAATTTACAATAACAAAAAACAGCAATGGCGCTTATGTGTTTAAATCTAGCGCAATAGACACCGATTTTACATTTATAATTGCCGTGTTTGATAGTTATGAAGCAGAAGAAAATTTTGTTTTGCCAAACGGCATAACCAACCCTAACGATTATAGGGTTGAACACATGGTTAGCACAAAGGTTACAATTTCAATTAACAACCAAGATGTTAACGATGTTTCAATTTCCAAAACATTAAATTTAAAGCTTTATCAAAACACCAAATTCACCACCAACACAACCGATGGCATTGGCCTAACCATGAAAAGGGATGGCATTAATGTTGAAGATAGGCTTGACGAACTTAATTTTGATTTGGTTAGCGATGATAACCGCTTTTTAACAACGGGCATTGAATTTAAATATGGAGATTTAAAACTTGCATTTTCAAATGGGCGGGTTAGCCTTGAAGGTTTTACAGACTATCACCAACCTAGTTACGCTTACACTATTGACGGCACAACACTAAGAATAACTGATACAAACTTAACCTTTACAATAAACAAAAACACAGCCAAGGGCGGCCTAAAAATTGGCAACAAAGAATATGTTGCAGGTTTAACTTACAACGAAGGTGGCAATTTTAGTTGCACAAGCGGTGCAGCCTTTTTGGATGGCAACAACTTTGTTGCACTAAAAAAGGGCAGTTATTTAGAATTCTTTAAACTGGATGAAAATACATACGAATATGTTGCCGAATTTGAATATGCCTCAACAATAACCAACGAAAATGGCACCCGCACATTTAACATTACGGCAATTAATAATGTTAGTGGGCTTTACCTAGGCGTGTTGGTTGTTAACAGTGAAAGCAGCGGAAATAATGGCAACCTTTTAGTTGCATTTACCGATGTGCACATTACAGAAGTTGACAAGCCGCTAGCCTTTAAAGATGGCAAAAATATTAGCTTAAACATACATTATCAACAGCAGGGCGAAGGCTACACCACAACTTACACAACTGTGCCGTTTGATGACATTTTGTTGCCAAACGAAAGCAGCTATAACGCCTTTATTATGATAACCGAAAGCACAAACACGGCGGTTTGCACCATCAATGGCTTTAATTATGTGGAAGATGATGTAAATTACTCTATTGTTGGCTATTTTGAAGGGAATAAATTTGTTAACGCAATAAAAGCCAACCCAAACAACACAAATTCCACCACAGCATGCAAAGTTTACATTTTGCAATTAAAAAATAAATATCAACAAACGGCTTTAAATTATCTTTACGATATTTTAACTAACCCTAATGTTTGCCTTGTATATAACGGCCAGTTGGGGGCGGAATCTTACACTGTTAGAGCAACAGTTTCCGCCAATGAAGATGGGTTAACAATATCCCATGTTTATAGTGAAGGAAGAGAAGTAGATTTGTTATCTTCACCACAAGAGTTAAACACAATATCGGTAGATTTAACCAAGTCGGGCAAAACTGATACTGTTGAATTTAGCTTAACTAAAATAGAATATAATAAAGATTTAGCAAAAGAAGGCGAAATTATCACCTTAGATGGCACTAATGTTGAACTTTACACACCAGTTCAGCGTGCGTATATTTCCGACCCTTACACAGACGGCAACATAAATGTTAATTTAAAATATAATTTTGTTAGCGCTTTTGTTATATATGAATTTGCTGCAGACCAATATTTAATAAAAAATGACAGCGGCATTGATGTTGTGGAAAATACACAAAATCACACAATTAAACTTTCCGCCATTGCAAATGACACTAATCTTTTGGATATGCTTAAAAAAGCCGAAATTACCACTGATAACATTAAAATTTTAGTAAACGGCAATGCAAATATAAGCACCTCTAATTTAACAATTACAAGTGTATCCTTGAACGAGGATGGGGAAGTTGTAATAACATTTAACACTAATGAAGCAAGTTCATTAAATTATTATGAAATTCAAATAATGCCAAACAATGCCGATGCACCAATAACAATTGGCAAAATAAACATTATTCAAGATGAGCCTACTAACATTAAGTTTAAAACGGAAGATGAAACATTTGACCTTTACGACAATTTATCTTTAGCACAACAGGGCAGCAACAAGTTGGGTGTTGAAATTGATTATGAAAATGATTATATTTATAAATATAGCATAAATAACACTGAATTAACCGAAAAAATTTCAGACATTTTAAATGCACAACACATTAATAATTTGCATTTTGGTTTTGTTGGCACACCTGCGTGGGCTGGCAAAAATTTTGCTATTAGTTACACATTAATAAGGGATGGCGTGCGCACACCTGTTACGGCAGCGGATTTTGAACAAATTATTTCTGCTGGCAATTTCGTTTTGGAAGTTAACATTGAAGGCCTATCTAAATACATTAGGGTGGAGGTAAACGCTAACGAAAACTTTAGTTTAACCCAAAATGAATCAATTTCAATTTTTAAAAATGAATTTAAGTTGTTTGAATCTGGATATCTATCCTATAAATATAACGACATTGATTTAAAACAAAATGTAAATATTTCTGGTGTTGAAATTAACGAATTTGGCTTAGTTTATCAGGCACCGGAGGCCTCTGAAGATGGTGCTAAGTGGGATTTAAAATTGGAGGATGGCACAACCTTTTTAACCATTTCTAAGCAGGATGACGATTGGCAATTTACCCGCATAAGCAACTTTAATGTGGCATTAACAATAACCATTTCAATGGATATAAAAACTGAAGCCACACCAATTGAAATGTCAATTTCATTTACCAATCCGTTATCTGTATCAGTTAACCCTATTTATAACTATTCCGTTTATAAAGATACAACCGTGTACCTTTACGAAACGCGCAATTCAACCGCCACTCAGTTTGAAAACGAGGCGTTGTTTAGAATTACAGATATTAACCAAGGCAGCAACACATTTACGGCAGATATTACTATAACAAAACCGGATAATAGCACGGCAAATCAAACAAACACATTAAAATTTGACCAACTTGGCACATATAAATTTAAAATTGAAGTTAATGGAACAAGTTTGGATACTGATTTTGAAATAGAAGTTGTGCCAAATGTTATTTTGGCTAATGACCCTATTAAGCCACTTAACAGTAACACAACATACGAGGCAGCCGAGCTTGTTACATTAAAAGCTTATCAAACAGCGGACGTAACTTACGGGCAAAAATTGGGTGATGGCACAATTCCACTTTACACGGATACATATTTAGACAATCTTGCAGTGGATGAAAATGTAACAATAACATTTTCTATCAACGAGGATGCATCCACAAGCATAACAACCGATTGGATTGAAGAAATTGGCACATCAATTTCAAAAGAAGTTTCAATTTATTATAAGTCCACATTGCTAGGCACAAAAACAGTTACAATTAACAATAAATATTCTGTTAACAATAATGGCATTACATTACAATCCTTAACGGCAAAAGAAAATACAATAACAGTTGAGGGCCTTGCTGAAGAAGAAACCTCAACATTATATAGCGTTGTTGATGAAAGCGGAACTTTTACATTTGATGTTAAAGAAAATAATATTACCCTTAACAATATTATTACAAAAGATTATTCTAACATAAATTTAACATTCACTTTTAAAGTTCAATCTAATAATTTAATTGCTAAAATTAACAATGTTACTTTAACGCCTTACATACCAGAAACAACACCTGATGTTGTGGCAAATACGGGTGACGAATTTAACATTTTTGCAAGCCTGTTTACAGATTTAACTTTGCCAGAACAAGTTTCAAGTTTAAAATTAATTGCGGTGGATAACCAAGCATTAATTTCTAATGTTGACGATATACTTGGCACAGGTTATTTCGATGGCCAGTGGAATAGAACCAGCGCGCGCATTGCGGAAATGCAGCAAAACACCACCACATTAACATTTACCTTTGAACTTGGCTTTGCCACGGGTGAAAATTACACATTTACTGCAACAATAACAATAAACAACAAGCAAACAATTGAGACAATTTTGCCTTTTGCTGGCTTTAATGCACAAAATTTGCAAATGGCATATTTAACTGAGTTAGATGCCTTGGCAAACAAAACTGCGGCAAGCAATGTTGTGCAGGGCAACGGGGCGTTTGTTACAAATTCTTCATTTGAATATGAGCCTGTTAGGTTGGGGCAAACAATAACCTTTGATTATGACGAAATTTTGCACCTAAACCGTGCCGTTGTTAAAGAGGATGGGGATACAAACAGCAACTTTACAGTTGAAAAAATTGGCTATTCAACAACCGCAAAAAATTATTTTGACAATAACATTAAAATTTCGGCACACACAGTAACATTTGTTTATAACGAGCAATTTAATAACGGATATTTTGCATTTAAACTTGTTAGCACAAGCGGATACACAAGTTATTATTTCGTGCGCGTGCAAAACACAAAACAAGTTAATGTTGACATTACAAACGATGTTGATGAAGTTTACACTAACTCAAAACAAACCACTTTTGGCAATGTGTTAAATGACAACATTAGCAGCTTTAAACTAACCACATCCATAAATGCAAAAATGTATTTGCTTGACGCTCCAAGCGATGTTGAACTAGATATAACTAAAAATGCATTAATAGACCCTAACGCAACGCTGCCAACAGAAGTAACTAATTACGCAACCATTAAGGTGGCAGTTGTTTATGTTTCGGATAGCACTGACATTGCATTTATGTTTGGCATATTAAACATTTGCTTAAAACCAAATAATGCACCAACATTAAACGATTCAATATCTCAGTTGCATGGTGGTGTTGATTCGGGCGAATATGTTTACAATTTAACCAATGACTTTAATAATCCATTTAACCAAGCGCCAAGCAGCATTAGTTTAACCGACGTTAAAGGCGCAGATTTAAGTGAAAACAGCATAACTTTAAATGGCAACAATTTAATTGAAATAGATGGCAGCACAATTAAAGTTACACAATTTGTTGGCAGCCAAATAAAATTTACCGCAAACTACACTTTTGGTGAAATAGTTGTAAAAATTTACTTTACTTATAACCCAATTTCATTAAATTTGGAAGATCAATTTGAAACAATTGGCAATTTTGACACAACAAATGGCTTTAATAACGAGCTAGATTTAACTGAGTACATTGGTGATTACACGGGCACAGTTAAAATAACCAATTTGATGGTGGACGGCAGCCCAATTGCAGGCAAATATGATATATCGACCACGAGGCAAAGCTTAGGCACAGAAATACAAATTAATGAAGGCAAAAAGTTAACCTTTACTCAATCAGTTAAAGATAAAACCATAACTTTTAATTTGTTATTTGAAAATTTAGTAACTTCAAGTGGCAATAACATAAAACAATTTAACATAACATTAAAAAGTGGCATTTATGTTCAATCCACAGGCGGGGCAAATAGCGGTGTAATTTCCTCTCAACCGCTTTTGGCAGATGCAACTAACAATTATTCGAGCACTGCGGGCAACAAAATTACAATAAACAAAGATAGTAGCAACAAATACATTTGCTACACTGTTGGCGGCATAAAAATTTACACATCCACCATAAATGCAACGCTTTTGGTTAAGTTTGTTAATGATGAAAATTACAGTGCAAATGGCACAAACACAACAGTTAACGAGCAAACAGAAATTTTATTTGTGCACACGGCAGAAACAAATAAGGTAATTAATTTATCACTTACATTGCAAGATGATAATAACAATGCTTTTGTTTACAATGGGGCAAATAGCCAAAACTTATTTGTAAAACTGCAGCGCACCTACACTAAACTGGAAGCATATTATCCTTACAAGGGCGCAAAACATGAAAATGTTGCTGCCGGTGGCACAATTACTATTACTGACGTTTTTGGCAGCGTAACAGCGCAAAATGATATTAAGAATGAAACAATAACCAACTCTCATCGCCTTGCATTATATGTGCCAAGTGGCACCACCGAACAAGTTTGTGAAACATATGATTTATCCGCAATGGGCTTCTTAACCGAAAGCAACCCTAACTACTTTAAACTTACACAAATGTCCTACGCCGAAAATAACAGCAGCACAATAACATTTAATGCGGGCGTTATAACCCCAACTAACACAACATTTACCTTTACCAACAATTTTGGCGCGTTTACTTACACTTTCCGCATTATGCCAGAGGCTAAAGATGGCGTAAACCTGCTAACAAACGAGGTTAGATATTTGTTTAACGGCGTTGAAGATAATAATATCACAAAATATTCATCAATAACAATTAATGATGTTGGAAATACATATTCGTTAGACGAAATTGACATTGGCACATGGCAAGATGTTACAAATGATGTATTCTTTATTAAAAGTATAACGCAAGGCACGGCATTATCAGATGATAATGTTGATAAAAACGGCAACTATTACACAATAACCCAAAACAATTATGTTTTAACTTTCCGTTTTGCTGAAAATAAAACAATTTCCATTTCATTTAAAAGAACGGGAGGCAACAAGTTTGACCAATTACAATATACATTTATTCTAATAGGCAATGGTGGGGAAGTTAAATTATATTTATACTTGTTTAACTACACCGTTTCCACTGTAAACGACGGAACAAGCACTTCTGCCAGCCTAAACATCACCGCCGGCACAAGTTACGATTTAAACAATCAAAACATATTTGTTAAATCCAACAACGGTTCGGCTTCAAGCGTTAGCCCAACCATAAGCCTAATTAAAAAAGAAAGTTATTACAGTTATTTAGATGTTAAAGAACAGCACTTTGATGAGGCAATAAAATACACCTTGTTAAACAACATTGATAACACCAGCACAGTGCTAAACTTTAACTCAATTTCACCATCAGCACAGGCAACCACATTAACACTAAAATATGAAATTAAATTAAATAATAAAACTTTGGGCATTTTAACATTTAACATAACGCTAAATTCAAATTTGCAGTTCCAAGTTAATGAAGAAAGGGTTGCAACTTACGAAAATATTTACGACGTTAACTTTGTGTTAGATCCTAAAACTTTCCCTATTGTTGACGATTTATCTACCGGCAGCAAAAGCACAATATCTTATAGCCAGCAAGATTATAATAAGGATATAAAAGTAAATATTTGCAGTTTAGATGAGGGCAGTTTAATTTCATCCGACTTAAGGTTTGCATTGGATGGAGAATATTATGGTGTTAGCATAGCAAACAAAACGCTAACATTTGCCAATGATTTTAATGGCCAATTAAAAATTATTGCAACATATCGCACCGGCGCGGGGGATGACTTTAGGTTAACTTTAAACCTTAACGTGCTTGGGGTTATTAATTATAGATATGTTGGCAATGCTAACACTTTGTTAAATAATAATGCAGAAGGCTTTAAAGCAGGCGCACAAGTTAGCCCAATTTCCAATGACAATAGGGATAACCCTGCCATATCAACCACTAACACAAGCGCAGTGTTTGAAAGTGAATTTAGTTCGGTTAACGTAAGTTATGCGGTGCAATATTTAATATTGGAAGATAGATTGCCAATTGACCCACAATCGTTGTTTGAAGCAGGTCAGGGCATAACTGTTGCTAACCCAGTGGGCAGTTTAAATAACTTAACATTATATTTGCCACTAAACTCTAATAACAGATACATTGTTAGTTACAAAATTGTGGTTACATATTTAGGCCAAACTTGCCAAGCACTTTATGCCAACTATTTGGTTATTAACGATAATATAATTGAATTAGAACAAGATGTAAACGTTAATGTTGATAGTTTAACTGGCAATAAATTGCCATTATTTGCATTTAGCCAAAATTATTCATTTACATTAGATGGCACATTTAACGGAACGGCTTATTATAACGGCACAAATATCGTTATGACAGTTTCTGGCGCAACAACTGAAACATATAACGGCAATTACACATCAACAGACGGCAAAACTTTTGTAAAGGACAGCACAACTTTAACATTAATTGATGGCAGCAGATTTTCAATTGGTGAGCAAAATGGAACCTATACGTTAAGCGAAAATAAAGCTTCACAATACAAACACAACTTCAATAGCCTGCCTTTGTTTAAAGAGTTTGTGGACGCCGCATATGTTCAATTCTCCAATATGAATAACTTTGCTGCAACACAATCGGATAACGGCAAAGTTTACTTTAAGTTGCAGCATATTAATAACGGCGAATTTGGCATAGATTTATCCGCACCTTATAGCGATAGCGGATTGGAACAACCAATCAATTTAACGGCAACAAATCCACTATTTAAAAACAGTTTAACATTTAACTTAGAGGTTAAATTAGGGCCTAACAGCATTGTTAATGATGTGTTTACATTTACAACAAACAACTCAATAACTGCCAAGGGAGAAGAAAAATACACTTTGGGTCAAATTTTCTCGGCTGGGCGATTTAATGCAGAATATTCCAACTATCCAGTTGTTGGCGTTTATACAAATTTTGATGCAAACACTGCAAAAACTTGGGTAAATAACGCCACCGATGCTCAATTAAATTCAAATTTAGTTGCCTCTATTGATGACTATAAATTATATCAAATTACATTTACTGGCTCGGGCACAAGCGAACAGCATATTTATAATATTGAAGCTTCTTATTATGCAATACAAGTTTCATCTAATAGCATAATTGTTGCAGATTATCAAAGATATGGTGAAAGCAGCTATTTCGCAGTGCAATATCCGGGCGATGGGCAGGATGCTAAATTTGATTTAACTAATAGAATTGTGCGCTTCTATAATGATGATGACGGAACATTTAAAAAGGAAAATATTAGTTCAGGCATAACCGTTAATGGTGCTACTTTCGAAGGCATGACAATAACAGTATTATCAACAGAATTAGCAGCATACAAAACAGAGCATCAAGGTGCAACCAGCATGGATAAAACTTATGAAATAACTTATAATGGCATTACATTGACAATAAATGTTAAATATTATTTACAATAGCAAAAAACCGCAAAATTTGCGGTTTTTTTGTTGCCAACAAAAATAAACTTTTAAATAGTGCATTTAATTTGTTGACAAATATTTTATTTTATCTTAAAATAATCAAAGAGGTGGAATTTATGGCAAATCTTTCAACAGAAGAATTTGAAAACAAATGCATGGACATTATTGAAAAAGTTGTTGCTGCAGATAAAACAATGAAAAAGGCAAGCGCCATTAAAATTGCAGAAAAAATGCTTGAAAACGCCAAAGCTAAAACAACTAATAAAAATGTTATTGCTATTTACGAGCGCGTTATTAAAGAATTTAACATAGCAACTGAAGAAGAATATAAATTACTTTGGAAACAAATTTGGAGTTAATTTTATTTTATGGGTTTTTTCGATTGGGTTATGCACGGGCTTGGCTTTGAAGGCAAAAACGAAAAGAAAAAGGGCAAAACTATAACGGAAGATGAAAAATATGCAAACTTCAATCTTCACGAGCGCGTGGCGGGTGAAACAAACAATGTTGAAACCATGCCAACTGCCACAAACTTCAATTCA
This sequence comes from uncultured Clostridia bacterium, assembly GCA_947589025.1. GTDB lineage: Bacteria > Bacillota > Clostridia > Christensenellales > UBA1242 > Onthoplasma. The sequence goes on from CANQAY010000001.1 coordinate 132,708, forward strand.
TTTGGCATTCAAACTGAGTCTAACATCATTATGGTAGAGCCTAAAACGCATAAAGAAATTCAACAGGTGGTTGATTATCTTAAACAAGGGCAATCGGTGGCAGTTAACTTAGAGGGCATTTCGTCGGACGATAGCAACCGCATTTTAGACTTTTTATCCGGTGCAATATATGGTTTAAATGGCAGCATTCACCGCTGGCATGGAGATTTGTTTTTGCTAACCCCAGAGGGCAGAAAAATTTTGCGCCCGGATTCTTCCAGCAGCGGTGGTGAAAACAAAACTTAATGAAAAAATGGATTATTATTGTATCTACAATTATAAGTGTGTTGGTGATTGATTTAATCACCAAACATTTTTTATTTTCGGTGCAATATTTTAACATTATTCCAAATGTAATTAGCATTGCCTCAAATGGCGGCAACCAGGGCATTGCGTTTGGCTTGTTTTCGGGCAACACAATTTTGCTTATTATAATTGCCATTGTGTTAATTGTTGGCTTGTTTGTGTTTAATTGTTTTGTTAAAAACAAAAACGTGCTTTATTGCTTATCTTTTGGCTTTATTGTGGGCGGTGCGCTTGGCAATTTGGCGGATAGAATATTTTTATCTACCCATGCGGTAAGAGATTTTATTTATTTAGATTTTTTGCCCAACTTCCCAACCTTTAATGTTGCGGATAGCTTTTTAACAATAGGCGCAATATTAATGGCAATTTATCTAATTTTTATGGCAGGTAAAAATGAAAACAAGTAAGTTTATTTGCAACAAAAACAATGTGCGGTTAGATGTGTTTTTAACAGAAAACACAACTTTAACGCGTAGTTATATAAAAACACTTAATGACGAGGGGCTTATTAAGGTCAATGGCAAAACCGCAAAGGCGGGGCTAAAATTAAAGGTGGGGGATAGCGTTTTGCTAACAGAAAAGGAGCAACAAAAAATTTCCACCCAGCCGGAGGATATCCCGCTAGATATTGTTTATGAGGACGATGCTCTGCTTGTTATTAACAAACAAGTTGGCTTGGTGGTGCACCCATGCAACACAACAAAGGCGCATACCTTAGTTAATGCACTTATGTTTCACATTAAAAATTTATCCCAAATAAATGGCGTTTTGCGCCCGGGCATTGTGCATAGGCTGGATAAAGATACAGGCGGGCTTATGATTGTGGCAAAAACGGATGAGGCACACAAAAAACTTTCTTTGCAACTTAAAGATAAAACGCTAAATAGAGAATATAAGGCATTAATTAAGGGCAGAATTAAAGAAGATTTTGTTGTTGAGGGCTATTTGGGACGCAACCCTAAAAACAGGCAGCAAATGGCACTAACCAATGAAGCTAACGGCAAACAGAGTAAAACCCTTTTTAGTGTAGATAAGGTGTTTGACCATTACACACTTTTAAATTGCAAACTTTTTACGGGCAGAACGCACCAAATACGTGCCCATTTAAAAAGCATTGGCCATCCAATAGTTGGGGATACACTTTATGGCGGAGCGGATAAAATTTACACTAACGGACAGCTGTTATTTGCCTATAAAATAAGTTTTGTGCACCCAACCACTAACAAAAAGTTAACTTTTGAAATTGATTTGCCAACTTATTTTAAAGATGTTTTAAAAAAACTTTAAATATAACAAAAATTTTATAAAATTAATAAAAAACTGACAATTTTAATTGCTAAACACAAAAATTTTGTGATATAATACTAAAAGGAGGACCAAATGAAAGGTAAAGGATTCGTTAACTTTTTATCATACATCGCTATTGCTTTTGTTGCTGTTGCTTTGGTTTTGGCAAAAATATTTGATACTTTCCAATTAAGTAGCAACTTAATTAATGCTATGACATTAATTGCACAAATCATTGCCTATGCAATTACCGCAGTTTTTGCTTTTTATTATGCAAAAAGCAGAAAAAGCATTGGTTGGATGATTGCTTACGTTGTGTTTGTAATCATTATAGTTGTGTTCTTGGTATTAAATTTTAACATTTAATGAAAAAGTTAAGTTTGCAACTCACCATTTCGCTGGTGAGTTTATTTATAAGTTTAATATTAACCATTTTAGGCAATCAAAATAAATATTGCCTATCTTTCGGTTTTATATTTTTTGCCATTGCAATTATACTTTTTGCGGTGGATAGGTGCATTTACACGTCAAACACAATTAAGCAGCTAAATCAAGATGTTGAAGATTATGATTTATCTGATGTGATGCTTTTAGAAATTAAAGACGAACTTAAAAAATTAAAAAAACAACGTGCTTACATTATTTTTGGTTCGGTGTTATTTTGCGTTTTGCTTTTAATTTTGGCATTTACATCAATAGTTTAACAAAATAAAAAAATCTATTGATTTATTTTAAATTGTGTGCTATAATACACAAGTTTTTAAGGAGAAATTTATATGCAATACGAAATTACAAAAAAAGAAAAAGGGGTTGTAGAAGTTCTTGTTAAAGTTGATAAACAAGAGTGGGATGCTGCCCTTAACGCTAGTTACGAAAAGGAAAAGGGCAAATATAATGTTCCGGGGTTTAGAAAGGGGCACGCCCCACGCAATGTTATAGAAAAAACTTACGGGGCAGGGGCTTTCTTTAATGGCGCTATTGATGATGTTTACTATAAAGCTTACAGCAAAGTTGTAACCGAACACACCGATGTTAAACCAATTGCTTCACCAGATTTAAAAATTAATAAGCTTGACGAAAATGGCATAGAATTTTTGCTTTCTATTCCATCCGTGCCAGAATTTAATTTGGCACAATATAAAGGCTTAACCTTTACCAAACAAAAAATAGAAGTTGGGGATAAAGAAATTAAAGAGGCAATTGATAAGGAACTTTTGCGTTCATCAAGGCTGGTTGAAACAAAAAAACCAGTTAAAAATGACGATTTTGTTACCCTAGATTTTGACGGATATGTAGATGGCAAACAATTTGATGGCGGCAAGGCAGAAAATTATCAATTAAAAATTGGCAGCCACTCTTTTATAGATACATTTGAAGACCAGCTTGTTGGCCTAAATGTTGGGGATAAAAAGGATGTTTTAGTAACTTTCCCAGCAAATTATCATGAAAAGAGCCTGGCCGGCAAACCTGCCACTTTTAAGGTGGAAATTAAAAATATACGCGAACGCGTTATGCCAGAACTTAATGAAGAATTTGTGTCTAATTCTACCGAATTTAACACGGTGGACGAATATAAGGCAAGCATTAAAGATAGATTAATTAAAGAGGCTAACGAGCGCGCCGATGTTGAACTAGATAACAGCATTTTGGATAAAATTATTGACGACACTAACCTAACCGTGCCAGATGTTATGGTGGAGGAAGAAACCAACCGCCAAATTGAAGGCATGTCCAACCAAATGAAATATCAGGGCATTAAGTTGGAAGATTACGTTGGTTACATAGGCAAAACTATGGACGAATTTAAAGCAGAAGTGCGCACCACCTCCGCCCGCAACGCTAAGGCAAGGCTTGTGCTTGAAAAACTTATTAGAGATGAAAATTTGGATATTACTGAAGCAGACATCGACAAAAAGGTGGAAGAACTTGCAAAATCCGCCAATAAATCTGTAGAAGAATATAAAAAACAAGTTAATAATGATTTAGTAAACCAAATTGCAAATGAATTATTAATGAAAAAATTGCTTGATTTCTTACACGCAAACAATACAATAAAATAATTACTCTATGGAGTTAAACTCGGGGTCCCCACAAAACGAAAGTTGTAGTGGGGTGTAATCGGGGCCCCCACAAGAACTTGTTTCGCTGTGGGGATTAATTTAAAAGGAGAAATAATTATGATTCCTATGGTTATTGACCAAGTTGGCAATGTTGAACGCAGTTATGATATTTATTCTAGGCTGCTTGAAGATAGAATAATTTTTCTAACTGATGAAATTACTGACCAAACTGCAAACACAGTTGTGGCTCAGTTAATTTATTTGGAGGGCAAAAACCCAGATAAAGACATCTATATGTACATCAACAGCCCGGGCGGAAGTGTTACCGCCGGCCTTGCCATTTATGACACCATGCAATACATTAAATGTGATGTTTCCACCATATGCATTGGCATGGCGGCAAGCATGGCAGCAGTGATTTTATCTAGCGGAGCAAAGGGCAAACGCATTTGCTTGCCTCATAGCGAGGTTATGATTCACCAACCACTAGGTGGCGCACAGGGTCAGGCAAGCGATATTGAAATTCACGCAAAACACATTCAAAAAACGCGTGAAACTTTAAACAAAATTTTGGCGGACAACACTGGCAAATCTGTTGAAACCATCACTAAGGATACTGACCGTGATAATTTCTTAGACGCAAAAGCCGCCCTAAAATATGGGCTTGTAGATAAAATTTACGATAAACGCAAGTAAAGGGCGTTTAATTGTTATGGCTCACTAAACGCTTGGACGCTAAATCGTTCGCCATAATCAATTAAACTTTTAGGGGATAAGGAGTTATGGCTCACTAATTAATCTTTAAAATTTTGTATTAAAACTAAATATTGTTAAATAATAATGAAAGTAGGGGGAAGTTTTGAAAGAAATTGAAACCATTTGTTCTTTTTGCGGCAGGCCGGCAAGGGAATTGACCGATGTTATTAGCAATCCGGAAGGGGATTGCTTTATTTGCCGTGATTGCTTAAACATTTGCCGTGATTTAATGGATTTTAAGGACCGCACTGAAAAGAGCGAAAAAAATGAGTTTATTGACCTTCCAAAACCGCAAGAAATTAAGCAAAGGTTGGATGATTTTATAATAGGGCAGGACGAAGTTAAAAAAATCCTTGCCGTGTCTGTTTACAACCACTATAAGCGCGTAAATTATAACCTTGTTAAAAAGGAAAATAATCAGGACGAAGTTGAACTGGAAAAATCTAACGTCTTGCTGGTTGGCCCAACGGGGTCGGGCAAAACATTGCTTGCCAAAACACTTGCCAAAACGCTAAAAGTGCCTTTTGCATCCAGCGATGCCACCGCACTAACCGAGGCGGGCTATGTTGGCGATGATGTTGAAAATATTTTGCTTAAACTAATCCAAAATGCGGATTATGATATAGAAAAAGCACAGCGCGGCATTATTTATATTGACGAAATTGACAAAATTGCCCGCAAAACCCAAAATGTTTCCATCACGCGTGATGTAAGCGGGGAGGGCGTGCAACAAGCCCTTTTAAAAATTTTGGAGGGCACAATCGCCTCCGTTCCGCCACAGGGCGGGCGCAAACATCCGCAGCAGGAAAATATTAAGATAGACACAACCAACATCCTGTTCATCTGCGGCGGCGCCTTTGTGGGGCTGGATAAAATTATTAACGAGCGCAAAAACTCTTCCGCACTTGGCTTTGGTGCCGATGTTAAAAAGGCAAATGAGCAGGAAAAGAAAAACAATTTTGAAGATATTCAGCCGCAGGACCTTATTAAATTTGGCATGATACCCGAATTTGTTGGCCGCATTCCAATTGTTGCTACGCTGGAAACTATTGATGTTAAGGATTTGGAGCGCATTTTAGTTGAGCCTAAAAACGCAATAACCAAACAATATGTTCAAATGTTTAAAATGGATGGCATTGACCTAACTTTTGAGCCAGCCGCAATAACCGCCGTTGCCCTAAAAGCAAAAGAACTTAAAACTGGCGCAAGGGGGCTGCGCACCATTTTGGAAGAGCGCATGCTTGACCTTATGTACGCCAGCCATTTTGAAGAAAATATTAAAAAAATCACCATAACGGCAGATTTTATTAACAAAACTGGCAAAGCCAAAATTGTTAAGTTTGAAGATAAAAAGCCTAAAAAGAAAACCGCATAAATTATGCGATTTTTTTATTATTTTTTAGTTTTTTAAAAAAAACTATTGACAAAAGTTTTAGGGGGGGGGGTATAATAACCATATAATTAAGGAGGAATAAATGAAAAAGAAAACTAAAAGAATATTGGCAACAGCCATGGCGGGGGTATCTCTATTTGGCTTGGTGGGTTGTGGGCCAAAAACAAACAAAAATGATGTGGCAGAAGATAACTCTAAATATGAAACCCAGTTGCAGGGCCAACAACAAAAATTGGATGAGCAACAACAAAAGATGGCAGAACAGCAACAGTTGTTGGAAGGTTTGCAATCTCAGTTGCAGTCAATGCAGGCAGAGTTAAAAGCCGCACAAGCGGATATTAACGGTTTAAAAGAGGCAGATAAGAAGTTGGAAAAACTAATTAACAGCAACATGGCAACGGTTACTGAATCTTACAACAGCCTGTTAAAGCAGGTTAATGATTTGGCAAACGACCATGCAGCCCTTGAAAGTGCCATTGCGGGTGATGTTTCCAGCCTGCAGGCGCGTTACACTGCGTTAAACACACAAATGCAGAGTGTATCCGACGCCTTAACCAATTTGCAAACCGCGGTTGAAACTTTGCAGCAAGGTTCCAACACTGAAAGTTTGGTTGCCAACTTGCAACAGATGCAAAGCAAAGTTAACCAGTTAATTGTTCAAAACGCTTTAAACTTAACCTTAAACACTCGCTATAACAGCATCAATTGTTATGCTGGCGGCAATAATTTTGACGTGGAAACAAACCCTAATGGTGAATATGTTATATCATCAAATAATTATTACTCTGTTGTTAAAAATGGCATCGTTTTTGAAAATAATAATGGGGAAGAATCCGCCAAATTTGAAGGCAAGCCATTTATAAGCAAAGTAACATCATTAGTTTACCCAGCAAATAGCGTTGTTACAAATTCTGGCTCTACCTACACAGTAACTCACACCAATTCAGTGGATAGGGTTACCATAGATTTGGATAGCAACGGCTATGTTGCGGGCTTTAATTGCTTTAACACTGCTATTGGCAATGTTGATGTTCGCGAGACTCGGGAAATTGATAGTTCATTATATCAAAGCCAATACACATTCGCTGCATCAAACATAGATATGATTAAGCATTATGATACTGTTAACAATGCAATTGACGCAACTTTTGACAATAAGTACACATTGATTACGGCAGAAATGACAGCCGATGATGACGTTATTGGTGATGCAAAATCGGTTGTTGGCCAGGGGCGCGCCGCACAATATAATAAAACTTTGGGGCAAGATGAAACCTTCAGTCAATATTCAATACGAGATAAAAATGAAAGTGTTGCAGTGAATGAACGCAATGGTGAAATGAGCATTGAAAATTTGCAGTATCAACGTGTTTCAAGCAAAATACTTGCAGAAGGTTTAAAAACAGCATTCTTTAATAACGAATTTAAAATTGAATTTGATGAAGCATCCAATTCATTTACAATTACACAAGATGGCGTTCAATCTATTACAATTGTGATTGATGAAAATGGCAAGTTCAGCGATTTTGAGATGAATCCAGAAAACTCCGCTTTCACTAATATGCATGTGACATATCATGTAGAGGGGATTGACAAGCAAAGGTTTGAAACGGAATATAAACAAATTAAAGATAAAGTTGATGAATTAATTGAACAATACAACAGCAGCCTTGGTGCTTAACAAAAAGCCTAATTTTAGGCTTTTTTGTTTTGCGGGGGCTTATTGTGCCCAAGGGGCACAGCAAATGGCGCAGCCATTTGCCGGCGCGAGATAAATCTCGCGCCATAAGCCCCATATTTGTTTTAATTTTAAATAAAATTTGTTATAATATTAATATGCAACTTATTACAATAGATATAAAAAGCAACAATCAAACGGTGGCAGAGGCCATTGCTCAATTTTTAATTGAAGTAGAAGCTTATAAAAAGGGCGGCTACAAGGTTTTAAAAGTTATTCATGGTTATGGCAGCCATGGCGTGGGCGGTGCAATTAAGGTTGCCTTTTTAAAAAAATGCCAAGATTTAAAAAACCGCAAAATAATTTCAGATTATGTTTGCTGTGATAACTGGACGCCGCAAAACACGGTTAGAAAAATTGCCATAAACTATTGTGCCGACCTCATTGCGGATAGGGAGCTTTTTTTGCTAAACCCCGGCTGCAGCATTGTAATTTTATAATAAAAAACAAAAAATTAACATATTTTACAAAATTGTTCGGCTAAACATTTTATTTTTAAAAAAAATTGTGCAATAATAATAAAGAGGTGACTATGAAAACTGGGGAAATTAAAAGAAAACGCAGTGGGCATTTTGGTTCATTCTTTTTTGGAACATTCATTGGTTTTTTGTTAACCATTGCGTTGTTAGCGGGCGCTCTTGCCTTTGTTTATTTTAACATATCAGTTGATTGGGTTAACAAACATTTTAACACTAATATCGATTTAAAAAGTGAGCAAGCCAACAGTTTAACACTTAACGATGTTGTTGCACATCTTTCTGGCATTGTTGGTAAAATAAATTCATATAGTTTAAACGATTTAAAAACAGATTTTGGTTTAATAATTGATGATACAATTATGGGCATTGATATTAGCGATTTAAAATCTGGCCCAATAAAAGATTTATTAACAAATTTGCAAAACAAATTGCAAACAATAACCGCTGCCGAACTTGACAATGGCGAAGGTGGGCTGTTTGATTTATCTGGCATGAAAGATTTGCTTGAAACCCCTAAAACATATTATTATAAAGAGGATGCAACCGACGCCGAAGCTAAATTATATTCAAATTTTGATAGAACAACGGGTGTATATTCTGAGCCACTAGATATTGAAGTGGAAAATGATGGCAATGGCAATTTGTTAATTAAAGGCAAAAACTTTGAACCTTTTGAAATTAAAACAGAAAGCGAACAAGACGGTCAAAAAGGCTATAAATATGTGGAAATTGCACCAAAATTTTTGCCATTGTCAATAGCATTTAATTCATTTGCCAATTTGTCGGAAAATTTAAAAATTAAAGACCTTGCTAGTTATGGCGTAACTTTGCCAGATTTCTTAATTGACAATTATGGCGAAAGCCCTGTTACATCATTAGATAAAATAATTAACGATTTGCATGTTTACGAAGTTGTTGGCTATAAATACGAGGGTGATAAGTTTTTAAAGAAAGGTGATGATGGCACCTACACCGAACTTAATCCTCAACCTTCTAAATTAACTAAGCTTATTTTAAACAGCAAAGTTATGGATGTTAATAGTTTATCCGAAAGTTTAACTGCTAGCCAAATTTTTGAATATTCTGGCTTGTTTAAAATACTTTCAGAGGAAGAATTTAACAACACAACAGTTGACAAATTGCCCGAAAAGTTATCTAATAAATTTACCAATGCCAAAATTAGTGAATTAGTTGCTGCCGGCATTTTGGAAGAGAGATATCTTAATGGCACAGTTGCTGGGGTAAATATTAGCGGGCTTAGCATAAATGAAATTTTAGATAAATTATTGCCACAATCACGCGACTAACAAAATGTTATCATATAAGCAAATTGGGCAAAAAATACCACATAAGTGGTATTTTTTTAAAAAACTTGGGAGTTAATAGCTTTAGCAAGGTGCTAAAAACCGCTAAAAAATAGAGGATTTGAAAGATTTTAAAAAAAATTTCAAAAAATTTAAAAAAATTTTTAAAAAACTGTTGACAAAATATTTAAAGTATGTTATATTTGTCTTGCATTCAGTGTGAAAGTGCTGGTGCCGAGTGTATAACTCGTTGGACAATTATATCTAAATAAGTACAAGGTAAGAATGAATTGAACAATTAGTTCTTGCCAATTCCAAGTTTTTTGAACAACGAATTTAGCCAAGCGAATGAGCAAGGTTATAATACAAAGTTCTTGTTCCGTGCGAACAATCGGGGCCCCCGCAAAACAAATATTTGTTTTGAAGGGGTAACAAAAATTCCGAATGTAAATCGCAGTTTGAAATTTAATTTCAAACAAGGAATAATGAAATCGGGGTCCCCATGAGAACTTGTTTCGAAATGGGGCTTCCAAATTTTTGTAGAGTTTGATCCTGGCTCAGGACTAACGCTGGCGGCGTGCTTTAAACATGCAAGTCGAACGGAGGTTA
>CANQAY010000002.1 GCA_947589025.1 uncultured Clostridia bacterium
TTAGCGGGCAGAAAGTCACCATTTCGCCACCATAAATTTGATGGCGTTTGCTTAAAAGATAAGAAAGTTGGTGTGAATTTTTAATAAAAAAGGCTGATTTTGACAATAATTTTGCTTAAAATTGCCGAAATTAACGCCAAAAAAGATAAAACAACCGAATTTCTTTTCTCCTAAGCAGAACGCCGGCGGTTCGAATCCGCCCACTCACACCAAATGTTTTTGAAGGAAAATTAAACAATTTTTTATAAAAATCCCGCAAAAGGGATTTTTTTGCAAAAAAATCAAATTTTTGCTTAAATATTTACAAATTTTTAAAAATGTGTTATAATAAAAGCATGATAATAGTTGATGGAAAAAATTTAGCACAGCAAATTAAAAACGAAGTTAAAGAAAAAGTTAAAAATTTTGCCACTCCGCCCGTTCTTTCATGTTTGATGGTGGAAGGTGACAGCGCAAGCGAAATTTATGTGAGGAACAAGGAACGCGCGTGCAACGAATGCGGCCTAATTTCCCGCATGATAAAACTTCCGCACGAAATTTCCCAAACCGATTTGGAAGCGGCAATAGAAAAGCAAAATAATGATAGCGCTGTGTCTGCCATTCTTTTGCAATCTCCATTGCCAAAACATTTGAATGAAAGGCAGGCAATTAACAAAATTTCCCCAGCCAAGGATGTTGACTGTTTAACATATGAAAACATAGGCAAACTGGCTGCCGGCAATTGTGGTTTTGCGCCTTGCACCCCAACCGGAATTATGAGGATATTGGATAGTTATAACATCCCCGTTGCGGGCAAACTTGCCGTTGTGGTTGGCCGAAGTGACCTTGTTGGCCGCCCCATTGCTCATATGCTTGAGCAGCGCAATGCCACCGTGGTGCTGTGCCACAGCAAAACGCAAAATTTGTTAGAGTTAACCAAACAGGCGGATATTTTAGTTGTTGCCATTGGCAAAACCAAATTTATAACGGCGGAATATGTTAAGGATGGTGCGGTTGTAATTGATGTTGGCATTAATCGCGAAAATGGCAAACTTTACGGCGATGTGGATTTTGAAAATGTAAAAAATAAATGCCTGTTAATCACCCCAGTGCCGGGCGGCGTTGGGCCGTTAACTGTGGCATGTTTAATGGAAAACACAATTAAATTGGCACAAAATAATCAAATTTAAACACCTTAAAGGTGTTTTTTTTATAAAATATAAAATATCATATCTTCCACGCAAAAAATTAAAGCCAAAACAATAACCGGAATAATTATTGCCGCCGAAATTTTGTTTTGTTTTAAAAGTTGTTTAATTAACACGGCAATAACCAGCACAAACAGCGCGCTGCCCACCAAACCCAGCTGATATATCATGGATAGATACGCGTTGTGTGCACTAAGGGTGGAAAGTGCGGGGGCGCCCAAACCTCTGCCAAAAATAAGCACAAGCGGATTATTCCCCAAATAATTTGCGGTTTCTTTCCACAAACTAAGGCGGCCGGTGGTTATCATGTTAACAACGCCTTCAAAGTTGTTGCAATTTGCAATTTTGCCAACAAATCTGTTAACAAAAGTGGTAAAAATAACCGGTTTAATAAAATAAACAACCAGCCCACACAAAACAATAATTAAAGAAAATAATAGCGTTTTTTTCCAGTTAACTTTCATCAGCCCCACAAACAGCGCAAACAACACAACCGCCAAAATAATAATGTAAGTTTTAGAAAAAGTTGTAACGCCCGCTGCAGCAACCAACACAAACAGCAACACATCCAACCAGTTGCATTTTTGAGAAATTATTGCAGCCGCCAAACAAGAAATAATTATTTCGCACATCATGGCCAAAACATTAGGCTGCCTAAACAGGCCAAAATATCTAAAAACACTGCCATCGTTAGAGCTAACCACCATTAAATTTGTGGTTTGCAAATATGGCGAAATAAAATAGGTTAACCCCATTAAACAAGAAATCAAAAGCGACACACTAATAAGCCTAACACTAAAAAGTGGCCTAAAAACATTGGGCTTTTTAACAATTAAAAGCATGGCGCCAATCACAAAAATAATCGAGCACAATTTAAAAAACAAATTGTAGTTATAATTGCCAATAGGCAAAAGGCAATAAACCACCAACACACCCAACAAAATTAAAACCGATTTTTCAATTTTGCCCTTTTCTTTAACAAAAAACACAAAACAAAATTTAATAATGTAAACAATAATAGCAATGTAATAAATAATGTTGCTAGTGGTAAAATTAATTAACCTATACGGCATGCAAAACAGAATGTAAGAAAAGCCGTTTTCCAAATTATCCAGCAGCACCATAACGGCCAGCAAGGGGAAAACCACAAAGCTCATTCCGCCCCAAAAGCAGTTAACCAAAAACAACAAAGTTAGCAATGCGCAATTAAAAATAAGGCGATGTTTTAAATAAAAATTTGTTTTTGTCATAGGTATCCTTTAATATTTATTCGTTTTAATCAAAATTGTATAATTAATTTAACATATTTTGCATTTTTTAACAAACAAAAAATTCTTAAAGTTGCCTTTAAGAATTTAATTTTTTATCCGCGCCTACCTTCGCCCATAATCTCGCGCACGGTGTCGTAAGCAATAATGTCAATAAACTGCCTTTCCATAGGGCTGGTTATTAAGAACGCGCGCCCACGCGGTGCGGTAACAATGCCGTCCTGCTCCCTCGAGTTAATGCCGCCTGCCGATTTATAAAGTTCAAGCAAGTCCGCCATGTCGTTAGGTGCCATTTGCAAAATCATGCTATATTGGCAAGCGTTAATAACGGCTGCCGAACGGCGCTGAATTTCAGGCGTGCCCAAAAAGTCTTTAATATTTTGAGTAATAACAATTTGCATACCCTGATATTTACGAATACGTTTTGCCATTTCTGCCATAAAGTTAAGTGCAACTGGGCTGTCTGGGTCAATAAACATGTGCGCTTCGTCCACGGCAATAACAACTTGGCGTTTAATATCGTTGCCGGTGCGCTCGTAATATTGCTCGTTAAAGCGCTTGTTGTTAATAATTTCGTTGTTCAAATATTTAAACACCAACAGCATTTGCGCATTGGCAAGCCTGTTGTTTTTACTTGCAAACAATGTTTGAAAGTTAAATGTAATTAAGTTTTCATCGGTTAAAATAGAGGTTGGCCCGTTCCACAAATCGCTGTTGCGCCCGCCCGTTGCAAATTTTTGAATATATGTTTCCAAAATAAGCAAATTGTTGCGGTAAAACGCATCTTTAACCGTTTTAAGCTTCTTTTCAATAAGGTCAAACAAATCGTCAAAAATAGGGTAATCTTTTGCCTTTAATTTGGCAATATTTGTTTTTTCGTTAATGCCTTTTTTGTTATAAAGTTCAACCACCAAGGTGTTAAGGGTTTCAAACGCGTCCGCGCTAATGCCCTCCAAAATTGCCCTAAAAAATTGTTCCAAAAATTGCAAGTGGGTAAAGAATGTTTTGTTATTTCCTTGCTTAACAATATCATCAATGTTCACATCGTCAATGTTGTCTGCGTCGTTAAACGCGTCCAAGTCTTCCAGCGCTGCCATAATGTGGAAAGGGTTAATAATTCCGCTTTTGTTGGTGCCCACATCAATAATTTTTCCGCCCAAATTTCTTGTCATAACCTCATATTCGTTTTCCGGGTCAAGAATATACATTTTAGTTCGGTCGGCTGCAAGGTTGGTTAAAATTGTTTTAGTGGCGTACGATTTACCCGAGCCCGATTTACCAACCACCATCATGTTAGAGTTAATACGCCCCGCGCGGGAATCACGCGTAAAGAAGTCAATAAACACCGGATATCCGCTTGCGGTGGATTGCCCAATGCAGAAGCCAGCTGGGTCTTGCATAATAGAATCCACAAGCGGGAAGCCCGCTGCAATTGTGGTGGAAGGCATGCTGCGGTAATACGGTTTAAGTGTGTCAATTCGGTTAATGCTGGAAGAAACAAACGCATCCACCTGCCTGCCAAACAAATCGCTATATTTAAAGCCATATTGTTTAAGCACGTTACGCACCTCTTTGCGGCTTTCTTCTTCCACCCTAAGGTGAATAGAAACGTCGTAAAGCTGTTCGTTGTTAGTTTTAAGGTCTTTCAAAAGGTTGTTCAAGCTGTCAATGTCTGCCTGTTTTTCAATAATTTGGCTAGAGCGGTAAGTTCTATCCAACTTACTTTCTTTTTCCATAACGGCGCGGTCAATAGCGCGCTCGCCCTTTTCTTTATCCACCGGCATAATGTTCATAATAACGCGCGTGCCCGGTTGGTTAAAAATTTGATACGCCCAACCGTTGCCCACTTCAAGCGGATAGTTAGAAATAACCATTTGTTTATACGGCCTTCTGTCAATTTCCACACGCGCAACTTTAAATTCCAACCTTTCTGGCATAACCCAGCTGTTCACTTGGCTAGGCGGCAAGCCGTTAATGTCGCTTTCCGCGTAAACCGATTCATAGTTAGATTTTAAAAAGCTAATAAGGTCTTCTTCCACCAAGATGTTGGAACTAATGTTATATTGCCCGGCGCCAAGGTCGTTAACAATGCCAATGGCGGTGTCTTCAAGGTTAATTCTGTCGCTGCCGTAAAGCACCAAATAAAAGTGATTTTGCAAAATAGGCTCTGCCTTAATTGCGTTGTTAAGCCTAGCCACCCTTTCCCTAAAAATAATAGAGCGGGCGTCCATTTCCACATCGTTATATTGCCCTTGCTCATAAAGTTCGTTAAGCAAGTTAAATTTAATGTCGTCATTTTTCAAAAATATATCAAAGCGCATTGGCTTAACCGTTTTAACCAAACTTGCGCGCTGATATTGTGAAATTCGCTTAAGCGCACGAGATAGTGTGTTAATAAGCGAATCTTGCGTGCTTTCTTGCATCAAATCCAACGCAACGGGGTGCAGTTCAATAACCATGCCGGCGTAATCCCCAAAATTAATATATTTGCCCACTTCAATGTTAAAAAAAGGCGTAATTTTTTGCATTGGCTTAAAGCCCCGCTTTTTGCCTTTGTTAATGTAATTTCTTGGCAAGGCAACAAACCTAATAATTAGTATAATAGAGTTGTAAAGCCTAACCCCCTCATCAATTGGCAGATACATAGAAACACTAATTGCCAACCAGCCAATTAGTGCATACCACCTGTAATCACTTCCGCCAAACCTAAAAAGGTTGCTTGCCACAATAACCACGGCAAAAACAAGGCAAACGATGGCTAGAAGGATATCCCCCAGCGTTATGTTTTTTAAAAATTCAGTTTTAATTCTGGTTTTGCCCGGAATGTATCTTATCATCGTTTACCCCCTTTTACCTAAATTTATTTATCCTTTTTCTCTTTTTTCAATTCTTTAACAATTGCATCTTGGTTTTGCTTCATAGCATCAACAAACTTCCTTGCAAAATCTTTTTGCGCATCAATTTGCTTTTGCAGTTTTTCAGATAGCTGTTTACTCATCTCTTTCATATCCGCGCTAGATTGCATTTTAGCCATCTCTTTTTGCAATTTGTTAAGTTCACCCGCCAATTGAGATGCAAATTTTGCATCGGTCGTGTGCTCCATAGTTGCTTGAGTGAAAGTAATTTGCCTTGCCTGTATATCTTGTGCTTCTATCTTTGCACTTTGTTGATTAGTTGCTAACTCTGAAATTGCTTTAGCGATTTCTATATCTTTATCTGTTTTTAGATCTTTAGTTAAATCGGTATCTAGCTTACCTGCATCCACCTCTTTAGCCAACTGTTCACTTAGTTTTTCAAAACTACTGCCTTTGGTAATCTCTTTTATCTTTTCTTCAATTGCAGCTTGAGATAGTATTTTGTCTAAAGCTGCGTTCTTTTGCACATCCAAATCTTTTGTTATAAGCTCATGTTCCATTCGTTCTTTAAATGAGTCCCAGCTCATATTTTCCAATGAACCTGCATTTTCGCCCAACACTGTTTGTGCAGATTTTTTAAAGTTTTCATCTTTCAACGCAAGCTCAAAGGCCTTATCAGATATATTGCTACTTCGCACTTCTTTCATGAACGATGACATAGCTTTATCGTGTTTGGCAGGATCGTTACCTGCTTTTTGAAGCTCATCTGCCAATCTATCCAATGCTCTTATTAACTTCTTGTCGCCAAATTCACCATTCAAAAGTTTATCTTGTTTTTCTTTTTCTTTATCTTTCGAGTCTCCTGCTTGTTTTTTCAAATTGTTATATATATCAGATGCCTTACCTATGCCAGATTTTTCTGCCAACCAATCACCTACAGGTATTAACCCTTGGAAAAGCAGTCCAGCTCCCAGTCCCTGAAAGAATCCGCCGCCTACAGTTCCAGCATCTTTAAAAGCTTCTTTCTTGTCCTTTAAATATTCATTTGTATATTTTGCCTTTCTATCTTGCTTAAACGCTTTGTGCCTCTGCCAAAAACTCATACCCTCATACTTTTCATCATTCTTATCTAACCCATGCTCACTATCATATTTTCTTCTTGCAGCCTTTCGACCAGCGGCCTCTCCTGCACCCAATGCAAATGCGGATGCAACCTTAACTGTGCCACTGGCTGCATGACTAATTCCTCGTTTGAATCTGCCTGTGGATTGGCTAAATAATGATCTACCTTCACTATAAGCATCTCCGCCACCAATAATGTAGCCGGAAAGGGTGCTAATAAAGCCACTAACCATGTAAAGTGCCGCAATTTCAATTAAAATGTTTGCCACACCACCAAGGTCGGTAGTTTTCAAAATCATGCTTGGGTTAATTGCCAAATTGGAAATAATTCCTGACGATTGAGGTTTCGCCTGGGCGTCAAGATTTACACTATTAATAATTGGCACCAAACTTAAAAATAAGTTCATGCCCACAACGGCGCTATATGCCATGGTTACATTTTTAATAAAGTCACTTTTCCATTTGCTTACAGCCGAGCCATCGTCCAACGGATACATTGCACAAATTGCTGGGCTAATAACAAACAAAAGAATTAATGTAAACAACCTTTTAACCATGCCAAATGTTATGCTGCCAAGGGCGTAAAGTATAAACACTCCGCCACCTGCTAACAAAATATAGTTTACATTCCAAGTGTTATAAAAGTCTCCAACTTCATAGCCACCCATACCTACCGCTGCAGACATCCAATACGGGTTTGGACCATTTTTATTTGCAAATATTGTATCAACCACTTCGGCATATTGATCGTCCGTATAACCGCTGTCCATCTTCTTGGCTAGTTCAGAATCAAATGTAAATGATAATGTGGTTGTTAAATTGCAATCAGCTTTAAAGTTTTCATATAATCCAACAATTTTCCCCCTCTCAGTTTCATCAACTGCAGTGGTAATTTTTTGTTCTGTGCCGTTTGAGTCGATATATGTTCGTTCTGATGACGCCCGCCTTGCTCGGTTGGCATTGTAAGCTGCCACTATAAATAACTGCCTGCCTAAATCCGTGTTTTGGCTAGAGACTGTGGATGTTGCGCCATTTATTGCCTGAAGCAAGATGTTGCCACCCCACACGCCAAGCAAACTTACAACTGGCACAATAATAAAGTTGCCAAGGCCTTTAATGGTGTTGCCAACAATTTCTTGCCAAGTTTTTTGTTTGGAAGAATATGCGTTTTTTATAAATGCCAAGGCAGTAAAAATTATAAGCAAAAACAGTGCCAAAATTAAAATTGAAATAAAAATGTTTTTAACAAGTTGAGATTGCAACATGTAATAAACAATGCCCTGATCATTTGCTGCACCGGTTGTGCCTGAATATATACTTATTTCTTTGCCACCTTCCATTATCACAATAGGGCTAATGCCGGCAAACGCATAAAATATGCTTTGAAAAGTATCTATTAGCGTACCAATAACGCTAAACAGTGGCCATAATATGTTGCCCACAATGGCAAGCACGCCATCAAAGAACCCTGTAACCATAACACTTTCTCCTTCTCCCTGCAATTTAAGGCCACCCCATGTCATTGCGAACGAAGTGTGGCAATCCCTGAGATTCCTCGACTGCGCTCGGAATGACACACATCCCCCTGTCATTGCGAGGAGCATAGCGACGTGGCAATCTCTTCCTTACCTTAAATTGCTTTTAATGTAATTAGTTATTTTTAGTATACACTAAAAAAACAAAATAAACAAATAAAAACAACAATTTTCCGCAATTTTTATAAAAAAACAACACGCCAGTGTTGTCTTTTATTGCCACTCGGTAACCAATTCCCCGGTGGTGAAAGGCTCGGCGGTGGATGTTCCGTCCTCATTCGCCTTAAAATTAAACCCAAGCCCAACGCCGTTTAATTTGGCGGTGTAATAGCCGCCCTCGTCATTAAGCTGCAAAAACGTGTTAAAATTATTCAATTTTAAAATGCTGTAAAGCGACATTCCGCCCGCCAGTGCATTTAAGTTGCTTGTGTCAATATCGGCAAAGGTGGTGGCGGCAATTCTGCTGGTGTATTCCACCGAATAGGTGTGTTCAAGCGGTCTATCTGCCTCGCCGTCTTCCAGCGCATCTTCCAAAAACAGGCTAGGCGAAAGCGTAACATTATCCGCCCCCAGCACGGTTACTGTTAAATTGCCAATTTCCTTAATGCCGGAAATTGAAAAGCTAATTGTGGTAAAGCTAACATTTTTCTTTGGCATAAAAATCATGGCAACGTAGTCTTTTTCAATATCCTCGGCGCCCATAACCACCATATCTTCTTCGCCGGAAAGAATAAAGTCTTTAACAAAAAGCATTTCCGCCCGCGCGTTGGTTTGGCCTGCAAAATAATTATCTATATTCGCCTTAACTGATGCCTCGTCAATGGTTGGAGGGGTGCCGTCATCCGTTTCGTCTAGCGTAAGGGCGGCATTTTCAGGCAAACACAAATAGTTGGCAATTTTTTCAGCCGCCTGTTGCACAATTGCATCGCTAAATCCAAAATATTTTACGCCCGCCAGCTTTTCATCAAACGGCAACAAAAGGGCGCTGTCATATTCGCTTCCGCTATCCGCCACATAAACAGTTGTTGCCAATATGTCGGTTAGCTTAAATAGGTTTGTGCCCGCGTAGTCGGTTGCAAAATTGTCGAAATTATAACCTTGCACAGGCAAAGTTTTGCCCTCGGGCAACAAAATTACGGTGGTAATGTTTAAACTTGCATCATCTTCCAGCGCCGTTGCAATTTCTTCAATTGTAGCCTCATAGTTTTGTGTTAGTTCGCGCCCGGCTTTGGCTTCATCCCTATAAATTGCGCGCAGGCCATAAAAATCCGCCCCCGTAATGCCGTTAACCGATGCCGGCCCCGCCGTGCCCCCGCCAAACAACCACGGAAACATGTTTTGCAGCACCTGTGCCACCAACATAACCAACAAAAACAACAGCCCCAAAATTACAACGCCCACCAAAATTGGCACCCCGGCGGACATGCCGCCAAAAATCCATCTGTTGCGCTTAACTTGTTTTAATCTGCGCTTGCGCGCCTCTTTTCGCTCTTTCTCTTGCGCTTGCTGTTCGGCTTGTTGCTCTGCCTGTTGTTCGGCTTGCTCTTGCCCCTGCTCTTGCCCTTGCTGTCCGTTTGCACCTTCAGTTTGGTTTGCATCGCCATTTGGCAAAGAGGCACCATCGCCTTGGGCATCATCCGCGGCTAAACTGCTGCTATCTAACTCATCATCATCCATATGGCACCCCCTCTTATTATGTGAAAACTAACAATTTTTAATATTATAACAAAATAAAAAAAAATTGCCAAATAATTTAACCCCTTAATTGGCAATTTAAAAAAAGAGAGTTAAAAACTCTCTATCTTACAAAGAATGATTTTACAACGCCGGCAACTGTTCTAAATGTTGAACCTACATTAGCACCTTTTAAAGTGCCGTCAGCATCGTACCAATCGTTAAATTTAATCCAGCCGTTTCTGAATGCTGCAGACAAGAAGTAGAACAATGCAATTAACACGCATGTTACAACAATGCCCACAATAACCGAAATTAATTTTGCTTTGGCTTCATCACGTTGAGATTTATCTTCCGCCCTAACAAATTTAACGCCTACAACAACGGCGTAAATAATGCCAGCGGTTGCCACCAAAATTAAAATAGGAGCTATAACATTTGTTACAGCATTCAATAAGGTATCCAACCAAGTTGGCAAAGTAACTGCTTCCAATAAAGTACTCATAAAATTCCCCCTTTAACGGCACATTTTTGTATTTTGTGCCAAGATATGACAATATATTAGCAAGTTAAAATTTTAAAATCAACTAAATTTTATAGTTTTTTTAAATTTTTTTAAAAATTTTTTCCCTTCATCATCCCCCGTCCCTGCTCATGTCATTGCGAGGAGCATAGCGACATGGCAATCTCATCCTCGTGTCATTGTTCGGCATGGCTAACTAATTGTATTATGTTTTAATTTTTAACAATTATTCGCATTTTATTTGACAAAATGTTTATTATATTTTAAAATATCTATATTATAAGGAGTTTTATGAAGAAATTTGGCAAATTAGTTTTAAAATATGTTATTGTAACCATAATTGTGTTTATTGCCTCTATCATTTTGGTGGGCTATTTTCAACACAGAAGCCTTACTTTTGACCCTAAAATTTTAACTTCTGCCCAGCCTTACTTTTTTGTGTTTATTGCTGTGGGTTTGCTGCTTGTGTATGATTTATTAAAACTTATTGACGGCAAGCATAAATCTAGTGACAAGGCAGTGGATAAGGTTAAGGACACTAGCGGTAAAGAAACAAGCCAATTTTTTAACCGAGATTTTGTTACGGATGAAGAACTTAAAAAGAACAAGGCATTTAACTACAACACGCTGGCAAGTTTAAAATCTTGCAAAAAGGATGGCATTTTGGTGCGTGCGGAGGAAAAGGGCCTTGGCGGGATGGACATTAACTTTGTGCAACCAATTCACACGCTTTGCGTTGGTACCACCTCATCTGGTAAAACCTCTAGGTTTGTTGTGCCAAGTTTGCAACTGATGTGCATGACGGCAAGCAAGCCAAGTTTTGTTATAACCGACCCTAAAGGCGAACTATATGATAAATGCGCGCACAAATTTCAAAGCGAGGGTTATGATGTTAAAGTGCTAAATTTGCGTGACCCATTTGCCTCGGTGCAATGGAACCCATTGCTGTATCCGTTTGATATGTACACCCGCAGCTTTAATTTGGATAAGGAAGTTAAAGTGCACCCAGCGGGGGACAACCCAAGGCAATATAACCTAATTTTGCAACGCAATTTTGATTACAACACCACCACTTGGTTTGAATTTAATGGCAACGCCTATGCGGATAAAGATAGGCTTGAAAATGATATGGCAGTAACTGCCAAGCAGTTGAATGACGATAGTTTTACCGCCCTTAATGATATTTGTACCACCCTTGCCCCAATTGAAAGTAATAAAGACCCAAGCTGGGAAAAAACTGCGCAAAAACTTATTCAGGCCGTTATGCTTGCCATGATGGAGGATAGCCGCATACCAGAACTTGGCATGACAAGGGAAAAATATAACCTTTACAATGTGCAAAAAATTTGTAACATGACGGATAGCGGGCGTGACACTTACGCCACACTTAAAAAATATTTGTTTGACTGCCGTGATAAATTTAGCAAAGTGCCAGAACTTGCCACCACCGCACTGCAAAATGCGGACACTACAACCAAAAACTACATGGGCTTTGTATCAAGCAAAACAAGTATGTTTAGTGATATGGGCATAAGTTTCTTAACCGCAAACACCGAAATTGATTTTGTTAATTTGGATGAAAAACCAACCGCAATATTCTGCATTATTCCGGATGAAATAAGAACGCGTTACCCGCTTGCAATTTTGTTTGTAACACAACTTTACAAGCGTTTGGTGGATAAAGCACAAAGGATTGGCGGCACGCTAAAACGCAATGTTTACTTTATGTTGGATGAATTTGGTAACATGCCTGCCTTCCCAGAATTTGGCAGCATTATGACGGTTGGCCGTTCTCGTGGCATATTCTTTGAACTGTGCGTGCAATCTTACAGCCAGTTGTATCAGGTTTACGGCCAGGATGTGGGCAAAATTATTAAAGATAACTGCCCTATTCAGGTTTATATTGCAACCGAGGATATGACAACAAACAAAGAGTTTAGCGAACTTTTAGGTAAAAAGACAATTGTTGAAGATAGCGAAAACAAAAGCGTGGGTGCAGATGGTAAAGAAAGTAAATCTTACTCTAGCTCCACCAAAACAAGGCCGCTTGTTTACCCAGAAGAACTTATGACATTTAGGGACCAAAACAAAATTATTATTAAAACATTTACCCCAAATGCCGCACTTAAAACCACCATCACATCAATTTATGAGGCAAAAAAGTGTTACGATTTAACCAAAATTTACGGCAGCTATGTGCAAAAGCGTTTATTTGATGAAGATGCCCTTTATTACGACATTAAAAGGCGTAACCAAATTGTTGCCGAAGGCGACGATGATGATGACGATGATGATGATCTATTTTAAAAAACGCCAGCGTTGGCGTTTTTTTAATCTAATGCCAAGCCAGATAGTTTATAGTAATCTTGTTTCCACGTCTCTTGCAGCACGCTAAGGCGCATGTTGGGCAAAACAAAAAGTTCCACCCCATTTAGCCCATAAAGGTGGGCGCCAAGTTGCAAATCATTTTTTTTAACATATTCAAGCGCGTCCGGAATAATTTCGGTTAAAATATCTTTATTGGGTTTGCCCGTAATTTCTAGCCCGTTAACCCGCTCTTCTATTATTAAAGATTTATATTTATATACTTTCATATTTCACCAATTATTTATACTATATAAAAATGTGCATAAAAATAAAAAAGAATATTATCTTTTTATGCAAAAGAATGTTTTTTGGTGTAAAAAAAGCGCAAATTGCGCTTTAAATGTTTTCTGCCAAAAACATGGTTTTAAAGTTTTTGTTGCGTTTAAACAATTCGTCAAACGCGCCAACATCAACAATTTTGCCATTATCTAAAAAGAATATTTTATCCACATTTTTAATTGTGCTTAGGCGGTGCGCCACAATTACAATTGTGGATTTACCTTTAATGTTATCTATGCTCTTTTTAATTTGATTTTGTGCAAGGTTATCTAACGAAGAGGTGCTTTCGTCAAACAAAATTATGCTAGATCTTTTAAGCAACGCACGCGCAATTGCCAGCCTTTGGCGTTGCCCACCACTTAACTTAATTCCACTTTCGCCCACGCGGGTATCAAGCCCGTCTGATAAGGTTGCGACAAACTCGTCCAGTGCGCTATCTTTTATAACCTGATTTAACTCTTTTTCGGTTGCGTTTGGTTTTGCAAGCAACAAGTTTTCTTTAATGGTCATATCAAAAATGTAAGGGAACTGATTAACAAGTGAAATTGAAGAACGGAGTGTATCCTTATTTAAACTGTTAATGTTGATGCCGTCAATGGTTATTTTGCCACTGTCCACCACATACATTTTGGAAATTAAATTTAAAATTGTGCTTTTGCCGCTGCCCGATTTGCCCACAAATGCAACCGTGGTGTTTGGCTCTATTTCAAAGCTTAAATTTTCAAACACTTTGTTTTTGCCCGAAACAACGCGCGTTGGCACCTTTGCTTTTATGTGCTGCCGCTTGTTGGATTTCTTTTCTAACAAAATTTCTTTTTCGTCCCGCGGCTTATATTCAATGTAAGTAAAGCCAACATCTTTAAATTCTATTTTGCCATTAATGTGCTTTTTGCTTACCGTGCCAAACTTTTCAAGCTCGTATTCATCGTCCTCATAAAGTTCGCTAACACGGTCCACCGCAAGCCCAATGTTGTTATATTGTGTGTAAATTTGCTCAAAAGAATAAATTAAATCATTTAAATATCCGCGGTTAGAATTTATAACCATAAACGCAGCCAAAGTTAGCAAGCCCATATCCATAAACCTTATGCCTAAAACTAAAACCACACTGTTTAACACATAGCCGCAAAATTGTTGAATTGACCACCAGCGGAAATCATATAAATTGGTTTTAATTGAATATAGTTGGTCGTCATTATAACTAGATTTTGCTTGGGCAACCAATTTTTCTTCCAAATTTAAAGATTTTATATCCCGCTCACTTCTAACAACCTCGTTTAAAAGGCTAGAATATTTTTCGTTGCGCTTATAACTTTCTTTTTGCATTTTTCTAACTTTGTTTTTGCGGTAGATGTTTATAACAATTCCCAACAACATAGAAAAAATGCACACTAACCCAACTGGCACATTAACAACCAAAATGTAGCCCACCACTATGGTTGCGTTTACAAAACTTGCCACCCTATTTATAATGGTGTTACACGAATCGAAAATTCTATAAGGGTCATCGCCAATGCGTTTTGTAAAATTCGCCGTGTTGTGATCGCTATACGCTTTGGAGGAAATTGCAAACGCCTGCTCCACAATATCAAAACACATGGCTTTGGTAACTTTAAATTGCAATTTATAATATATCACATCGGCAACATAACTGAGGGTGCGGTTTGCAGTGTAAATAATTAATTCAATTAAAAGTATGTAAAGCGCCGTACGGTACTCGCCCGTTGTAACGTGGGCAATAAATTGTGCACCCAAAAGTGTCATGGAAACGGAAATGGCAATAAAAATTAATTGCATAAAAATATAAACCGCAATAAGCCCTTTGTGCGGTTTAAAATATTGCCAAAAATTGAATTTTTTATTTTTAATGTTTAATTCATTTGTTTTTGATTGTGTTACCATATTTTTAGTTTAACCTTTTTAAAAATCACAGTCAAGGGATTTGAATATGATAAACAACAACAAAATGTCATTACGAAGCACTTTGACCACCAAAGTGCTGTGGTAATCTCTCATGTCATTCCGAGCGAACAAAGTGAGCGTGGGAATCCCTTAGATTGCCACGCTGCGCTCGCAATGACATAAACACGCACCCGCCATAACATAAACACCCAACCGCAATGACATAAATATGCTCAGAATGAAATAGTCTGGGCGCACATAAAAAAAGTGGCAAACGCCACCTTATTTGCCAGCAAACTGGCTGTTAAACAATGTGTAATAAAAGCCGCCTTTTGCCAAAAGTTCTTGATGTTTGCCCTGCTCTATTATTTTGCCTTTGTTCATAACCAAAATTGTGTCCGCATTTTCAATTGTTGATAGCCGGTGTGCCACAATAAAGCAGGTGCGTCCATCCATCATAATATCCAGTGCGCGTTGAATTTTCATTTCCGTGCGCGTATCAATATTGCTGGTGGCTTCGTCCAAAATCATCATTGGCGGTTTAATAAGCATAATGCGGGCAATGCACAAAAGTTGCTTTTGCCCGGCGCTAATGTTGTCCGCCCGCTCGCTAATAATTGTGTCATACCCCTGTGGCAATTTTTCAATAAAGGCGTGCGCACCAGCTAGGCGGCAAGCGTCAATAATTTCGTCCATGCTGGCGTTTGGTTTGCCGTATGCAACATTTTCTTTAACTGTGGCGTTATAAAGCCAACTTTCTTGCAGCACCATGCCGTAATAACTTCTAAAAGATTTGCGAGTAACCTTCCTTATATCCTTACCGCTAACTTTTATGCTGCCGCTATCCACATCGTAAAAGCGCATAAGCAGGTTTATAATTGTGCTTTTGCCGCAACCGGTTGGGCCAACAATGGCAATCCTTTGCCCCTTTTTTACTGATAAATTTAAATTTTCTATCAATTTAAACGATTTTTCATAACTAAACGACACATTTTTAATTTCCACCTCACCATTGCAGGTTTTTAATGCTGGCAAATTTGCATCGCTAATTTCGTTAGGTTCGTCCAACAAATTAAACACGCGGTTGGCGCTGGCAACGGCAATGTTAAGGTCGGCAAAAATGCTGGTTAAATCATTAAATGGGCGGGTAAAGTTTTCAGCATAACTTAAAAAGCTGGAAATTATGCCAATGCGGGCAATATATTTTTTAATTGCAAGCAACGCCCCCATAAATGCAATTGCGCCATACAAAATGCCGTTAATTAACCTTGAAGTTGGGTGCGCAATTGAGGCATAAAACATGGATTTTTCACTTGCACTATAAAGGTCATTATTAATATTTATAAACTTTTCGTTAGTGTCTTGCTCGTCATTAAAGGCTTTTATAATTTTCATGTTGGTTATCATCTCTTCACTATAACCACTAAGTTTTCCTTGCATTTCCACTCTAATGCGATACATTTTTCTGCTTTTTTGGGTTATTACAATTGCCAAAACAAGTGAAAGCGGCGCGCCCACCACCACAATGAGGGCAAGCGACCAATTTAAGGTGAACATTATAACGCCCACAACTAAAATTTGAAAGATGCCGTTAATTATTGTTTTAAAGCCCTCCAAAAAGCCATCGGTAACATTTTCAACATCGGCAATCATGGTGTTCATAATGTCCCCATGCGAGCTATTGTCAATATATTTTAGTGGCACATTGTTTAGTTTGTTGTAAATTGCCTCGCGGATAGATTGGCTTGTTCTATATGTTAAAATGTTCATGTTGTATCCGCCCAGCCATTCAAACAACGAGCTTAAAACTGTTACAATGCCAATAATAACTAAATATCTTGTTAGCAGTGCAAAATTAACATTGCCAATGGTTATCATGGTATCAATTGCGTAGCCGGAAAAAATTGGAATAATCATATTTGCAACAATTGCACATAAATCAAAAATAATGGATAGGAAAAACACCACCTTATGTGGTTTAACAAAGGTTAACAATTTATTAAGTAATGCTTTAAATCCTTTATTTTTCATTTTGCCTCTTATTTAGATTGACTTTCATAAATTTCTTTATAAATTTCACAATTTTTAATAAGTTCTTTATGTTTGCCCATGCCAACCACATCGCCGTTATCCAGCACAATAATTAAATCGGCATTTTGAATGCTGGTGGCACGCTGCGAAATAATTACAAGGGTGCTATCCAACTTTTTAAGTGCTTTGCGCAAATTGCTATCGGTTAAAAAGTCCAACGCACTGCTGCTATCGTCCAAAATAAGCATTTCTGGTTTATTTATTAGCGCACGGGCAATTGTTAGCCTTTGCATCTGCCCGCCCGAAACATTTTTGCCTCCCGCCATAATTTGATATTTTAGCCCGGCTTTCCAATCCTTAACAAAATCCCACGATTGGCTAATTTTTAGTGCTTCAATAATTTCTTCATCGCTTGCATCGGCACGCAGTTGCATATTTTCCCTTAAACTGCCACTAAAAAGTGTGCTGCGCTGCTGCACAATGCTTATTTCCTTCCTTAATTGTTCTATAGGATAATCTTTTACATTAACGCCCTTATATAAAATTTCGCCATTAGTAACATCGTAAAAGCGCGTCATTAAACTGGCAATTGTGGTTTTGCCACTGCCCGTGCCGCCAATAATGCCAATTGTTTGATGCGGATAAATTTCAAAGCTTAAATCTTTAATAAACGATTTTGTTCCGCTATCTCCAGTATAGTTAAAGCTAACATTTTTAAATTCCATAATTGCCTTATAGTTGGCGTGTTTAATGCGCTTAACATTTTCTTTGTTTTTAACGCTAACTTGAGTATCCATAACCTCGTTTATGCGGTGCAAACTTGCACTTGTGCGCACAAACACCATTATAATTTGCGAAATTAACAAAAGCGAAATTGTAATAATGCCCACGTAATCAATAAGCGCAATAACGTCGCCTTGGGTCATGCCGCCAATGTTAATTTGAATGCCGCCAACATATAATATGGCAATGGTTGCCAAATCTACAAGCAAATAAATTAACGGGTTTAAAAATGCCGAAATTTTAGAAACTTTAATGTTTGCATCGGTAAAATCTTCGCTGGCTTTGTTAAAACGAACTTGCTCGTCTTGTTGCTTATTAAAGGCGCGAATAACACGCGTGCCCGACAAATTTTCGTTGGTTATTTTGCTAATATTATCTAATTTTACCCTAATGCTTTTAAATATTGGCGTGGTTTTTTTAATGTAAAAATATAAAATTAAACTAACAATAGGAATAAACACTAAAAACACCAAACTCATTTTAATGTTTATTGTTAAACTTAGCGCAAACGCACCAACAATTAAAAATGGTGCACGAATAATTAACCGCATAAACATGCCAATTGAACCTTCAAGTTGGTTAACATCGTTGGTTAAGCGGTTAACAAGCGAGGCGGTGCCATATTTATCCAATTCCGCATGCGAAAAGGTGGAAATTTTAATAAACATATCTTTTCTTATTTGGGTGGCAACACCCACGCTGGTTAACGATGCACATTTTTGCCCAATTGTGCTAAAAATAAAGCCCAAAATGTTGCTAACAACAATTATTGCACCCATTTTAACAATATAGCCAACATCGCCGTTTACAACGCCAAAATCTATAATTTTTGCAATAAAAATGGGGTTTAAAAGTTCAATTAAGGTTTCAAGCATCTTAAAAAACGGCCCTAAAATAAAGAACCATTTAAACTTTTTAATGTACCCCATCAACCGTTTCATTTAATAATAATTATAAACAATTAATTTTTATTATACAAATAATTTTAACCTGTTTTTGCATTAAACAATTTTTTATTTTTTTAAAAAACCCATTGACATTTGTCGAAATTTGGGTTATTATACAGCGTACGGAGTTAAACATGGACGAAATTAATTTAATTGAAAAAACTAGGCAACAACTAATTGCCCAACATGGTGAAAATAAGGTTGAAATTGTTAATGGAATGACCTTGCACAAAATTAACGAATATTTAACAAATTTTGATTTGTTTGAACAAAATTTTGAAAGTTATTTGGCTTTTTTAAACATACCTATGCCATCTCAAACCACACTTGCCCCACTATATAAATATTTTGAAATGGCAGAAGTGAATGACATTAAAGATGTTGCCATGGCACTTGCAAAAAAGCAAAGGCTGTTTAAAGAAAGGCAAAGGAACAAACTTACAAATGAAATTGACACATTAATTAACGATTTAAACGAGCTAAGCAAAAACCCTAGTGCCAATTTTTACACTGTTAAGTTTATTTTAGAAAATGATTTAAAAATTTATTATGTTTCTAACTACCCTAAAGATAAACGCGTTATTCGACATGGGCGTAGAAAATTTTTCTATAACGCATAATTTATTTTATAACAACTTTTCCATTTAGCCAGCTATCAAAGAAATTTTTTAATTCTGTTTTTGAAGTTGTTTCAAAAGCATAAATTAAATTTTCTTTGGTGGCATTTTTATATTTAAAATTATCAAAATAAAATTTTAGGCTGTTAACGAAATTTTTTTCGCCAATAATTTGATACAAACTTTCATACATAAGCACGCCTTTAACATAGATGCAATAGGTGTATTCCGGCTCGGTGGAATATTCATTAACCGCGCGCATGCTGGTGTCAATTTCGCCCAAAACATCGTTATAAACCGATATAAAAAGCGTGTAGTTTTCTTTGCTTGCAGCAATCATTTGCCCGTGCGTAAAGTTGTAACCCTCGTTGTAATCATAAAACAGCATGGATGAATATTCGGTAAGCGCCTCGTCCAGCCAAGGCAGGCTATATTCGTTGTTGCCCACCATGCCGTACCACCATTGATGTGCGGTTTCGTGCACAATAACGTTTTTGTAGTCGTCCGCATCCAAAATGTCCGCGCTTATCATAATTAAATTTGGATATTCCATGCCGCCATAAATAAAATCGGTTTTAACAATATTAAATGTTTTATATGGGTATGTGCCAAAAAGTTTGTTAAATGTGTTAATTGCGTCCACACCCGCTTTTAAGTTGGCGTCTTTATTATCATCATTAAAGTAAAAATAATTTACAGTTGTATCCCCCGCTTGGGCGGATATTACCTCAAACTTATTGCTTGCAACAATTGCAAAATCTCGCACCATGTTGGCTTTATATTCATAGCGCATGCCTTCGGCATCCTCAGTTTTGGCAACAAGTTCGCCCGTTGCTGCCACAACATAATTTTTATTTATGTTTAAGTTTACATTATAGTTTGCCATATCGCTATAAAATGGGTCGCCATTTGCGTTGTATGGCTCGGTGTTAAACTGACCGTTTTCATACACGCACGCAATTGGGTAAAAGTTTGCCATGTTTATTGTGTTTTCCCCATATCCAAAACGGTGCTCGGCGTTGGGCAATGTTAGTGAATAATTAAATTGCAAATTTATGCTTTTGTTTGGCATTAATGAGTAAGGAAGTTCAACCTCTAAAATGCCGTTGTTTTCGCCAGAAAAAACTATATCCACACTCTCGTTGTTAACCATAACCGCGCTAAAATCAAAGCTGGCGTAACTCATTCCGTTTGGGTAGGCGTCGTTCATTTTTGTTGGGCCAACCACTTTATCCACCGCGCCCTCTTTAAAAAATTGCGGATAAACATGAAATTTTAGCACCCTTAAAATTGCATCGCTGTTGTTAATGTAATTTAATGTTTGCTTAACTTCCGCCCGCTTTTCTTGTGTATTTAATTCTATTTGCATACTATATGTGGAGAGATTTGCGCTTAATTCTTCCAAATTGTCCTTCTTTTTGCAAGAAGAAAGCGTAAAACAACTTATAAAAACTAAAAGAAAAATGGCAAATTTTTTCATACAAAATTTTATGAAAACAAACCCGGCAATAGAACAAGCCACAATAAATTTTACTAAAACATCTCGTTTTGTTGCTTCTAAATTAATTTTGTGCTAATATATGGTTATGTCTTTTTGTAAATTTAGCCCAAGCTTTGCAACTGAAAATAAAACGTATATTGATAACACCTTTATCAATGAATTTTTGCCCAGCGCACCAGATATGTGCGTTAAGGCTTATATTTTGGGTCTAAGCAAGTGCAATGGCGGAAATGAAGCTGAAAACTCGCTTGAATTTTTTGCTAAAACTTTAAAAATTAGTGAAGATGACGTTATTTCCATTTTTAAGTATTGGGAGGATTTAGGCCTGGTGCAAATCCTTTCCACCACGCCAGCGGAGGTGAGGTTTTTGCCAATAATTTCCAACAGTAAAAACATTAAAAAATATAAGGTGGACAAATACGCCAACTTTAACATTCAGGTGCAGGAGATGTTTGAGCATAGGATGGTTATGCCAAACGAGTTTGCTGAGTTTTATAATTTGATGGAGCGCCACAATTTTGAAGAAAACGCGCTTATTGCCCTAATAAAATATTGTGTGGATAACAAAGGCTTTAATTTAAGCCCAAATTATTGCATTGTGGTTGCCAAAAACTGGCTTAAAGAAGGCATTATTAATTTGGAGCAAGTTAGCAAAAAAATTGAAGAACTGGGCGTTGCAAATGAAAATATGGCACTAATTCTTTCCGCAATGGGCAGCAAACGCAAACCTCAGCTTGAGGATAAAGAACTTTTAAACAAATGGCTTAACGATTATAATTTTGAAATGCAAGTTATTGTTTTTGTGGTTAAAAATTTAAAAAGCAAAAAACGCCATGTTGATGTTAACGTGCTGGACGAATATTTAACAAAATATTATGAAATGAAACTTATGAGCGTGCAAGAGATTGAGCATTATGAAAATGAAAAGGACAATATGTTCAACCTTGCCAAAACGGTTAACCAACAACTGGGCATTTATTATGAGGATTTAACAAATGAAATTGAAAAGTATGTGGTTAATTGGCTTAACATGGGCTTTAATTTGGAAACACTTAAAACAATTGCCAACAATTGCCACGGCACCACGGTAAGAACGCTTGAAAGTTTTAACAACATTGTTACAAAATTGTTTAAATTGGGCATTACTAACCTTAACGGTTATCAAAAATATTTGCAAGACAATTTAGCAGTGGATAGCCTTATTAACGAAGTGTTGCAAGAGCTTAATTTGCAGCGCAAAGCCAACGCTAATGACCGAACATTTTATAAAATTTGGTCGGTGGATTGGGGCTTTAGCCATCAAATAATTTTATACGCCGCAAGTTTAAGCAAAAACAAGGCAAACGCAATTGCCTATTTAAACAAAATTCTTTCCAACTGGAACGGCGCCGGCCTTAAAACTTTGGAAGAAGTTAAAGCAGTTAAAATTGACGATAAACCTACCGATTTTATACATAATAACTACACAAAAGAGCAAATTCAAAGCCTAATGACCAATTTGGACGAGGTGGAGGTGTAAGATGGACAGAAAAAAAGTTATTGCAGAAATTAAACAAAATTTTATGCTAAAACGCCTTAACGCGCAACAGGAATGTGAAAATTTTATTAACAACCTTAAACGGGACGCCGAATTTAACGCCCTTTACACAGATTACACAAAAAAGCAAATTGAATACACCAAAGCGGAATATGAGCAAGAAAGCATTGCGTTAAAAAATGACATTTTAGATTTAAAAACTAAAATTGATAAATTTTTAACCGCTCACAATATTGATAAAAGCAAATTAACCCCAAAATATGACTGCCCTATTTGTAACGATACGGGTGTGGTTGGCGGGCGCATTTGTAAATGTTTGCTTAATGAGTTAAACAAAAAATTATCGCTGTTATCCTCTTCGCAAACCGAATTTAAAAATTTTGAAAGTAGCGATGAAAACTTGATTAACGATAACGATAAAAAAGCCTACGATGTTATTAAAACTTGGTGTGAAAAATATCCACTTGTTACCAAACTTAACATTAACATTATTGGCGGCGCCGGCACGGGCAAAACCTTTTTGCTTGAATGCATTGCCAACGAAATGCTAAACAAAAACTATGTGGTTATGTTTAAAACCGCGTTTGAATTAAATGAATTAGCGCGTCTTTACCATATGGGCAAATCGTTTGAATTTGGTGATGCACTAACGGCGGACATTTTGCTTATTGACGACCTTGGCACCGAGCCAATTTTAAAAAATGTTACACTGGAATATTTGTATAATTTAATAAACACCCGCCAAATTCACAACCGCCCAACGTTTATATCCACAAATCTATCTTTAGATAACATTTTGACGCGCTATGACGAACGCATTTTCAGCCGCTTGGGCAATAAAAATTTGGCAATAAACATAAATTTAACATCAAAAGATAAACGCCTTAGTTAGTTTATCTTTTTTTGTTTTTAGTTCATTTTTTTGTTAAAAATGCGTTAAAAACGCAAAAAACTATTAATTTTTTTAAATTTTTTAATATTTTTTAAGAAAATTATTGACAAAACACACATAATATGTTAACATAATTACATCGCGGGGTGGAGCAGCACGGCAGCTCGTCGGGCTCATAACCCGAAGGTCACTGGTTCAAATCCAGTCCCCGCAACCACGCGGGCAACTCGCCCTCTTTTGTCAAAACCGCAGGTGTGCGGTTTTTTCCTTTTGGGGCGGCTGCTCGCTTTTAAGAACGGGGACATGTTTCCCCTTTCTTACTTTCCCTTTAAAAAGGTTGTTTTTGTTATAAAGAAGTTGGTTTTGTATAAGCCCGACCAAGGGCTTAACCTTTTGTTAATTTTTTTTATTTTTTTGTTAAATTTGGTTGCAATTTAAAAAAATGTGCTATAATTATCATTATTAATTTACATTTTTAAGGAGTAATTATCTGTCGAGGCCGCCAGATAAATGCAAAAGGAGTAATTATGAAACAATTTAAAACAATCCCTATTACGCTTGTAACCGGCTATTTAGGCAGCGGCAAAACCACCCTACTTAACCACATTTTGGCAAACACCAAGGGCTATAAGGTTGCCGTTATTGTTAACGACATTGGCGAAGTAAACATAGATGCCGATTTAATTGAAAAAGGTGGCGTTGTAAACAAAAAGGAAGAGAGCTTGGTTGCCCTGCAAAACGGGTGCATTTGTTGCACGCTAAGAAAGGACCTTATTGAACAACTTCACGATATTATTAAGCAAAAGAAATTTGACCACATTATAATTGAAGCCAGTGGCATATGTGAGCCTATCCCCATTGCGCAAACAATCAATTTTTTAACTGAAAGTTTTAAGCAAAAAGGCATGCCAATTTTTTGCAAACTTGATGCCATCATCAGTGTGGTGGACACTCTTCGCATGGTGCAAGAATTTGGCTGCGGTGATGAGCTTATGAAAAAGGATATTGAAGAGGACGACATTGAAAATTTAGTTATTCAGCAAATTGAATTTTGTGATATTTTAATAATGAACAAAGTTAGCGAAGTTAGTGCGGACGAATTAAGGCGCGTTAAACGTATAATTAAAAATTTGCAGCCAAAAGCAAAACTTATTGAGGCGGACTACTCCAACGTTGAACTAAAAGAAATTTTGGATACTAACCTTTTTGATATGGAAAATGTGCTAACATCTGCAGGTTGGTTTCAGGAAATTGACAAAGATATAAATGAAAGCCATGATAATTTTGATGACGACGATGATAACGATGAAGATGAGTATGAGCATGGCCATCACGAACACGAACATGATCACGGCCATCACGAGCACCACCATCATCACGACCACGAAGGTGGCGAAACGGAAGAATATGGCATTGGCACATTTGTTTATTTCCGCCGCCGCCCATTTGATAGGTTAAAATTTGAAGATTGGGCAAGCAAGGATTATGGCAAACAAATAATCCGCACAAAAGGGCTTGTGTATTTTAATAACGATAAAAACATGAGTTATATTTACGAGCAAGCGGGCAGGCAAAAAGTGCTTAACGAAAATGGCCCATGGTACGCCACCCTTCCTAAATATCAAATTGAGCAATTGCTTTTAAATGATGAAAAATTCCGCCACGATTGGGACGAAACTTATGGCGATAGAATGATAAAACTTGTGTTTATAGGCCAACACATCAACAAGGCTAAAATTACTGAGGAATTGGATAAAATTTAGGTGACAATGTCACCTTTTTTTTAAAACAAAAAAGCACGCTTGGTGCTTTTTAGTTTATGCCAACAATTCTTCAACAGATTTTACATCTTCACATAATTTATAGGCAAGGCCTTCGTGCCCATCTTTATATGTTGTGGCGAGTTCTTTTGTGATTATAACACAATTTTTAAATTTGTTAATAGCAGAATAAAAAAGGCGTTTAAGCCTTAATAATCAATATGCGCCAATTTGCCTGATGGGGAGGAATTAAACAGCCTCCACTCCCTATCGTCAACAATTTCTTCTAAAATTTTAGATAACCCGTATCTTTTTGCAACATATTCGGCTTCTTCTTTGCCAAAATTATCTAGCACCTCGGTTAAAAATTCAAAAATGAAAACTTTATCCTTTTTAAGATATTTATTAACATATTGATAAAAATAATTTTTGCAAAGCCTTGGCTTAGGTGTTAATTTAACAATATCTAACAAAAACTCTCTGTTGTTCATAAAATATGGATAATTAACAAAAGATTGATGATTGTTAGTGCGTGCAATAAGCTGGGCGTCTTCTTCCCTTTCGTCTGCGCCAACATGCGCAACTCTGTCGCTACTCAATTTAGCAATTAATTTTGCAGTTTGTCTATCCTGCTGGTAAGATTGTTTCATAATTCTCTCCTATTCTTTAGTGGTGGTTTAATTATAAACCAAAATTAAAACTTGTCAATAGTTTTATTAAATTTAATTGCAAATTTTTATTAAAATTTTTAAATAGTTGTATTGCCTCCAAATAAATGCAACAATATATGGGCATTATTAAAATTAATATTTAATTTGTATTGAATTTTAAAAATTTTATGTTATAATAATGTTATGAAAATTATAGTTGGGCTAGGCAACCCAGATGGAAAATATAAAAACACTTATCACAATGTTGGTTTTAACGTGGTGGATCTTTTTGCTAAACAAAACAACC
Organism: uncultured Clostridia bacterium; assembly: GCA_947589025.1. Lineage (GTDB taxonomy): Bacteria > Bacillota > Clostridia > Christensenellales > UBA1242 > Onthoplasma. Next base: position 25,738 of record CANQAY010000002.1, read on the forward strand.
TTAAATTTAACAAAAAAAAATGTAAGGCAGAAATTGCGATTGGTGACGGTTTTGTGCTTGCAAAGCCACAAACTTACATGAATTTAAGTGGGGATAGTGTTTACGAGCTTAAAAAATATTTTAAAGCCAATTTGGATGATATTTTAATTGTGCTTGATGATATTGACCAACCAAAAGGCAAAGTGCGCTTCCGCTTGGCGGGCTCGGCCGGAACACATAATGGGCTAAGGGACATTGTTAACAAGGTTGGCATCACCCCACGTTTGCGTGTGGGCATTGGGCGCGATGTTAACTTAGATTTAAAGGACTATGTGCTTTCTAATATAGATGAAAACAGTAAAGAAATTTTATCATTGTCCACACAAAACGCTTGCAAATTAATAAATCAATTTATTTTAGGTGAATTATGTCAGGATACGACAGTTTAATAGAAAATCTTGGCAAACGCCCCATTTTTGCAAGCAATGTGGGCTTGGGGGAAACTGGCGCAATTTTAGCCCGGCTAAATAAGGCAATTTTAATTTGCCCCAACATTGAAAAGGCAAGGAACATTAAAAGCCAGCTAGACGCATTAAATAAAGACAATGTTATTATTGACGATTTTAGCAAGCCCTTTACCCTAGCCAAATTTCAAAGTGACGATAATAAATATGACATTATAAGTGCGATGTATCGCTTAACTTTTTTTAACACAATATTAATTACTACGCCCGAAATTTTTTACACAATTTTGCCAAATTTAAAAAATTTTAATAAAAATATAATAAAATTAACAAAAAATAGTGAAATTGATTTAATTAATTTAGAAAAACAATTAATTAATTTGGGTTACACTAAAACAGAAAGCGTAAATAGAAAGGGTGAATTTGCTAGGCGTGGGGATATTATTGACATTTTTAATACATTAGACGAAAACCCAACTCGACTGGATTTTTTTGACACCAATTTGGATGACATCTACGAGTTTGATTTTTTAACTTTTGAAAAGAAAAATAAAAAAAATAATTTAATAATTGCGCCAAATAAATTAAATTTATTAGAAAATAAAGAAAAAATTAATATTTTAAAAGAAATTAATAATTTAAAACAAGAAAATAATATTTTTTTTGATTTATTTAATTTAATTGAGCGAGATGAAGATTTTCCGCTTGAATTTGTTTTGCCATTTTGCAACTTTAACGTATTTTATAACTTTAACATCCCTATAACATTCTATAATTACTTAGAAATTGAGCCTAAAATTGCCAAGCTGCAAGAGAGCATATTAGAGCGAATTGAAGTAGTGTTTAAGAATGAAAATTTAATAAAAATTTACGAAAATTCAATAAAAAAATTAAATTTTAATAATTTTTTAACTAATTTTTTAAATAATTTAATTTTTTTTGAAAATTTTAATATAGAAAATACTAATTTAAAATTAAAAATAAAAAATTATTTTAACATTAATTTTAAAACAATTAATTTTTCTAATTTTTTAAACAACCTTGTTGGTCTAAACAAAGAACTAACACCTTACGCCAACAAAAAAGTTTATTTGTGCCTTTCTTCTGCCAACACTTTAAATTCAATAAAAAAAATATTTACCGATTTGCACATTAATTATTCATTAAATAAAAATAGCAAAGGAATTATTTTAACCGAATTAAATATTCCTTATAATATTTGTTTTGAAGAAGATAATATTTTTTATATTGGCACAACAAATTTTGCACATAAAAAAGAAATTAAAAAACAAAATGTTTCAAAACCAAAATATTTGCCAAAAGCTGGCGAGTATGTTGTGCACAATGTTCACGGCATTGGCAAGTGCGAGGGCATGGTTACCATTAACGCCATGGGTGTGGATAAAGAATTTTTTAAAATAACTTATTTAAAAGGTGACACCCTTTATGTGCCATACGAAAGTGCAGATAGCCTTTCACTTTACATGGCGGATGATAATTCTACCGTTAAACTAAACAAACTTGGCGGCAAAGAGTTTGCGGGCATGAAGTTAAGGGCAATTAAATCAATTGAAGATATGAGCAAGGAGCTTATTGAACTTTACGCCAAGCGCAAGGCGGAAAAAGGCTTTAAATATGACGAGGACGATTATCTTTACACCGAGTTTGAAGCCGCCTTTAATTATGAAGAAACTGCCGATCAACTGCAAGCCATACAGGACGTTAAGCGCGATATGATATCTGGCAAGGTTATGGATAGGCTAATTTGTGGTGATGTTGGCTTTGGCAAAACCGAAGTGGCAATGCGCGCGCTGTTTAAGGCGGTTGAGGCCGGCAAGCAGGTGGCAATTCTTGCCCCAACCACAATTTTAAGCCTGCAGCACTTTTTAAGCACAAAGGCGAGGTGTGAAAATTTTGGTGTTACAGTTGAAATGCTTAACCGCTTTAAAACCAGTAAGGAGCAAAAATCAATAATTTCCGCGCTAAAAGAGGGCAAAATTAATGTAATTTGCGGCACGCACAGGTTGCTTTCCAAGGATGTATCATTTGCCGATTTAGGCCTTTTAATTTTGGATGAAGAACAGCGCTTTGGCGTTAAGGCAAAAGAACAAATAAAGCAGCTTAAAACAAATGTGGATGTGCTAACCCTTTCCGCCACACCAATTCCGCGCACGCTATCAATGTCGCTTATGAACATACGGGATATAAGCATAATAAACACCCCGCCAGTTAACCGCCTGCCAGTTAAAACCTATGTTTTGGCGTTTAATGAGGATATTATTGCCAATGCAATTAATGACGAAATTAACCGCAACGGACAAGTTTTGGTGGTGTTTAATAATGTGGAAAAAATTTACGCGTTTAAAGAAAATTTAAAGCGCTTAGTTAACAATAAAAATGCCATTTTTGATGTTGCGCACGGCCAGATGGACGAGCACGAGTTGGAAAACACCATTAAGCGCCTTTACGAAAAACAAACAAATGTGTTTGTTTCCACCACACTAATAGAAAACGGCATAGACCTGCCCAAAGCCAACACGCTTGTTGTTGTGGATAGTGACAAACTTGGTTTAAGCCAAATGTATCAACTGCGCGGCCGGGTTGGCAGAAGTGCCGAGCAAGCCTACGCGTATTTCACCTATGGCAAAAACAAGGTGCTAACTGAAGAGGCTTCTAGCCGCCTGCAGGCCATTGCCGAAAACACCGAGCTTGGCAGCGGCTTTAAAATTGCCATGCGAGATTTGCAAATTAGGGGTGCGGGTGAGCTTTTGGGCAAAGTTCAGCACGGGCACATTGTAAAAATTGGCTACGATATGTACATGCGCCTGCTTAACGAAACTTTGCGCCGCATTTCGGGTGAAAAGGTGGAAATTGAGCGTGAAATTAAAATAGATGTTGCCCTACCAACCAAAATTCCTTACACATTTATTGAAAACGAAGCGGAAAGGCTTAAAGTTATTGCCAAAATTTCCAACATCAACAGCAAAGAAACCGCCCGCGCAATTTTAAACGAACTTTTAACTGAATATGGCAAACTTCCTAACGAAATTTACAACCTAACCAACATTGCCCTGTTAAAAGCGCTTGCGGTTAAGCAAAACGTTAAGCAAATTGTTATAAACAAAACCAAAATGAGCATTGTTTTTTATGAAGATGTGGGCATGGATACTTTGCTAACCAAAGTTAACAAACAAAGGCATTTTAAATTTGAAAAAGCCAGCCTGCCAACCATATTTTTGCAGCCAAAAGAATTTAGCGTTATAACCGCATTAACTTTTATGATAGAGTTTTTAAGTTAAATGCCCTTAAACCCTTGCGTTTTAATAAAAAATTTGATATAATTAGCAAGATTTTAATTCTTGCTAACAATTATAACAAAAATTAAACTGGCAAACATTATTACGGAGAAGTTATGAAAAAATTTACTGCATTAATTTTATGTTTACTTATGATTGTAACATTTAGTTTCGCTGGATGTGCCACTTTTTCTATAGATCCAGTTAAATATTACAATGAAGTTGTTGCCGTTGTGGGCAACACAAAAATAAAGAGATTTGAACTTGTTAACGCCTACAACAGCTATGGCTACACTTTTTATGTTAGCCAACAAGGTTTATCCGAGCAAGAGGCCATGACCCAAACCATTCAACTGCTTGCGGATAGAGAAGCACTTTATCAATATGGCTTAAGCAATAAAGAAATGTATAAGCCAACGCCTTATCAAATGAATGAGTTAATTGGCACCATGTTCGATTCTATTGATAGCCAATTAGATGAATATTTACAAACAGCAAAGCAAATTTATAAAGTGGAAGATAAATCAACCCCAGAACAAGCAGAGAGCACCACAAACAACTCCAACAACGGCATAACAAATTATTATTACAATTATAATGGCGTTTTAAATGGTGAAAATTTTGAATCTAAAAGGCGTGCCACTGTCGAAAAGGTGGGCGATGAATATAAATTAAAATATACCTACACCGCCCCAACCGTTATAACAGACTATGTTTTGGGTTTCGAAAATGCAGATTATTTAACCAATTATGAAACTGAAGGCGTTAAATTGTTAGTTGATGTTTATTTTGACAAATATGAAGAAAAATTAACAGAAGATTATGGCGCCACCAACGAATTAAAACTAATGGCAAAAGTTAAAAATTTGCTTGTTAGCAATTTAATGAATTATGAATATTATTTGCGCGATGAAAACAACAAACCTTATAACACTTTGTCGGATGATTTAATTTTTAGATATTTTGAAAGGACGTTTGCCTCTCAATTAAAATCTCAATATTTAACAAATATTAGAACAAAATATTTGGAAGATGCCGACTATTTGAACACCGAAACTTTAATTAATAGAGCCACCAAACTTGTTAAAACAAGCCATGATAAATATTATGGTGAGCAACGCGCACAAAAATATAATAATGATATAATTAATATTGGCACAAATGGAGATAGCGTTTATTATCACCCTTACACTGGCAATGTTAAATATGGCTACTTTATTCACACCTTGTTAAGTTTTTCTGATAGCCAAAAAAATTATATAACCGCTTTGGGTGAAATTACTGACGATAACCGCACTGAATATTACGCTAAAATTAATGAAACAATGGTTACAGAAAGGGATTTATCTGGCAACGAATTGGGTGAAAGACCAATAAGCGAAGTGCTAAATGAATATGTTGCTTTTGCTAATGACCCTTCCACTAGCAACGAAGTAAAACTGCAACAATTTATTGAATTTATGTTTAAATACACTGGCGATGCAGATTCTAGTTTGGTTCCGGGCATGCCATATGTGGTTGGTTATGATTCAACAAAAAATCAGGCTGACCTTTCGGATGAAGATTTGCAAAAATATAGCAAAATGGCACGTGCGTTTACCATTGAAGCAAGCAATTTAATGAAAGAGGGCTTGCAAAACAACACCACCGGTTGCATGAGCAAAATTGAATTAACCAATTCTAACACGGCAAAACTAAATTATAGCAACATGTGTGTTACAGAATATGGCATTCATTTGTTATATTATGTTGGCGAAGTTAACGCTTTTGATTTGGATTGTGACCTTAATGGCAACCTTAATTCTAATTATTACATTGGCACTGAAGAAGATGACAATCAATACAATTTAACAAACAAAATTATTAACCCTTTAACCAACGAAACTTATTTAGACATGCTGTTCGATTTGGTTTACCCAGCAACTAGTTCAACCGAAACTTATTCTTCTAACAACGGTTACTCTGCCTTTGAAAGGAACAAAATTAATTTATATAAATATCAACCATATGATGACAGAATAAATGCAACAAAGGCTAGCATATAAAAGGCTAAATTTTAGCCTTTTTTGTTTGCATAAAAACGTTTATTTAACCCACACTAAATTAAGAGGGATTTTATGCAAAAACAAACAAACGCAAACATTGTTGTAATAACAAGCTTAACAATTCTTTTAATTGGTTCAATAATTATGGGATTGCTTATTGCTTATTTTTCAAACAACCCAAACCTAACCGCCTCGGCGCCGCTTTGCACAGATGCCACAATTGTGGCAACAAAAAATGGCAGCACCGTTTATTCTTTTGTTTTGCCAGAAGATGCAATTTCTTATGCCAACTATCAGCAACAAATTAAAATTTTAACCGATGATAATTTCCCTAATTCGTATGTTAGATTAAAGTTAAGCATAAATAATAACGAAAATTTAACTGTTTTGGCAAATGATAATTGGCAAAAACAGGCAGATGGCTATTTTTATTATAATAACAGCGTTAACAATAACAACGAATTGAACTTTAACATTAACTTAAACATGCCAAAACTTAATGAAAAAACCAACATTTTAAACATAGTGTTAGAAAGTTATGAGGCGGATAATAACCAAATTTTATCTTGCTGGGCAATTAAAAAAACACCAGCCAAAACTGGTGCTTTTTTATTTGTTGCCTAACGAAATGTAGTTGTATGGATCAACAATTTCGCCATCAAGTTCAACTTCAAAATGAAGGTGTGCTCCGCTGCTGGATTCTTCTGCCATGCTGTCGCTTGCCTGCCCAATAACCGTGCCTGCGTTAACCTTGGTGCCAACTTTAACTGGCGGATTTTTTGCCAAAGATTTGTAAATTGACATTAATCCATCGGCGTGTTTAATTTTTACAACTGTGCCCTCTAAATAGGTTGTGTAAACTTCTGCAACAGTGCCATCTGCAAATGCCATAACATCTAAATTGCCATCGTTTGTTAGGTCTATGGCCTTGTGAACATCCCATTGTTTTAATGTTTCGTTAAATTGATGTTCGGTGGCAGAATAATCTTTAATCACCGTGGCACCATTCATTGGCACAACAAAGCCGCTGGTGGAAACTGTAACATCTTCATCACCGCCAATTTCTGCGCTGTAATTAACCCTTTTGCTGCTAACCGTGGCAATAACAATTGCGCATGCCAACACTAAAAGACCAATTATAATTGCATAAATTGTGGTAGATAATATTTTTTTCTTTTGTGGCTGATTGGTACTATTCATATCGCCTCCTGATGAAATGATAGCCCAATTTTTTTTGTTTATTCAAAAATTTTTAAAAACTTCCTAAAATTAATGGCCAACCTATGACGGAATAATGTTCATAATACGCAATTTGCAAATTTACTTTGCGGCTGTTTATTTGCACATTTTTATTTATAAGTGGGCTGTAAGCGTAAATTACCGTTGCCCCGTTTTCTAAATATTCTGTTTTAACAACAACCGCTTTTAACTTTTTAATAGCATCCGATGGGTCAAAATTGTTTATAACCATGCTTTCACCAATTAAAAGTTGCTTGTTGTTTATTTTGCCATAATTAATGTAACAGCTGCCTAAAAAAACATTGTTGTCCAACACGGGTTGCTCGGTGTAGGCCTGATATTCCCCAATAAAATAATCCAACAAACTGAAATTGTTTTTATAGTTACTGTTTAGCAAAATTAAAAACACAAAAACAACAAGCAAAAGTTTTTTCATATTTAATTATATTGCAAAAATAATTAAATTAATCATTATCAATAACCAAAAATATCATACAAATATAAATAAATTAAAAAATTATTGCAATTTTTTAAATAATTTTTTAAATTTTTAATAATTTTATTAAAATTTTTGTTATTTACATTAATAATTTTTAATTTGTTTGTTGCCTCGCGCAAAATTGAAAGCAAATAGCTAAAATTAAGCTTAACAACTTCATTTAAAACATTGTTGGTTATTAGAGCATAATACTTATCTATTAAGCCGCAATTTTCTTTAACGCTTTTATAAAAATCCACCAAGCCCAAACTGTTTGTTGAAATTGAACTAACCAAAGTTAAAATTGCATTAATTAAAATAAAATCTAACTCGGGCAATAAGTTATAAGGTATTTTGCATTGTTTTAAAATTGTTAAATCTATAAAATTTAAATTATTTTTATTTAAAAGGTCAATTAATGCGTCTTGCGTAATAAATTTTAAATCGTTAAAGTTAACCTCACACCAAGTTTGTTCAATTAGTGCATTTATAAAACTAAAAACTTTGTTAAAAATTACACTAGAAAAAATTGCAACATCTGGTTTTTTGTTTTGCAAAAACAAAAAATTGTTGCCCTTTAAAAAAAATGGCAAAACGGCGTTATCGGTTGGAATAAACACATTAATAAATTCGCCAACATCAAATTCAAAATTAATAAAGCTATCCGCCTCGCATAAAAAAATTAACAACTTATAACCATTATTTAATTCGCTATAATCTTCAATTGTCATGTTAAGCTTATTAAAAACACAATTGGCACCAATTAACTCATAAATTTGCAAAAGATTGGCGTTATTTACACTGTTATCATAAACAACCATAACCTTTTGATATTTTGCATATTTATTTACAATTTCTAAAAGATTATTAGAAAAATTATCTTTAATTATTTGCATAATTAAATTTTAACACAACAAAATGGCGTTGTTTTTGGTTTTTTTATGCAAATTTGTCTTTTTTTAAGTTTTTTGCAATTAATTGCATTGCAAACACTTTACAAAAATTATATTTTTTTGTAAAATATTTAACGGAGGCAATATGGAAGATAAGATTATTAGTTTAATTGCGGAAAAGCTTGGCAAAAAGAAAAATCAAATTACAATGCAAACAAATTTGGTTGACGATTTAGGGGCAGATAGCCTTGATGTTGTTGAATTAATTATGACTTTTGAAGATGAATTTGGCATAACCTTACCAGACGAAGATGTTTCTAAAATGAAAACCATTCAAGATATTGTTGATTACATCAAAAAAATAAAAAAATAGGCGTTTAGCCTATTTTTTATTTGTCGTATCTTAATTCCTTTAAATAATTATAAAGCGGTGAAAATTCAGCAGAGAAAACATATTTAACTTGGTATTTTAAATTGCTTGTGGATGGATATTCATATTCGCTATCGCTATTAACTGAATAATATGGCACAACATAAATAGAAACATCCATTTTGACCTCATCTGCCGTTATTTCAAAGCAAAGGCCACGGTAATAATAATCCTTGCCATCAAGCTGATAATTGTTGTTGCCGTCCTTTAAAACTTGTGGGGTGTTATAGCCCAAATAAACAAAGAATGAGTTACTAGAAGCCGAAGTTGGAATATCCGTTAACCTGCTGGCAGAATCCACAACAATTTCAGGCTTTTTAAACAAACTTCCGTTAAACAACGCGTTAAGCGCTTTTTCTTTTGAAGATCCATTTAAATATTCTAAAACTTTATTATATCTTTCTTCGTCTCTATTTTTTTGAATTGAAGCCGGATTTCTTTTAGAATAATTAACATTGCCGTAATAAACATCAATAAACTCTGGGTTATTAAAGCAAATTTTATGCTCCACATTAATTACCGATAAAATTAACGTTGCCAAAATTAGCACACCCACAAGCGATAAACTAACTATTGCAATAATTTTTTTTGCTTTTGCCATAATTTCTCCTATTCATCCTTCTTTGGTTTAGAAGTTTTCTTTTTTTCTTTATCTTTTTTCTCTTCTTTATTTTCAGTTAAAGGCTCTTGTTTAGCAGCATTTTCAGTTTGGGCAGTGTTGTTTTCTTGATTTTCTGCCTGCTTTACATTGTTTTCTTCAATCTGCTTTAGCTCTTTATTAGCCTCGTTAATAATGTTTTCATGCGCTTGTTTTGTTATCATGCCTGCTTTTAAATATGCGTTTGCGGTTTCAATGCGCAATTTAATATCCCTAGTTTTGCGCTCATATAAAGCCTCTTTTTTGGCTTTTTCTTGATATTCGCGCTTTTCTTTTTCTTTTTTATCTATAGCGGTTTCAACCTCTTCAACGGTTGCGCCGTTATAAAGCATTTCAAATTCTTCTTTATAAATTGTTTCTTTTTCAAGCAAAATTTGTTGAACTTTTGCAATAACTTCTTTTTTGCTTTCAATAATTTGTTTTGCTCTAGCATGTGCGCTTTCAACAATTTTGCGCACCTCATCGTCAATTTCTTTTGCAAGCTCTTGCCCATAAGGAAGCTGACGCTGATAATCTCGCCCAACAAAGATCTGCTCTCCCTCACCAAAACTAATTAAGCCAAATTTTTCGCTCATGCCCCACTCGGCAACCATTTTTCTTGCCAAATTTGTGGCACGTTCAATATCGTTAGATGCACCGGTTGTAATATCTTCCAAGAAAACTTCTTCTGCACTGCGCCCGCCCAGCATCATGGTTAACATATCTAGCAATTTTTGTTTTGTAACATGAGTTCTATCTTTTTCGTCCAATGTTAAGGTGTAGCCACCGGCATTGCCACGCGGAATAACAGAAATTTCTTGCACCTTATCGCAATTAGGGAGCGATTGTGCAACAATTGCATGCCCCGCCTCGTGAATTGCGGTAATTTTTCTATCTTGCTCGGTTATAAGCAACGAAACTTTTTTAGGCCCCATCAACACTTTATTAAGGCCCTCTTGAATATCCACCATTGTAACTTTAAAGCGGTTGTCCCTTGCCGTTAAAAGTGCGGCTTCGTTAAGCATGTTTTCAATATCCGCGCCCGCAAGCCCGCTTGTTAAACGCGCAATGCGCTTAAAGTCCACATCATCGCTAAGTGGCTTGTTTTTGGCATGAACTTTAATAATTTCTTCCCTGCCTTTAACATCTGGCAACCTTACATAAATTTGTCTATCAAAACGCCCCGGTCTGGTAAGGGCTGGGTCCAAAATATCTGCCCTGTTGGTTGCTGCCAACACAATAATGCCACTGTTGGTTTCAAAGCCGTCCATTTCAACAAGCAATTGGTTAAGCGTTTGCTCACGCTCGTCATTGCCGCCACCCATGCCGGCGCCACGCTGCCTGCCCACTGCATCAATTTCATCAATAAACACAATGCAAGGTGCACTGGCTTTTGCACTTTCAAATAAATCTCTAACACGGCTTGCGCCAACGCCAACATAAAGCTCAACAAAATCGCTACCGCTCATGCTAAAGAATGGCACTTTACTTTCCCCAGCAACGGCTTTTGCAAGCAAGGTTTTACCCGTTCCCGGTGGGCCAACAAGCAACACGCCTTTTGGAATGCGCGCACCAAGTTCGGTGTATTTAGCAGGATTTTTTAAAAATTCAACAATTTCTTGCAATTCTTGTTTTTCTTCGTCTGCCCCGGCAACATCGGCAAATTTAACGTTGGAAGAAACCACCAACCTTGCCTTAGATTTGCCAAAGCCAAAGCCTTTGTTACCTCCGCTCATGGCCTTAAACAACATAACGCCAAGCACAATAAACACAATTATGCTAACATATGGCATTATGTTAGAAAGCCAAGATTCCGCCTCGTAAGAATAATTAGCCTGAATTAACACTGCGCCTTCTTTAAGCTTTTTATAGCCATTTTCATCCGTCTCGAACAAATTGTTATTATAATCGTTTATTAATGCAGTTAACTCATTAACGCTCATAAATGTGCAGTAATAATCTATTTGATTAGGGAAATCTTCTTCCTTAACGCTGCCCTCGGTGTTGGTTCTAATTCTCACCGTGTAGCCATACACATCAATTTCGCTAACCTTGCCCTCGTAAACAAGGGTGCAAAAATCGGTGTAAGAAATCTTTTTATCTTCATTATTTCTGCCTGCAACCCAATAAATAAGCGCAAACACCAAAATTATAATAAGGCCGTAAATTAATATTGTTTTCCATGGGCTGTTCTTTTTCTTTTCCATTAATCACCTCAGCAATGCTAATTATAACATATTTTAAAAATAATAACAAATATTTTAAATAGTTTTAATTATATTTTCCTAATATGCTTTAATTTATTTGTTTATTAAAACATTTTTATAATTTTGCGGGTTTAGAATAAAAAACGCTAAAAAAATCTTTACAAATTTTTAACATTGTGCTAATATATAACAAATGAAGGGGGCTTTTATGTTATCTACCATCGGTTTAGTTATAGATGTGGCAATTGTGACTTTCTTAATAATTGCCGGCATAATAGGTTTTAAAAAAGGGTTTTTAAAATCTTTAATTTCGCTGTTTAGCTGGGTTGTTTGCCTTATTGTTGCCATTTTGGTGGCAAAATATGTTGCTGGGTGGATAAATGGCATTTACAATTTTTCGGGCTTAATTGGTGGCAAAATTGCCGAAGGTTTAAACGGCGTGCATGAGTTCTTTACAAGGGCGGTTAATTCGTTTGAAGGTGGCAAGGCTGAACTTATTGCCGCAATGCCTACAGACATTAATGGTTTGTTAGCACAACTTATTAAAGTGGTTATTAACAGCATTCCGGATGCCTCTTTTGCCGAACAAACTGGCAGCGTGGCAAATTTGGTTGGCTCAAGCTTAGGCTATATTATAATGGTTGTTATTTCGGGCATTTTGGTGTTTATATTGCTTAAAATTGTTATTGCGTTGCTTTCAAAATTGTTTGATAACATTGCCCGCACCAAAATTTTGGGCAGTTTAAATAAAATTTTGGGCATTGTGTTTGGCGCGTTAAAAGCATTGCTTGTTGTGGTTGCCCTTAACATTGTGCTTGTTGCGTTGTCGCTTATTCCTGCCGTTAACAACACAATAACCCCATTAATTCAAGATAACACACACATAGAAAAAATTATTTACAACACAACCGATAAATTTGTTGGCAAATATGTAATTAATGGCAATGTAATTCAAACTTGGATTAACAATTTGTGGAACAATAGATAATGTTAAACTATCCTACGGGATAGTTTTATAATTAAAAGGACTGTTATGGGATTATTTGAAACTTTAAAAGAAAGAAATTTGTTATATCAAACAACGGATGAACAGGGCTTAAAAAAGCTGTTAAATTCGGGCAAAATAACCGTATATTCGGGCACTGACCCAACTGCGGATAGTTTGCACATTGGCCATTGTGTGCCATGCACCATTTTAAGGCGCTTTCAGCAGGCCGGGCACAAAGTTATTGTGCTGGTGGGTGGCGCCACCGCCGCAATTGGGGACCCTAGCGGCAAAACCGATATGCGCCCAATGTTAACCGAAGCACAACTTAAAAAAAATGTGGAGGGCATTAAGCGTGCTTACAGCAAATTTTTGCGCTTTGATGGTGACAACCCTGCCATAATTGTTAATAATGCCGAATGGTATAAGGGTTATGATTATGTTAACTTTATGCGGGATGTTGGCGTGCACTTTAATGTTAACAAAATGATAACCAACGAAATTTACGCCAAGCGCATTGAAGAAGGTGGGCTAACCTTTTTTGAAATGGGCTATATGCTAATGCAAGCTTATGATTTTTTATATTTAAACAAAAAATATGGCTGCACACTTGAATGGGGCGGCGCGGACCAATGGGGCAACATTGTTGCGGGGGCGGAACTTGGCAGAAAAATGAACTTTTTAGATGGCAAAAATCGTGTTATGATTGGTGCCACTAACCCACTTTTGCTAACCCCAGAGGGCAAAAAAATGGGCAAAACAGAAAAGGGTGCAATTTGGATTGACGAAAATAAAATTTCCGCTTACGATTTTTATCAGGGCGTTTATCAAACGCCAGATGCATGCGTTGAAATGATGTTTGCCCTGTTTACCGATATCCCTATGAATGAAGTTAAAGCAATGATTAGTGCGGACATTGTTGCCAGCAAAAAGCGTTTGGCTTATGAAATAACCAAGTTCATTCGCGGTGAAAGGGATGCAATTGAGGCACAAAACATGAGCAACAATTTGTTTAATAGCCAAACAATTAATAAAGATAATGCCCCAACTGCCGAATTAAATTTAAATGAAAATTCTATTGGCGTGTTGGATTTATTATTGCAAGCAAAATTTGTTAGTTCAAAAGGTGAGGCGCGCCGGCTGATTGAACAAAACGGGCTTAGCATGGACGGGCAAACTATTGCCGACCCACAACTGACAATAAGCAAAAATGCATTAAAAAATGGCATTTTGTTTAAAAAGGGCAAAAAAAATTATTTGTTAATAAAAACAAAATAAAAGCACAAAATGTGCTTTTTTAATTTGTTAGTTCTGCCGGCAAACTCTCCCTTGTTTTTATGCTTAAATGCATTATTAAATTAATAAGTTCGTTAACATTTTCTTTAATGTTGTAAATTTTTATTTTAAAATATCCGTTATCGTTAAAATAAATTGTTAGGGTGTAATTGTTGCGCTTCATCATTTTATCAAACAGCGTTTGTTTTGGCGTAATTTTATAAATGCAATTTAACTTTATAACGCCATCAAACCAAGCGGTTTTAATGCTTATTGCATTAGAAGAAATTTCAAAACTATTTTTTTGCGCTTTAAAAAAGGTTACAACGCTAAAACTAACACAAAAAATTTCAATTAAAACAATAATAAGCCAAACATACCACCTGTTTAACGCCATAACAAATGTAACAACAGCCGCAAACAAAAATATGTTAAAAAGCACCAACATTAAATTAAGCAAAAAGTTGGCTTGAAATTTGTCAATTTCAATTTCTTTAATTTTTTCAGCTAACACAACTTCCTGTTTTTTCATAAATCACACATTAAATTTAAAAATAATTATATCCCCATCTTGCACAACATAATCCTTGCCGGCGGAAATTATTTTGCCCTTTTCCTTGCACAAGTTGTAGTCCCCCAAAGTTATTAAATCGTTATATTTAACAACATCGGCACGAATAAACCCACGTTCAAAATCGGTGTGAATTTTGCCTGCCGCCTGTGGTGCAAGTGTGCCGCGTTTTATGGTCCATGCGCGCACTTCCTTTTCCCCGGCTGTAATAAAGCTAATTAGCCCCAAAAGGTGATAACTTGCCACAATAAGTTTTTCCAGCCCCGAACTATCAATGCCCAGTTCTGCCATAAACATCTCCCTATCCTCGGCGGGCATATTAATTAACTCCTCCTCCGTTTTAGCGCAAAGCGAAATCACTTCCGCCTGCTCGGTTAAGGCAATTTGTTTAATTTTTTCAATATTTTCACGCTGAAAGTCGTCCAGTTCGTCACTTGTGTTGGCAACGTAAATTATTGGTTTGCTGGTTATTAAAAAGAAGCCGTCAACAATGCGTTTTTCTTCCTCACTAAATTTTAAAATCCTAACCGGCTTTTCCGCCTTTAAAATATCCAACACGCGCACAAGCAGGTCATATTCCTTTTGCGTTTGCGTATCCGCCCCGCCACCGTGCACCTGTTTTTTTATTTTGTCCATGCGCTTTTGTGCCGAGTCAATATCCGCCAAAATAAGTTCAAGGTTAATGGTTTCAATATCCCTAATTGGGTTTACGCTGCCGTCAACGTGAATAATTTTATCATTTTTAAAGCACCTAACAACATGCACAATTGCATCCACCTCTTTAATGTGGCTTAAAAATTTGTTGCCAAGCCCCGCGCCTTCACTTGCGCCCTTAACAAGGCCGGCAATATCCACAAATTCAATCTGCGCAGGGATAATTTTATTGGTGTGATACATTTCCGCCAACTTATTTAATCTATCATCTGCCACATCTACTACGCCAACATTTGGCTCAATTGTGCAAAAAGGATAGTTGGCACTTTCCGCCCCAGCTTTTGTAATTGCATTAAACAATGTGCTTTTGCCCACATTGGGCAGCCCCACCACGCCAAGTTTCATAATTGTCCTTTCAAATGTTTCATAAATTTTTATTAATATAGTATAATAAATATATAACAAATTAAATAAAATTTCAAATGATTTACGCTTTAAAACACATTTTTATAGGTTTTATACAGGGTTTAACCGAATTTTTGCCCATTTCAAGCAGCGGGCACATTGTGCTGTTCGGCTCACTTTTTGAGTTGGATAATTTGCTTTTGCTTAGCGTTGTTGCACATGTGGGCACGCTTTTTGCCGTAATTTATTGTTACCGCGCCCGGCTTAAAGAACTGTTTTGCCAATTTGGGCGGGATGTTAAAAATGCCTTTAAGCACTCTAGGCAGCCACTATCTGCCAACACAAAACTATATTTAAATTTAATTTGGGCAACCATACCCACCGTTATAATATTTTTGCTTTTTAACCACTTTTTTGAACAAAGTTTTTCCACAAAAACATTAATTTGGGGGTTTTTAATTTCCGCAATTTTGCTTGTGGTTGCCGATTTTAAAAAGGAAAGCAACAAGCCAGTTAACTTTAAATCTGCCGGCTGCATGGGGCTGGCGCAGGGCTTGGCACTGTTGCCCGGCATTTCCCGCAGCGGCAGCACCCTAGTGTGCGGGCTGCTTGTTGGCGTAAATAAAAAGGACGCGTTAGATTTTTCCTTTTTAATGAGCATACCAATAATTTTGGCAAGTGCGGTTTACGAGGGCGTTAAACTGTTTTCCGCCAACATAACCGTAAATTGGCTGGGCATATTTATTGTGCTGATAACCTCATTTATTTTTGGCATTTTGTCAATAAAAATTATGATAAAACTAGTAAACAAAAATAGGCTTTTCATATTCTCCATTTATTTAATAATTTTAAGCCTAATAATTTTGTTTTTCTTTTAGCCAATTGCCGTTTTACGAAAAATTTGCGTAAACATGAATGCTGTAACTTTTTAATTTTATAATACTAATATGGAATTAGGTAAAACGATAAGGGAATTAAGAAAAGATAAAGGCATTACGCAAACCGAATTGGCTAAAATTCTTTCCACCACGCAGGATACAATTTCGCTTTGGGAGTTAGATAAAAGCCTGCCCAATGTGTTGGAATTGGTTGCTCTTGCCAAATTTTTTAGCGTATCCACCGATTATTTATTAGGATTAAAAGAAATTTAACATCTGCAAAAAACCCGCCACCGCGGGTTTTTATAATTCTTCTCTTCCTAATAAAAAATCTATTGAAACATTAAAAAAATCTGCAACGGCATCCAATAAATCTGCACGCGGAATGGCTTTGCCCTCCGTCCAACCATTAATTGTTGTTCTTGGAAGCCCCGAAGCCTCGGCAAAAGATGTGTTGTTTAACCCCTTATCCTTAATTAAATCTTTTAATCGTTTGGCAAAAACTGATGTTATTTGTTCAATTGTTCTCATTATTATTAATAATGCAAAAATTTTTATAATTATACTTGACAAGACGAAACTTCGTCTGCCATTTCACCCCCATTTAAAAACCCTTGACAATTTTTTTTAAATATGTTAATATATATATTGTAAGATGAATTATCATCTAACGAAGGCGCAGTATTCTAGTCAACTAGGCTATGTGAGGATGCTGAAATAAGCATCGCTAGCAAAACTATGAAGTTCGTGGTGCTGGCTTTGGTTGCCCAAACTGGGGCTGGTGCTGGGAGTTAAGATTTTTGGGAATTGTGTAATGGCATACACAACATGCCCAATTATCGTGGAGACCTTAGTGGGTGGTTGAAACATAAGCAATCAGCATGGTCAATTATCGCTAAGGAAAGGAACCTGCATACGGCGAAAGTTGTGTGCAGTGTAGCTTGCTTTGAGTGGTTAAATTGGGATAAAGTGCTACGGGTGAATTTGTTAAAGCGCTGTAACAACTTCCGCCTACTTTTGAAATTTTAACTGCAAAATAAAGATAAGCATAGCCAATGTTGTTAAGGAAAACTTCTAGACTGTAGCATAAGCACCTTGGGGATTATAGTGTGGTCTCAGTGGCGATTCGGTGCAAGTTTTGCTTAATGGGAAACCGCTTAATTGGTAACGATTAAGGGCAAAATTGGGAAATCCAACCGAACCTTATGCCGCAAGGTTTACCTAAGGTGTTGCCTTCTTGTTGAAATTTGTGTGCATTTGCACTTTTTATATGAAAAAAGACAAACAAAAAAATAGCAAAAATAAATTATGGATATGGTCAGTTAAAATTTTGTTGCTGGCTGTATTTTTATCACTATCCTTTAGTTTAATTAGTGAAATTGTGTTAAGCAAGGCACATATTGTTATTGCAATAATTGTAATTTTAATTTTTATTTCAATAAGCGTGCTGTTTGATATGCTTGGTTTGGCGGTGGCATCTAGCAATGTTGAAGATTTTGCCGCCATGGCAAGCAGAAAAGTTAAAGGCAGCAAACAGGCATTGTCGCTAACAAAAAATGCGGATAAAGTTGGCTCTGTTTGTGATGTTATTGGTGATGTGTGTGGCATACTTTCGGGTGCGGCAGGTGCAAGCATTGTGGCAAAAATAATTATTAATGCATCTGGCGAATTTTTGCCAATTTTAATTGCCTCACTTGTTTCTGCCCTAATTGCAGGGTTTACCATTTTTGGCAAATCGGTGTTTAAAAGTTTTGCAATAAAATCTGCCAACAGCATAACGCTTAAATTTGCCAAATTTATAAACTTTTTTACGCATAAAGGCTAAAACTATCGATTTTTATTGACATTTTTTTTAAAAAACTATACAATTGTTTTAATAGGGGTTAATAAGGAGAAATATGATTACAAAACAAGAAATTTTAGAAATACCAAATTCGGTGTTGGTATCATCAATGTACGCAACATTGGTGGAAGTAAAGCATGCACACTTAAACCCACACAAACAAACGGATTTTGACCCGCACTATTTAATTAAAATGCTAAAAGATGTTTTGCTAATTGATGTTGAAGCAAAACTTGAAGCTATGGATGAAGAAAAGCAAGCGCTTATTACCAAAGCTTGCACCCGCCATGTTAATGACGAGCAAGAGCTTAACAAACATTTGCAAATTATAAACGAAATGTATGTAGAAAAGGCTTGCAAATTGCGTGAACTTGCAAATGTTAGAGATAGATTTTATTATTATTTAACATATTTTTGCAACGAGGCTAGCAACACACCAGAAGTGGTTGTAAATTTGGAAACAAACACCCGTTATGACTCTATAAGGTTTAACCGTGCCGAGGCAATTGTTGAATCTCCTTTGCGTGAACCAATTTCAATTTATGATAATACTCACGCCCATCATTTAAAAAATGTTAAAGAACTTGTAAACAAGGCTTTGGAACAAGAAAATGCCACAAAACCAGAATAAAAAATGCCCATTGGGGCGTTTTTTTATTTTAATTTTTTAATTAAATTATTTAACCTTTCAACACATGTGGCTTTGCCCAAAATTTTCATAATAGAATAAAGTTCTGGGCTGTTTTCCGCCCCAGTTATTGCAAGGCGCACAAATTTGGAAGCATCAGTTATGTTGCCCGCATAGGCGCTCGGGTTCTGCTTGTATGTTTTGTTGTCAACAAAATTATGGTTGCCGGCAACCTGTTTTAAATTTTCAAACCATGCCTGATTATCTGCCTGCTGGGCATAATTGTTGGCGTAATCGGTTAAAAACTCCTTTAATTTTTGTTTATTTACATTGCCCAAATTTAAATTAAATTTTGGTTTAAAGTTTGGCAAAACATAGTTATAAAGCGTAGTAATTTCATCAAATTTAGTTATGTCCTTCCTTGGCCTATCCCCACCCCTATCAATGCTGAAAACCTTAATTAAATTTGCCTTGTTTTGTTTAATAATTTCATAATCTTTTTCATTCCACTCTTTTGCCCAATTTAAGGCGTTGGTGTACACTTGCTCCGCCGTGTAGCGTGAAATTATTGTTTTGGAAATATCGTTAAGTTTTGCAAAATCGAACATCGGGTTGGTTACGCCAATTTTGTTAATTGCAAATTGGAATTCGGTGTAAGGCAAAGTTGGGTTATTTTTGCGCCAAACTTCAAAATCACTATTTAACAAATTTAAAATATATTCAATAATTGCAGTTGTTGGGTAACCCTGTTTTAAAAAGAATCTAACATCAGCAAATGGATCTTTTCGCTTGCTAATTTTACGCTTGTTGCCCGTTTTTTCGTCTATTACACAAATGTTTGGCGTGTGCGCATATTTAAAAGGTTTAAATCCAAATGCGCGGCTTAACTCAATGTGCACTGGCAGAGATTGAAACCACTCCTGCCCCCTAACAATTGTGGTTGTGCCCATTAAAGTATCATCCACCACATGGGCAAGCGCATAAACTGGCACGCCGTTAGATTTTATTAGCACATCGTCCTTTGCATTTTCGCGCAAATCTTTTTTGCCTTTAATACGGTCCACAAACTCATGCGTTTTGGTAACATTGCCCTCACTTTTTAATCTTAATGCAAACTTTTTGCCCGCCTTTAAATTGGCTTTAATTTGTTCCAATGTCAAATTGCGGCAAGGGTCTTTAACTTCAATGTCGTTAGATTCCTCCAACTCTTCTTCGCGGCGCTTTAAAATTTCTTCTTTATTTTCACTGCCCGCGCAAAAGCAAGGGAAGGCTTTGCCCCGTTTAACTAACTCTTTTGCAAAAGCGTTGTAAATTTCTATGCGCTTAGATTGAACATAAGGCCCATACTCCCCAATTTCACGCCTATCCCCACAATAGCCCTCATCTGGTTTTAAGCCAAAGCGGACAAGCATATCATATGCAATCTGCCCCGCGTTTTCCACCTCGCGTTTTGTGTCAGTATCCTCCAAACGGCAATAGAAAATTCCACCTGTTTTATCTGCAACCATGCGGTGTATAACAGCCTGATAAAGTTGCCCAATGTGCAAATATCCAGTAGGGCTGGGTGCAATGCGGGTTACTTCGCCTTTAGCATTCCTTGGCTTATATTTTTTTAAGTAAAAAGCAGTATCCTGTGCGTCAGGATACAGCAAATTGGCTAATTCAACATAATCTTTTTCTGTCATAATGCTCCTACAAAAGGGTTAATAAATCTTTAAGTGCCACATTGTTTGCCTTAATTAAAGCAATGTAATTATTAATAATATTTAAACAATTTAATTCATATAACGAAGCGCTGTTTTTGTTGTTAACAATGCGGGCATAATTAATATCGTTAAGCGATTTTAAAAAACTTTCGTAACTAATGTTTAAGCTTGCTTGCACGTTGTAAACGGTTATTGCTTTATCATAAAATTCGGCAAGTTGATTGTAACCATCCACATATCTTTGCGAAACATCAATTTCTTTTGTAACATCGCTAATGTCGGTTGCATATTGCTCATAATTAGGCATTTGCCCAACTTCGGCGCCCAATTCAACCACCTTTTTAGAAAATTTGCCATCTTTTAAATTTTCTAAAAAGTAAGCATAACTGCGGTTAACTTTTTGAAGTTTTAGCCTAGAATCTAACATGGAAAGGAATTCGGCAAATTGATCTTTTTCAAACACTCTGTTGGCAAAAGCCTCGTTGCTTTCAACACCCGCCAAGCTAAAATGGATGTTGGCAACCGCCATGCTAAAGCTGTAAGTTGCATCAAACAAATTGTTATAAGCATCCAACAAAAAGCCAAAATAAATTAAATAATTTGAATTTGGTTTGCAAAGTGCAGTGTTGCGCTCGTCTGCCGATTCAATTTCTTGCGCACTTCTTATTTGGTTAGCAAAACTGTTAATTTCAACATTAACATTGTTTAACACTGCATTTAAATTGTCCAACTTCTGCTTAACGTCATTTTTTGTTTGGGCGTCAATTGCGTCCGTTTCAATAGAGCAGCTGTAAATTTTATCTGCCACAATTTGCAACATATTACTTAAAATGTTGTTATAGTTATTAATTAAACTATATGGTTCAAGTTTAAAAGCCTCGTTAACATATTCCGTTCCGTTGCTAAGTTTAAATTGAGAATAATCTATTTTTAGCATGTTTTTATCTATGCTAACGGCATTATAATTTTGTGCAATGGCGGCATAATCTGCATTTAAGTTTTTTAAATTATAACTCTCTTCTTTACAGGCGGTAAAAAGCAATGCTGTTGGCAATATTAGCAAACTTAAAATTAAACATAAAATTCTTTTTTTCATATTACACCCCATATAAAATTTTAAAGCATGCGGCAGCATTGGCCTCGTTAGAATTGTCAGGTTTCACTGTGCCATTTGCCTCATCGCCAACCAATTTTGCAAAGTTTGCAAATAGGGTTGTTTTGTTAGACGCATTGTAATATTTTATAAACAAATTATTATATTTAGAAAAATTGCCCACTTCGTCATTAAAAATTAAAATAGAATTTTCAACTTTTAATCTCTCACTTTCAAATTCCCCAATAATGGCTTTTAAATTATCGTTTTCTTTTAACGCAACATATTTGCCCATGCGGTCAATATTATTTGTGCTAAAAGTGTTAATGCAAACATTTAAAAACAAGTTGTAAATAGAAAATTTAACATCGCTGTTAACATCAATATTAATGCCGCTTAAATTATCATTTAAATATAACAACAAACTGGCATATTCATTTAAATAATTGGCATAACATTTTAGCACGTCTTCCGCACTAAAATCAGCTGGGAAGTCGGCAACAATATCCTTAGTAATAAATTCATCTGCCACATGTTGAGTTTTTGTTTGTGCGGTTTTAACTTCTTCCAACTTTGCATTTATTGCATTTTCGTCAATATCATAATTTTTATTAACGATATAGTATAAAACTAAATCTTTAGCAACCATGTCTAACCTATCGTTTGCAAAAATTAAATAATCCAAGTTAGAGTTGCCCATTTCGGTTGCGCGCTTGTTAATGGAAATAATGTTGGCATTTAAATTTGCTTTTTCACTGCTGGTTAAATATGTTTGCATATCGTTATAACAATCCGGCTTAACCCTTAAGTGAGTGAAAAAGAAATACACCGTGCCGCCAATGGCAGCCGCCACCAGCACAATTATAATGAACACTTTTAAAAAGTTTTTAACATTTTTCATGCTTTTATTATATCGCATATTTTTATAGATGTCAATTAATTAAAATATAAAAACATTTGTATATTAATTAATTTTATTTTATAATAATAACATGAAAAATGTTTTAATTACCGGTGCCAGTGGAGGAATTGGCAGTGAAATTGCCCGCAATTTTGCCGCTTTGGGCTATCGCACACTGCTTGTTTACAACAAAAATGAAAAAGAAATTAACAAACTTTCGGCCGAGTTATCTCAAATTAGCGAAGTTGCTATTTTTAAGTGCGATTTGTCTGTAGACGAGCTTGTAAAAAATATGATTGCCGAAATTATAAGTAAATTTAAGCACATTGATGTGCTAATTAACGCGGCAGGTGTTGCTTTGTTTAAGCAGATTCAAGACACTAAAATTGAAGATTATAATTACATTTTTAACAACAATGTTAAAACGGCAATTAACACCATTAAATATGTAACCCCGCATATGGTTAGCCAAAAAAGTGGCAAAATAATAAACATTTCTTCAATGTGGGGCAAAGTTGGTGCCAGCATGGAGTCACTTTATTCTGCCAGCAAGGGCGCATTAAATAGCCTAACGTTAAGCCTAGCAAAAGAGTTGGGCCCAAGCAACATAACGGTTAACGCCATCTGCCCCGGCCTTATTGACACTAAAATGAACAAAAATTTAACCAAAAGCACAATAAAAAACATTGTTAGCTCCACCCCCATTGCCAGAATTGGCAAACCTAGTGACATTGCCAATTTAACCGAATTTTTGGCAACCGACAAAGCAAATTTTATAACCGGGCAAATAATAACGGTTGATGGCGGCTTTTCGCTATAAAAAAACACCAGTTTTGGTGTTTTTTTGTTTGATTATTTGTTTGTTCGTTTTGCAATTTTATCTTCTGCAGTTGTATGCTCCACCAAACCTTCGCCCACACACCAGGTTGCAATCATGTAGCCAGTTGTCATAAGCGAAATTAACGAGATGGAGATAAACAAATTAAAGAAGCTTGTAGCTAGCCCGTTTGCCCTGCTGTTTACAAAATATAATATGCAAGCCATAATAACGGCCAACACACTTAAAATGTAAATAATAAGGCCCGAAATTGCTTTAGCCTCTCCGCTGCTTGTGCAAATAACGTCAAAAATTATTGCACCAACAACCAAGCCAACCCAAATAAAATAAATTATTTTTGCCCACAAAGCCACATCTCTAACAGCCAAGGCATAAGCAAAAAAGCCTGCATTTGCCAAAGCCAAAACCGCCAAAGTGTAGTAAACAATAATGGACAATATTTTTTTACTATTTACGCTCATACATCCTCCTATGTTTAAGTTTGCCCAGTAAAAAAAATTTTATACAACACATTAGTTTTGTTTGACTAGGAATAAAATTTGTGTTATAATGTCAACATAAATTGTTAGGAGGGTTTATGGCAAACGCTAAAAAAACAAATAAAAAGTTAGGGCCGGTAGAAAATTTGGTTTTGGCCTTAGACAATGAAACAAAAAGGCTTGAAAAATTAACAAAAAAAGCGGAAAGTGAAGGCAACCAACAGTTGGTTGAAAGATATAAAAAAGATATTGCATTAAATCAAAAATTGGTTTTAAATTTAACTGCAAACTCAAATTTAACATATCCTGCTGAATAAAAATAGGCAATTTTGCCTATTTTTTTTAATTATTTTTAACCTTTTTGCGCTGTTTAGGCTTTCGGCCTTTTTTCTTTATTTATAATTAATTTTATTAATTCGCAACTAGGAATAATTATTATAGAAGCAATTATAACCACCAACCATTGCGAAAAATTTAAAAATTCCAAATTAAACAATGTGTACATAAACGGCACGCAAGCCACAATTAAATTCATTAAAAGTGTTATAACAAAACATATGTTAAAGGTTTTATTGTCAAACCAATTTTTTTCAAAAATGCTGTTGTTGGTTTTGCAATTTAGGCTGTGCAAAAGCTGCATAAATATTATTGTAAAAAACACCATTGTGCTGGCTATGGCTGGAGAGTAACACTTTGCGCCCACCAAAAACACTATCATAACAATTGCCGTTTGCAAAATTGATTGATAAATTATTGCCACCCCCACCTTGCCGGCAAACAGCCCTGCCTTGCTGTTTCGCGGAGGGGAAAGCATAACTTCTTTTTCCACCCTTTCCATGCCCAAGGCAAAGGCGGGCAGGCTATCCGTAACCAAATTTATAAACAGCATTTGTGCGGGCAACAAAAATGTATATTTAGGGAAAAACACCAGCGCAAGCAACATGCCAAACACTTCCACACAGTTGGTAGAAATTAAAAATTGCAATGCCTTTTGTATGTTGCTGTAAACCTTTCTGCCCTCTTCCACCGCCACCACAATAGAGGCAAAATTATCGTCTGTAACCACCATATCTGCCACATTTTTAACCACATCGGTGCCGTTTTTGCCCATACCCACGCCAATATCGGCAATTTTTAGGCTTGGTGCGTCGTTAACGCCGTCACCCGTCATGGCAACCACCTTGTTTAGGCTTTTATATGCTTTAACAATTCTAACCTTATGTTCTGGGCTAACGCGGGCATAAACGGTGTAGTTGTTGCAAATCTGCCTCAGTTGTTTATCGCTAAGTTTGTCAAGTTCGTCCCCCGTTATAACCTCGCCCTCGGTTTTTGCAATGCCCAAATTTTGCGCAATGGCAAACGCGGTGCGCTTATGGTCGCCCGTTATCATAACCGGTTTAAGCCCGGCGGCAAAGCAAGCTTTAATGCTTTGTTTAACCTCTGGGCGCGGGTTATCCATAATGCCGGCAAAGCCCAAAAACACCATGTTTTGCTCTAGCTCCTCATTCGGGTTGTAGGCGTCAAAAATTTTATAGCAAAAGCCAATAACCCGCAGCGCTTTGTCCGTCATTTCGTCATTAATTTTTTGGTATTTTGCTTTAATTTCGTTAGTTAATGGCACAATTTTATCATCTAATTTTACAAATTTGCATTTGTTTAGCAAAATTTCTGGCGCGCCTTTTGTGTAACTTTTAATGCCGTTATCGTTAACCAAAACTGTCATCATTTTGCGGGTTGAATTAAACGGAATTTCGTGTATAACTTTGTTTTTGCTGCCATTAAAAAATTTGTTGGCATATTCATAAATTGCAGTTTCGGTTGGTGCGCCGGTTAGCGTGTTGTTCTCGCACTTGGCGTTGTTGCAAATGTGCATGCATTTAATAAGTTCTAAAAATGTGCTGCCCAAACAAACATCATAGTTATTGTTTAAATAAGTGCTAACCACCTGCATTTTGTTAAGGGTTAATGTGCCAGTTTTATCAGTACAAATAATTTCGCAACTGCCCAATGTTTCCACTGCATGCAAGTGCTTAATAATGCATTTTCTTTTGGCAAGTTGTTGCACGCCCAATGCCAAAATTATGGTTATAACGGCGGGCAAGCTTTCCGGTATTGCGGCAACGGCAAGGGCAACCGATGTCATAATTGCATCCTTAATGCCGTGGTTAGATGTTAATTCTATTAGCAAAATAATAAAGCAAACCGCCAGCACCGACCATGTTATTATTTTGCCAATTTTGTCAATAGATTTTTGCAGCGGAGTAACCTCTTTTTTTGCAGTAAACAAAATGTTTGCAATTTTGCCAAGCTCGGTATCTTTGCCCGTTGCCACCACCACACCCACCGCCTTGCCGCTAACCACCATGCTGCCCGAATATGCCATATTTTTGCGCTCGGCAAGTGGAGTGTTTTTGCTTAAAATTATGTCGGCATTTTTTTCTGATGGCACACTTTCCCCCGTAAGGCTACTTTCGTCACACGCAAAATTGTTGCTTTCAATAAGCCTAACATCCGCCATAACCATGTTGCCCGCCTGCATTTCCACAACATCGCCCAGTGCAAGCATTGTGCTGTCAATTTCAAAACTTTTGCCGTTTCTAACCACTTTAACATTTGTTTTTTCTGCCTTTTGCAAATCGTCTAGGCAGGCTTGCGCTTTGTTTTCCTGAAAAACGCCAATTAGCGCATTCATAATAACAATAAAAAGAATAACAAAGCCTTCAAATAAATCGGTGTAATCTTTATTAATTATTGCAAACGCCAAAGAAACAATTGCCGACACCAACAAAATTGCCACCATAATATTTAAAAATTGCTTAAAAAAACATTTAATAAACGATTGTTTTTTTGTTTTTTGCAGTTCGTTTTTGCCAAATTTTTTTAGCCTAATTTCCGCCTCTTTAGCGGATAGACCTTTATTGGAAGTTTCTAGCTTATCCAACACTTGTTTAACATTTAAATTGTGCATAATTCCTCAAAATAATAGTATTAAATTTACATCCGGTTTAGAACTTAACAAAATTTTAATATTTTTATTGTAAAAAAATTTTTTGTGTGATATAATTGTTGCAAGATGAAAAATGTTTCATTTAATGCTGAAAATTTATCTGTTAAGCAACAAAAATTGGTTGCCGATTTTGTTTCGGTTGTTGAAGAAATGGGCTTAACTGACGACTATAAAACAAAGGGTTTAATTTATTTTGCAAACAAAGCAAACCTCATTTCGCATGACGAAATTGCAAAAAATTATCCGTTGGCATTAGATTGCGTTAACACCTTAATTAAGCTTGACGAAATTAATTATTCCCAACAAAATGCCGAGGCGGAAAATTTAAGAAAAATGTTTTTTGCAATTACAAAAGATTTTCGCATAATAATGCTTAAAATTGCCATTGTTGTGGCAGAAATTAGAAACATTGACCCTTCCAAAGCATTTGACCTTGCAAATTTGGTTTTAACCCTTTATGCCCCACTTGCCGCACGCTTGGGGCTAAGCAATTTTAAAACCGAACTTGAAGAAACTGCCTTTAAAATTTTGCAACCCAAAGCCTATGCAAATATAGAAAAGGAAGTGGACGCCCGCTTTTTTAAGCGTGAGCCTATTGTTGAAAGATTAAAAAAGTTGGTTGAAACCTCTATGGCAGATTTAAACATTTCTGGCAAAGTTTTTGGCAGAAAAAAGCACATTTACAGCATTTATAAAAAGTTAAAAGACCACACATTAGATAATATTTACGACCTTATTGCCGTGCGCGCCATCGTGCAAACGGTGGCAGAGTGCTATGCGCTTCTTGGAAGGTTGCATTCTCAGGTGGAGCCACTTGAAAATAGGTTTAAAGATTATATTGCCACGCCAAAGCCAAACGGATATCAATCGTTGCACACAACGGTTATTTTTGAAGGTTTTCCGGTTGAAATTCAAATAAGAACGGACGAAATGAACAAATATGCCGAATATGGCGTTGCCGCACACTGGATTTATAAAGAAAAACGCAAAAAACAAAACAATTTGGATGCCGAACTTGGAATGCTGCGCTTTATGAAGGAAACGGAAAATCTTTCAATTGACGAGCTTGCAAATTCGCTAAGCCAAGATATTTATGGCAACGATATTTTTGTGCAAACGCCAATGGGCAAGGTTATTTATTTGCCGTCCGATTCCACCCCAATAGATTTTGCCTATCAAATTCACAGCGAAGTGGGCAACAAATGTGTGGGCGCAAAAGTTAATGGCAGAATTGTGCCAACAAATTCAATTTTACATAATGGCGATGTGGTGGAAATTTTAACCAACCCAAAATCTAAGGGCCCGTCACGAGATTGGCTTAAAATTTGCAAAACATCCGAGGCTAAAAAGCAAATTAACATTTTCTTTAAAAAGAACATGAAAGAAGAAAATGTGCACCTTGGCAAAACCATGCTGGAAAACGCAATTAAAGAAAAGGGCTATTCCGCCATTAAACTGTTAAACAAACAAAATTTAGAGCAAGTTTTGGCGCAATATAACCTTAACGAAAATGAATTTTTTGCAAACATTGGCACCAACGCGCTGCCCGTTAAAACAATTGCAAACAAGCTTGCAAGCCTTTATCAAAAGCAAATTAAATTAACCGAGCAAGAAAAAGCGCCCGCAAGCCATGTTAACTTCGTTGCCCCAATTGAAAAGCAGGTAAAAATAAAAGGGCTAAACAACATTTTAACCCGTTTTGCAAACTGTTGCCACCCAATGTATGGGGACGAAATTATTGGTTTTGTTTCGGCAGGCAGGGGCATAATAATTCACCGCAAGGTTTGCCCAAACATAAGTTTTTATAATGAAGATAGATTAATTGAAGTTGGCTGGAAGCCAATTGAGGCAACAAAGCCAAACAAAAAAACAAGCAAAAATCAATAAAAAAACCGAGCAAATGCCCGGTTTTTTTGGAAATTATGCCAATAATTTTGGTTCTTTCCAAATGCAAATGCAAATAAGGTCAATTAACCAAAGTGCAAAGCAGCCAAGGATAATCCATAGGATACCTGCTACAATTAGCAAAGCACTTTTGTTTGCGCAACCTTTAATGATGCGGTAAACAGCCCAAACGATGTCCAAAACTGGTAAAGCGAAAACTATCTTTAGCCAGAATGGAGCATCATCCATCCATTTAACAAATCCTTTCATTTCCATCTCCTTTTATAAGATATTTTGATTATAAAACATTTATGCCATTATTGCAAACGAATTTTGCCGAAATTTAAAAATTTTTAAAAAAATTTTGCAACAAACTTAAAAACTTGCCTTTGTAACAAATATTTTATATTTACTTGACAAAACTTTTGAGTTTTGTAATAATAATATAGAATATGAAGTATAACTACTTGCAAAAAGTTTATTATTCAGACGAACAGAACGATGAAATTGTGGATTTTAATTTAAAGCCAAAAAAAATTGATGGCAAATATAAATATCTGCACAAAAACCCGTTTTATAATATTTTTAGTTTTATTTTATATTTCATTTTTGCAAAAATAATTGTTTGGTTTTACATTAAATTTAGGCGCATTAAAATTGTTAACCGCAAAATTTTAAAAAAGCAAAAGGGTGGCTATTTTGTTTACGCAAACCACACCTGCCAAATTAATGACGCCTTTCACCCAACCTACACATGCCTTAACAAAAAACCACATTTTGTGTGCAGTTCAATTAATGTCAACCAGCCCGTTTTGGGCAAAATTACGCCAATGTTGGGCGCCCTGCCCTTGCCGGACACAATTGAAGCCACGCGCAACTTTAACAAGGCAATGGAAAAAATTGTTAAAAAGCACCCAATTGTAATTTACCCAGAGGCTCATTTGTGGCCATATTACACAAAAATCCGCCCGTTTGGGGATAAAAGCTTTCGCTACCCCGTGCAATTTAAAAAGCCGGTTTACACTTTTACCACCACTCACCAATTAAAAAAGCCGGGCAAAAAACCTAAAATTGTTGTGTATGTTGATGGCCCATTTTACCCAGATTATAACTTAAGCCCTATTGAGCAGCGCAAAGATTTGCACGCCAAAGTGTTTAACAGTTTGGTGCAAAACAGCAAAAATTCTAATTATGAATATTTAACTTACATAAAAAAAGAAATTCAAGGAGATAACAAATGATAAACGTTTTATTTGGTGGCAACTATAAGGTGTTTGACGGCTTGCTTTTGGCACTACTTTCCATGGCAAAACACACAAAGGAGAGTTTAAACATTTATGTTTTAACCGCCGATGTAACCGAATTAAACCCCGAATATAAACCCATTACGGAAGAAAATATTAAGCAAATAGAACAAATTTTGCAAGCCAAAAACCCGGAAAATAAAATAACTTTAATTAAGCTTGGCAATGAGTTTAATGATTGGATAAAATCTAGCAAAAACAAATTAAATTCTTACACTCCATTTGCATTTTTGCGCTTGTTTGCACAAAACATTGATGCTTTGCCCGATAAAATTATTTATTTGGATTGTGATGTTATGCTTAAGGGGGACATTAAAGAATTATTTAATATTGACATTTCTAATTATGAAATGGGCGTGGTTAAAGATAGATATGGCAGGTTCTTTATTAGCCCAACCTATTTTAACTCGGGCGTGCTACTATTAAATTTAAATAGAATTAGGCAAACCAACCTTTTTGAGCGCGTTAAAGAGATGTGCCTAACCAAAAAAATGAAAATGCCCGACCAAACTGCGCTTAATCATTTGTGTGAAAAAGTTTTGTATTTGCCCCGCCGCTTTAACGAGCAAGGTGATTTAAAAAAGAACACCGTTGTGCAACACTTTAGCATGAGGTTTAACATTTTCCCATATCTGCACGGCATTAACATTAAGCCTTGGCATGTTGATAGAGTGCATAAAGAGCGCAAAAATTTTGCGTATGACGATATTTATGAGGAATATTTTGACATTAAAGGCGAGCCCGACAAAAAAGCAAAATTAAAAACAAAAAAAAGGTAAATTAATGAAAGTTGATGTAAACATTTTAAAAAACCCGCGGGAAAAGTTTTTGGAATTTGAAAACCTAGCAAAAGATTATGAAAAGCAAGGCCTTTTTCACACCGATTTGGACGAGCCTGCCCCAGATAGTTATTATCCAGTTGACGAAACCTACCCTTACATTCCAAAGGGTTTAAAAAACAAAATTGTTCGCAGCACTTATTATAAAATTGCCCGCAAATATGCAAAAATAATTAATAGGCAACTTTGCAATTTAAAAATTGAAGGCAAACAAAATTTAAAGGGCCTTAAAGGTGCAATTATAACCAGCAACCATTTTAGTGAAATTGACAGTTTCCCTATAATAGAAGTGGCGGGCAACATAATGTTTGTTGCCAATGAAACCAATAACTGGAAAAATTTTATTGGCGATATTATGCGCAAAATTGGATTTATTCCGTTGCCGGGCAATTTAAATGTAAGAACTATGCGCAAATTTAATGAGGCCGTTAGTTATTATTTAAAAAAGGGCAAAAAAATATTAATTTACCCCGAGCAAGCAATGTGGAGGGAATACACTAAGCCAAGGCCATTGCAAAATGGGGCTTTTCATTATGCTGTTTTAAACAATGTGCCAATTGTGCCAATGTTTATAACCATACAGCCAAAAGCCCAGCCAGTGGACGAGCAAGGTAGGCAAAATTTTGGTGATTACACTTTGCACATTTTGCCACCAATTTACCCTAAAAAAGACCTTAGCAATAAAGAAAATGAAAACTATATGAAAATGGAAAATTATAGGCTGTGGAAAGAGTGTTATGAAAAAGTTTACAACAAAAAATTAACCTACACCACAGATAAGGCAGTTTTTGAAAAGAATTATGCCGAATACGTTGATTTATTAAAATAAAAAAGGCTAAATTTTAGCCTTTTTTAAATTGCAATTGAAAAATTATTGTTGTTTGCAGTAAATGTAATTGTTTTTTCTTCGTCATTTCTTACAATATTTAATTCAACATCATCATTACTGCGTATATCAATCATTAGCTCTAAAAACTGAAATGTGCGCGTTATTTTGCTAAAGTTGCCGTTAATTTTAATGCTTTTTATTGTGTCACCCCTCTGCAAATCTAGCCCAGAAATTTTATTTTGAACATTTGCAACCACAACATCTTCTTCAATTTGCAAAAATTCCCCATCATAAACCGCGTGTGAATTTTTTGCACCCACTTGAACGCCCATGTTAAATGTTTTAACACCGGCCAACTGATATTCCGTTTTGTTATAAAACATTATGTTGTTTATAACTTTTATCACATTGTCTATAGGAAGGGCGTATGCAATGTTATCCACCGGGGTTAGCGGGCTGTTTGCCGCTTCCGATTCGGCAACTGCGGTGCATTTGCCATTAACAATGCCAATAAGCTGGCCTTGGCTGTTAAACAACCCGCCACCCGAGTTGCCCTGATAAATTGGCGTATCTATCCTCATAACACGCAAATTTAATGGAACAATAATATCTTCATTAATATTAAACTCTTCACTATCCACATTAACCACGCCCTTAGAAACACTAAAGCCGCTAACATTTGGGTTGCCAATTGCAATGGCAGTTTCGCCAACCGAATAGCCGTTGGCAATTGTAACGGCGCACGCGTCCGGATTATGCTGCAAAATGGTGGCTTTATTGCATTTTAGCACAGCCAAATCGTAACTATAACTTCCGCCTACATAGCTGGCAGATATGTTGCTGTTTACCCCATACAAATTTATAAAAAACCTATTTAAAGCGTTTAGCCCGCCATTTGAAATTACATGATAATTTGTAACAATATAGGCAAATTCGTCATCCATATCAAAAATAACGCCCGCCCCGCAAGAGTAATAACTTTGGCCCACGTTAGCATAAACCGTAACTGCCGATTTCATAGCCTTTTGGGTGGCAAGTTTGCTTGCATCTTGCGAATAATCGGTGTTCATATAAAGTTTTAAAAAATCTTCAAAGCTAATATCCCCAACCTGAGTTTTATATGCTTCCCAAATTTGTTCAATTGTTATTTGGTTATCTTCCGTTTTGTTGCCAACAGAAAATGTGGCAATAGAGCCATCCGAATATTTTATTGTGTAAACATCCATATCGCCTATGCTGTTAGATTTAAATAAATCCATCACATAGGGCTGTTGTTGGCATGCCGAAACAAACATGATGCATGGCAAAATTATTAATAAAAGTAAAAATTTTTTAAATTTTTTCATAATCACCTTACATTTATAATATGTTTTTATTTATTTTATATAATTTTTTTATTAAATTCAAATAATTTGTGTAATAATATAAAAACATTTTGAAAATTTGTAAAATTTTGGTAAAATTTTTTAAAGGTTAATTAATGGCAAAAGAAGAAAATGCCCATGCTGGGCATAGGGAAAGGCTAAGGCAAAAAGTTGAAAAATTTGGTTTAAATGCACTTGCCACACATGAAGTGCTGGAATTTTTGCTAACTTATGTTATCCCCCGCAAAAACACTAATGACATTGCTCACAACCTTTTAAACAAATTTGGCTCGTTGCAAAATGTGGTTGAAGCAAGCGCAAGCGAACTTAAAAAAATTAATGGCATTGGGGATAATGCCACATTGTTTTTAACAAGTTTGGGCCAGTTTGCCAACATGTTTAAAACTTCAAGCAAAACCTCTAGCACATTTTTAATTAATGTGGACACTTGCGTTAAATATTTTAGATCGAATTACGACATTGGCAGCACTGAAAAACTTTACATTTTGTGCCTTAACGCCATGGGCAAACTTATTAAAACAGAAATTTTTGATGGCAGTTGCAACGCGTTGGTTATAAACAAACAAGCTTTTACTGGCATGCTTATTGATGAAAATGTTGGCTCTATAATTGTGTTTCACACCCACCCAAATGGTGAAGTTAAACCCAGCGCGGAAGATTTGCAAGCCACACAAAGTTTAATGGATATTTGTGCACTGTTGGGCGTTTATTTTGCCGATCATATTATTTTTAATGAGCGAGAGCATTATTCCATGATGCGCAACACTAAAGACGAACTTAAATTTAGCACAAACTACCCTTATTTAAAGCACACAACTTTGCGCCAACACGCAAAATATACATAAAAAAAACGCGCAATGCGTTTTTTTAAATTCTATTTAAAATATCCCTTGCAGAAATTAGCCCAGTGGCTGCCGCAACCACAATGTTGCCCGCCTTGCCCGAGCCATCACCAATAAAGTAAATGTTTTTGCCCGTTGCTTTAAATTTGTTGTCCGTTTCAATTTCGTTGCTAAAAAATTTTATTTCTGGGCCATAAAGCAGGGTTTCGTCATTATTAACGCCCGGAATAATTTTATCTAACTCCTCAAGCCCTTCCAAAATGTTTTTAATAATTCTATATGGCAAAACAAGTGCCAAATCGCCTGCAACGCAATCTTTTAAAGTTGGCTCCAAAAAGCCTTTGTTAATTCGGTGCCACTCACTTCGCCTGCCATTTCTTAAGTCTTTTAAAGTTTGAATAATTGGTTTATTATCCCCAAGCACGTTTGCAATGCGAGCAATAGATTCCCCATATTGGCGGGTGTTGGTAACAGGCTGAGTTAACGACACTTTGCTTATAAACGCAAAATTAGAGTTGTTAGATTTTACATTTTTTAATGCGTGCCCGTTTACGCAAATGTAGCCATAATAATTCTCTTTGGTTACATAGCCGCCCGGGTTGGTGCAAAAGGTGCGAATTTCATCACCATAAGTTTTGGTTTTTATAAATATTGTTGGGTCGTAAATAATGTCGGTTATATCTTGCAAAATTTCTTTTCTAACCTCCACCCTAACGCCAATTTCTATGCTTTGGCTGTAATATGGAATGTTGTGTTTGTCTGCCAAATTTTGCACCCAGCCGGCACCCGTTCTGCCCGGGGCAACAATAACATATTTGGCTTTAATGCTAAATTTTTTGTTGTTTTGCGTGTAATAAACAATGTTTGTGTTCAAACCGTCCACAATATCTTCAACCGTGCCCGATTCAATAATTGTAACGCCATGTTGCTCTAAATAAGATGTAAAATTTTCAATATATTTAGGCAAGGCATCGCTACCCAAATGTTTTTGTTTAATAAGCAACAACCTTGCGCCCTTTTTTGCTATTTCTTTTTGAATTTTTTTACTTTCACTGTCATCTTTAGGGTAAACTTCCGCCGTCATGCCAAATTGGTTAAAAATTTGCTCGGTTTCGTCAATAATTTTATAAGCTTCACTTTCAGGCATATATTTAAACAAATCACTTTTGCCCAGTTTTGGAATAAAGTTAAGTTTGCCATCGCTAAAAGTGCCCGCCCCGCCAAAGCCAGAAAGAATTTGACAAGGATTGCAATTTACGCATTTGCCGGTTGTTTTCATTGGGCAAGTTCTATTTTCTGCCCGCTTGCCTTGGTCTATTAAACAAACTTTTAAATTTTTGTTTTTGCTAATTAACTCATAACTAGCAAACAGCCCAGCCGGGCCCGCACCAACAATAACAACATCAAAATCCATATTCCCTCCATCTTTAAGTACAATACCAATTTAATTATATCACAAAGCATAACAAAATGCATATAATTTTTATTGTTTTTTTAAATTAAATAAAAATTTTTAAAAATGCAAAAAATCTATTAATAAAGTTGGATATTTGCAAATAAATTGTTAAAATATTTGTGAGGTGAAAATGAGTTTAAAAGCAATAAAACAAACAGATTTGGAAGTATATAACGCAATAAAAAAGGAAGAAAAACGCCAAAAGCAACACATTGAGCTTATTGCAAGTGAAAATTTTACAAGCGCCGCCGTGCGCGAGGCAATGGGCAGCGTGCTAACAAACAAATATGCTGAGGGTTACCCTGGCAGGCGTTATTATTGCGGATGTGAAAATATTGATGCCATTGAAAGTTTGGCAATAGAGCGTGCCAAAAAGCTTTTTGGCGCCGAGCATGCCAATGTGCAGCCACACTCGGGCGCAAATGCCAACTTTGCCGTTTACATGGCACTTTTAAAGCCGGGGGATACTATTTTGGGCATGTCCTTACCGGCGGGCGGGCATTTAACCCATGGCACAAAGGTTAATGTTTCGGGCAAAATTTTTAATGCCGTTTCTTATGGGCTAGATTGCCAAACTGAGTTGATAGATTATGACGAGGTGGCGCGCCTTGCTTTGGAGCATAAGCCAAAACTTATTGTTGCGGGTGCAAGCGCTTATCCGCGCGTTATAGATTTTAAACGCTTTAGGCAAATTGCAGATAGCGTGGGCGCATATTTAATGGTGGATATGGCACACATTGCCGGGCTTGTGGCGGCAGGCGTGCACCCTAACCCATGCCAATGGGCGGATGTTGTAACCACCACCACACACAAAACTTTAAGAGGGCCAAGAGGGGGCATGATCCTTTGCAAGGCCGAGCTTGCCAAAAAAATTGACAGTGCAGTTTTCCCGGGCACACAAGGTGGCCCACTAGAGCATGTTATTGCTGGCAAGGCAGTTATGCTAAAAGAGGCTGCCAGCAAAGAATTTAAGCAATATGCAAGCCAAACAATAAAAAACTGCCAAGCGCTTGCCGAAGCATTAAAAAAATATGGCTTTAGACTGGTTTCTGGCGGCACGGACAATCACCTTATTTTGGTGGATTTAACCCCGTTTAACATAACGGGCAAAGAGGCGGCCGAACTTTTGCACAAGGCAAACATAACCACCAACAAAAACTCCATCCCTAATGAAAAGTTAAGCCCAACAGTAACAAGTGGCCTGCGCCTTGGCACGGCAGCCGTAACAACCTTGGGCATGAAGGAAAAGGAAATGAGGCAAATTGCCAAATTTATTTACACAATTATTACACAAAAAAACTTGGCAGTTAAGCAAGTTAAAAGCCAAGTTGTTGCCCTAATGAAACAATTTGTAAAATAAAAATTATTTAAAAATTTTAAATTTTAAAAGAATGCTGTTCAAAAATTAAAGTTTTCTTTCTTTTTAACAGTTGCTCTGGAAATAAATTAACATCATTAATCATTGTTGGGCTAATGTTAACCAGCAAAAATGAAGATTTTGTTCTAGTTAAAAATTCCCTTATTGTTTCTTTATTTGAACTCATTATTGCGGTGCAATAATTGTTGCCTTCTGCGTTCAGTTTGTCATAGGTTGTTTCATCTAAATTATAAATTTTTACGCCTGCTTGCTTGCAATGTTCAATTAAATTTTCATCTATCACACTATCCACAACAAGTTCGTATCTGCCAACGCCTATATAAATTTTTTCATTTTTAAAGGTGTTAAATTTTTCTTTATTGCCAATGTAAAGCAGCAAATCTATATCTTCATTTTCAATGTCGTTTGTTGTTAAAACAATTTTGCAAAAGTCAACTGTTTGCGCCAGCACATCATTTATAATTGTAATAATGCAATCTAACGCGGCATTCATTTTATTAGGTTGAATTATTAAACTATTTCT
The DNA here is from genome assembly GCA_947589025.1 of uncultured Clostridia bacterium. Classification (GTDB taxonomy): domain Bacteria; phylum Bacillota; class Clostridia; order Christensenellales; family UBA1242; genus Onthoplasma. The sequence goes on from CANQAY010000002.1 coordinate 63,109, forward strand.
TGTTTCCAAGCAAACTTTAATAATTTCCAAATAGTTTTTAAACATTATTTTTCTATCAACCTTTAAACCCACAATTCCATAAGGTGTCATATTTTCTGCCACTCTGCCATAGTTGTTTATAAAAGGTTTTTCAACAATGCCATAACTATTATTGGCTGATGGCACAAAAATTTCAGTTGCTTGTTTTAAATTAAAATTTGCACCAACTTCAGTTAGAAAAACTTTGTCAATAAGTTTTTTATTAGCTTTAAAACTTGCCAATATGGTTGCAAAAACATTTTTAATTTCAATTTCTTCTTTTGGCCTTAAAGATAATTTTCTCATTTCGGTTATTTCTTCCATCATATTTGAACACCCCCATCTTGAAGTTTTGCTAATGCATCTTCAATAATTTTTTTAATGGTTTTATCACTTGCCTTAAAGCAAAGGTTGTGAAGTTTTAAAGATTTATTGCCATCTTTTCTAATTTTTTTAATGCTTTTTAAAATTTCTTCCTGCTGTTGTGGTGTTATTGGCTTTTTGTCGGCATCTTTTTCCCACTCATACACAAGGTCATCGCCAACTTGTTCCACAATGCCCAATTTCTTTTGCATTAAATATAGCAAATAAGATGTATCTTCCCTTAAATCTACTTTAATTGGCTTAACCTTTGGTGGCTTATTTTCTTGCACATCCACACTTTGAGATAAAATTGTGTTAAAGGCAAGTTTTAATTCTTCTTGTTGTTTATCAATTTCGTCTGGCAATCTTGGTGTTGTTTTTGCCATATCCACAACTTCAATAGTGTTGCCGTCATCAACATAAACATAATACCAATCTTCACCCGCCAGCACCCTTAAATTTTCCACCTTGCAACCATATGTTTGGGCAAGTTTTTGAACGTTTACAAGAGTTGGTTTATCTTTTTTGGTGTAGTTTCTCATCTCTTCTCGGTGGGCGGCGTTTTCTATTTTTGTTATATGGCGCAGTGTGGAGTGCGGTATGTTTTCAGATGCTTTAAATGTAATTCTTCTTTCATCTTTATAAAAAGCAACGTCTTCATATGCTTCATCAATTGGCAAAATTTCGTCATCACTTTTTATAATAATATGTTGTTTACTTCTGCCGCCTACCGATATGCCATCTCGTGTGGTTTCTGTTTCCACCTCAACGCCTGAATCTCTATATCCTTCATAGTGTTTAGGGCCAGAGGAATTTAATGCACTTTCCGTCTCAGGGAAAGATTCTTTAACGCGCAAGTCATCACAGCCTTCGCCAACCGTAACAATTTTAATTGTTTGCCTTGCTTTAAAAATTTCCAAATTTTTAAATTCTTTCGCTTTTTGTTCTGGCGTTAAGTTAGAAGATTCTATTTCTTTTGTCCTTTTTGCAACATATTCTTCCACTGCTTGTTTAGAAATTTCTATTAAATCTTTTGCCGCTTCAGTTATTCCAAAAGTGGCAATGTCTTGGTGTAACTTTCGCGTTTCACTGTTTTGGTTTTTTACTAACTCAGTTGCTTCAACATTGTCCAAGCAGAGTTTAGATTCTAGTGTCCATACCCAAGATTGTGTTAACATCTCTGGCACGCCTTTATCATTTATTAAATAAGTTGCCAATATGCCACCATTTTGGCTAGTTGCTGCGTGTTCCATACATTTTTGCCCTGCATTGTGATAAACTTGACAGCAATTTGTAAATTTGCTTTCGCCAACAAGCATATTAGCAGGGTCGTCCAAACGCAAAATTTTTGTTAAAACTTTATATTTCTTTCCATTTTTATCGGTGTAAACATAAGTTTTTTGGTGCCTTGGAACAGTTGTTAATTTTCGGCTTTCCATGGCAGGTTTTAATGATTCATAAAATGAATATGTTTCTTGTGATTTTACACCCGCATTTTTAACTTCTTTGGCAAATTCATCCAAACCAAAACCAAACACAAATGGCACGCTTTCCAAATAGGTTGAAATATCTTGGAATGTTGGATTGTTGTTTCCCTTAGCCTGATAATATGCAGTTGCGTTTTCTAATCCGCGTTGAAAGGTTTTTAAAGAACTTTGCTTTACTTCAGATTCTAAAAAGTATTCAAAATTTTTAGATAAAAAATCAAAGAACTCTGGGTCATATTTAAGAGCGCAACCATCAAATAATCTGTGTATGCTTCCAATATTTAAATGGTCTGACAATCTGGAATTTAATAAGATGTTTACAACTGTTTCTTTATCTGAAGCAGATAAATCGGTGCGAACTTTTAATTTTGTTTCGTTAATTTCTTCAAACGGATTTAAGAAAGCGGCATAGTGTGGGTTTTCTACCATTTTCAAATACTCTTCTTCGGTAAGTTCGGGCTTTAATTTGCCGCCATGAGACAAATTTTCCGGAATAACCACATCTTTCTTTAAGCGGTAGGTTGAGCCAACTTTTGCATAAGGGGATAAAAAATTGTTAACTTTTTTGCCAAAAGAACCTGTTAGTTTTTTCAAATCCGCAAGGCGCCTTTCAGTTAACATATATCTTCCATATTCTTGCGAAAAAGCACCCTCAAAAGCGTCTGCAATATCAGCCGGAATTACAGACAACAACCTGTGTTCATATATTTTTGTATTTACTCGTTCAAAAAACTTTTCTAAAACGGCTTGTTCTTTTTCGCCTAAATCTGTTGCTTCATATCCTCTGCCATAAACGGCTTTGCATAGAGGTTCAATTACATCCCAGTCATCTTCTTTAAACAGCCCATAGTCGGTTGCAATTTTATAAGCAAATTGTTTTCTTTTTTCAACATCGGCATCCGTTTCAAACAGCCCCATAACTGCAATAAACTCTACCAATGCGCGCTTTGTGTTATCATCTTGGCTAAATATAGGCAAACTTGCAAATTGGCCATAAGTTTTAACATCAAAGTTTCTTTTTTGTTCTAATGGCATCTTTTTATATGCGGCAATTTCTGGCAAGGCTTGCAAGCGGCTTCTAGGGAATATGGCTTCAAATTCGCCCAACCCATAAATATTGTATTCGCAATCATGCATAACATCTTTTAAATTTTTGTTTTTTTCAATAATCGATTTAAGTTTTTCTAAGGTCATCCCTTTGTTGTATTTTTGAACAATTTTTAAAACATTATTATAAGTTTCTTCATCAATAATGCCATATTTTACAAAATCGGCTATATAATTTTTCATCATTTCAAGTTTTTGCTGATGCTGTTCTTCTTCTGGCAAGGCAGTTATTTGCTCTAGTTTATTTTTCATTTCTTTAGCCATTCCATCTGGAACATAATCTGTAAAAAACATTGCATAAATAGTTGGGTCATCTGCAAAAAACTCAAAAATTGGCATAAATTTTTCAAAATTTAAAAACTCTGTTTTATCCGAAAACCCCAAACGAAGCATTTTTGCAATGGTTTCATTAGGTTTTATTATCATTTTAAATTTTGGATGATTTATATATTTTTTTAAATATTCAATTTTTGCGTCAGAATCTAATGAAAGAAACACATTTTTCATTGTCTCTAAAAATGTATAATTATCAAACAATGCATCAAGAGTTTCAGGATTTTCCGCAAATTGAAGAACATTATTTTCATTTATTAAAGGTGTATATAAACTTGCATTTTGTAAAAATTTAATAATTTGCAAATTTGGATATTTGCTTTGAAGCGCTTTTAACTTGTTTACATATTCAGTTAAGTCAATTTGGCTTGCTTTGTCTTTGCCAATTACCGTAAAGAAGTCAGAAAACAATGCGCCATATCGGCTAGCGGATATATATGGCACTTCCACCTTTGTTCCATTTTGTTCGGCCGTGTAAGATAATTGCGCTAAAAACTCAATTTCCTTAAACAAATCACCCAATGTTGACATTGCCCCAAATCTGGTATTTACATATTTTGGGAATAAATGAGGCACATAAGCTGGATTAAAACCGGCTTTAAACAGCTCTTTAACGGCTATAGACGCATCACGATCATCAAGCGGCTTTAATAAGTAAAATACATTTATAGAAGGGTTTTCATATATACTTTTGCCATCAACAACAAAAGAGGCGGTGTTTTCAAAAATTATTGCACGCAAGCTTTGTGGATATTGCGCAAATTCATTTTTAAAAAAAATTTCAATTTTTTGCAAATCGTTTGTTTTAAAAACTGCAAAAGCTTTTTTAATTAGTTTGCTTTTTAACGCTGCTTTAATTTCTTTAACTTCTTCCGTGTTTTTAAGATATTTTGCGTAATATAATTTGTTTTTATAAACTTCAAGCACCTCTTTTTGCGCTTTTATTATGTCCGCTTTATTCATACAATTTCCCTTTATATTGGTTATTATATCACATCTTTTAAAATTTTACAAATATTTGCAACCCATAATGTTCAAACAAAAAACTCGCTAAATGCACTCTAAAATAGAGATTTTAACGAGTTTGTTAATGGAGCTACTGGCGGGAATCGGACCCGCGACCCCCACCTTACCAAGGCAGTGCACTACCTCTGTGCTACACTAGCGAATTGAAATTTTTGCTCGTTTTTTATGAGGTTACGGCATCCTCAAAAGGCCACTTTCTTGTTTTACTAAGAAAGTGCTCTATTGGGGGCGAGCCCTAGCCAGTTAAACCTCCTTATTTTTAATGGGATTATTATACATAAAAATAAAAATCTGTCAAGCGTTTTAAAAATTTAGCACATTTTTTAATTTTAAAAAATATTTTAAATTAATTTTTTTAATTAAAACATTAGTTAAAAACAAAAATATATGTTAAACTAATTTTTATGAGGGGTAAAAGGCAATATTACATAATATACATTTTGCTATGCTGCTGCTTAGCATTTTTTGCGGGCATTTTTGTTAATCGTCCTGTTGTTGCGGATGCCGCCAGTTTTGCTAGCGCCACTCTGCCAGAAGAAGTAAAATCCCTTTTTACTGATTACACTTGCACCCAACTAGCAGCGCCCACCACATTAGAAGAGATTGCCACTTTAAAAACCAAGTATAGTGACGCAACTTCCACACAATATTTATCTCGGGCAGAACAAGTTATTTTAGGCCATGTTAAATACACTGCGTTGCGAGAGTTTTCTAGCCAAAAAAATCAAATTTGGCAACTAGGCAATTTGGGAAATAGGCTAAGCAGTTTAAATTTAAGATATCCAACAAGTGACCTTATTTTAACCGGCATTTACGGCTTAACTGGGCAAGAAATTAGGGTGTTTGTGGACGCCAACACAAACAATTTGCCACAAATAATTTTTACGCAAAACCACGGCTATTGGAAAGGCGGATACAGAAGTGAACTCACCCTACAAAGGGGCATGAATGTGTTTACATATCCTACTTTTGTTAATAGCCATATACCAGAAAACGAAATTAAGGGTGGCGCAATATATTTAAAAAATAATTTTAATTATGCCCAGCAAGGTGACGTTAAAGTTTACATTGAAGGCGGCGGGTTTTACCCCGTGTTTAAAAAAGGGGAAGATGAAAACGCATTTTTAGACATGCTAAAAGAGTATGAGCAAAAAAGGCTAGCAAACCAAACAAGTATGTTAAACCTAGCAGAACTTGTAACCGACCACACAATTATAACCACAACATCTTCAAGCCTATATGATAACTACATAGTTAACAAAACCATTTCCCCAACCATTAACCTTGAACTTTGGGGGGATTTTATAACCCAGCAGTTGGAGTTTAACGGCATTGCCACTTCGCCAGAATCTCACAACAACAATTGGGATGAAATTAATAACTATATAAACATCAATTTTAGATATATGTCAGTGCAGCCAAATTCGGGCGCATACACAACAAATTATCACATAGGTTTTTATTACGAGCATGACTTTTTTGCAAACTTTAACACCGCTTCGGTTGGGGATAGAAACCTTTTCAATATGGTGCACGAGGTTGGCCATCAAATAGACACATTCCGGCGCAAAATTGACGAAACCACTAACAACATGAACGCCACTTACGCCTATTTAATGCTGCTAAATAAATCTCCTAATTCATCTTGGCAGCCGTTTGACCGCAGTTTTGAAGCCCTTTCTAGCGACAACAGCCTAAACGCCGAGGCTTTTAGGGATGGGCACATTTTATACCCCGCAACACAAATTAATGATAGAAATTACATGCTTTGGTGGTATTTAGAGTCGGTTTTCCCTAACTTTTGGGCAGATTTAAACAATATTTTTAGGCAGGATCCCGCCACCAATTTGTCCGACAATAACGAAAAAATGGTGTATTATTCTTCGCTAGTTACGGGCATAGATTTATCCGAATATTACGAGCGTTGGGGATTTTTTAGAGATGTGGATTCCAACAACCGTTACACCAAATTTAACCGCAACAACACCAGTTCAACCTTTAAAGAATTAATGAAAAACCCTAACATTAAAAAGGAATATACTCATTTTTGGCTGGCGGATCGTTTTGAATATAATTATATTCGCAACAATTTAGCGGTTAGCGAGCAGCAAAAGCAATACTCCGCTACGCCAGAAATTGTTAGCATACAAAAATCCAACAGCGCAAGAACAATTACAATAAGCAACAAAAAAAGTGATAGCCACTTAGGGTATGAAATTTATGTTACAACGGATAACACAAATTATAAAATTGCGGGGTTTACTTACTCCAACACTTTTATAGATGAGTTTAATTATGGCAGCAAAAAGCCAACGTACAAAGCAATTGCGGTAAATAGATTTTTTAAAACCACTGCTTACAGCAACACCTTGTCGGAAGGGGACGCACAAACAAATATTTATGCCTGCCGCATAGATAACGAAAAGTTTTTTACCCTTGATGAGGCGGTGCTGTTGTTAAGGCAAAATGACGCGTATAGGAACAAAACAATTTATTTGCTAAATGATTGTTATATTAATAAAGCGGACTGTTATAGGCAAATAAACATTGAAGTTGACCCAGATGTAAACAATGATATCACAATAACGGGCGGGGATACATATTTATTTTTATTTAATGGGGATGATGGCACCTTTAATTTAAAAGGCAACAAAAACGCGCGCATCATTATTGAAGGCGGACAAAAAAACCGAACCAATGGCGCATTATATTTGGCAAGTGGCTATGCAAATTTAGAATATGTAACTTTTAATAACTGTCAAAGCAGCAGCATGGGCGGGGCAATTTATCAGCAGCATTGCGGTGTTACGCTTAAAAACTGCCAATTTGTAAATTGTTCTAGCGCAAAAAATAACTGTGCACTGTATTTTGACAACACTGCGGATGGAAAATTGCTACAAATATCCAACTGCGAGTTTAATAACAGCAACACAGATATTTACTTTTCAAAAAACAATTTTAATTTGAAGTTTGTTGATAGTGTGCCAACAATAAAAATTGATTTTCCTAAACTAGAAAATGAAATTTATATAGAATGTGATAATGTTTTAGAGCAGGATTTAAATAAAATTAGTTTTACAGATGTAAGTTACAATGCCACAATAGAAAATGGCAAAATTAAAATTTCAATATGCAGTTTTAATTTAAAATTTAATGATGCGGGCACGGTTTACACAACAACAATCAACAGTAAATTATTTACTTTTGGCAGTGAAAATTTAATAAATTTTGATAATAAAAAATATATTTTTAGTTATTATGATGTGGCAACTGGCAATAGTTACAGCGCGGGCGAACAAATTGAAATAAATAGTGATAAAACATTTAACATTCAAGTAAAAAACAAAATTGCAATCAACTTGATATTTATGAATGAAAATTCAACGCAATATTACGCGGAAAATGAAGTGGTTTACTTGCCGCTATTTGATAGTGCGGGCAACAAAATATATAAGTGGACTAGTGCATCAAACAGTTACTTTGCGGGCAGCAATTACACTGTTACAAGTGCGGATAAGTTGTATGCGGATTATTTAGATTATTTTAAAGTGCAATTTTTAGTTGGCAACACGCTGCAAGCGGTAAAATATCAAACATATGGCAATCAAATTACAACCGAGGCTTGCAGCCTACCCGGCTTTAAAGGCTGGCAAGCAGATGGTGTCGTTGTGGGCGCAAATCAGCCTTACACTGTAACCAAAGATACTTTGCTTGTTGCCCTAATTGATGACGGCAAAACTTACAATTTAAATGATGCCTCTATTCAAATTTTGGATTTAGATTTTAATTTCACTGGCAATCAAATAAAGCCGCGCATTAAAGTTACAATTGATGGAGAAGAACTGCCTAGTTACTATTACACAATTGAATACACACAAAACATAAATGTGGGCGTTGCAACAATTAAAATTTTGCCGCTTTTAGAAAATGTTAGCGGGCAAAAATCCACCACATTTACAATTACTGCAAAGCAGTTAACTGAAACAGATGTAAATATTTCTAACATTATTAATCCAACCTATGACGGCACAATAAAAACGGTTAACCCTACCATAATTTGGGCGGGCGTTCAACTATATTTAGGCAGTGATTATGATATTGTTTATTTAAACAACCAAATCAATGCGGGATTAGTTAATTTTAATATTAATTTTAAGGGCAATTACGCGGGCAGCATACAAAAAAGTTTTAACATTTTAAAAGCGCAAAAGCCAAATGTTAATTCCAACACAATTTATGTGGATTTCGCTGCAAAAACGCTAAAAGAAATTACTCCACCACAAAATTTTGTGTGGGTAAATGAAAACCAAGCAATAACTTCAAACTCGTTTACCGCTGCGGCAAAATATGTTGGCAGTGACGCACAAAATTATGAGATTAAAGAATTAACTTTTAACATTATTATAACAGCGCAACAGCCAGACCCACCTACTCCGCCAACAGAGCCAGAAGAAGAGCCAGTTATAACAGATAATTTTAACAATGCCATAATTTGGATTGTGGTGCTGGTACCAATAACCATTATTGCTGGCGCATGGATTACATTTATAATTGTAAGGCACAAGCGCAACAATTGGTGGAAACATTAAAAAAGAGCAAACTATTGCTCTTTTTTATTTTTTTATATTTTAACTTTTTTATCTTTTATATTTTATTTTTAAATTTTTTAATTGTTAACTAAATTTTTTAATTTTTTTAACTTTTAATTAAAATTTTTTACTTTTTTAATTCCTAAAATTACAAAATTACAAATCTTTTGGCATCATTAAAACTGAAATCTACCGCGTTCAACTGATTGCCTGCCACCAAAAGTTTTGCGTTGTAACTATTAAATTTTAAATTTAAGTTTACCTTTTCTGTTTCAACATTATCCACATTGCGGCAAACGCCCAAAGGTGAAGTTTCACACACTTCCAATCTATAATCATTTTGAATGTTAAAGTTTTTAATGTAAACAGTTAGTGTGTGCAAAAACTCATCTGAGTTAGATTCTTTGCTTGCATTTTTTAGTGTAATTGTGGCGGTCTTTTTGCTTTTTGTTAAAATTGCCACAGCGTAGTCATATTGCTCACCAATAGGTGACAGCGCGGCAACATAATTTCCGCTATCCACATTAAAATTTACTTTGCCATTGTTTAATGCTGCTTTTTTAACACTTTTGCCATCAAAATCAAACAATTCCACCTGCAAATTATCTGTGCTTATATTGCACCCGCTTGCAATAGATAGCCTAACTTCGTAAGCATTTTTTCCGCAAGCAGAAAACGCAACGCACGACAACATAATTATTACAACAACAAAACTTATTGCAATTGTTTTTAATGGTTTCATACAATCCTCCTCTTTTTAGGTTCAACAACATAAATTTTTGTGGCACTAGCCGTTGTTTGCACTTTATCACTAGGGCGAGTTTTGCCCTTAATAGTGTAATATCTATCTAACAAAATATCAAAATAGTTGGTAAAATTGTAAATTGCACCAGTGTATGAGCCTACAATTACGCCTTCGCAATCTATCCAAATTGAAGTTGGGTAATAATCCCCAGAAATATTTCTAAAATGTGCGCTTAGCCAAACGTCGCGTGCTGCCATCATCATAGGGATGTTTTCGCTGTTCTTTTTGTTTCTGATAGCATCGTCGTGATCTTGAACATTTATCATAACCACAGCAATTTCATCACTATATTTTTCCCCATATCGGCTGGTGGCATTATAAGCGTTTTTAAAATAAGGCATTTCGGCATTGCAGGCTGGGCAAGTATTAAAATAGGTGTTAATAAACAAGCCTTTATATTGCTTTAAAAGTTTGCCAAGTGATGTTTCATAATCCTCACCCGAATTGCGCCCCAAAACTTTAATTGGGTCATCCACAATAACTGAGCCTATGGCATATCTTCCGTGAGTTTCGGTAACAAACTCTATTGGTGCGGCAGGGATTTTTATTTTAACATCAGTTACGTCTGGCGTTAGAGTGTAACTTTCTTGCGCAGTATAACCCGCTTGCAAATTGCTTACAGTTACATAAAACATTTGGTTTGATGGCAAGGTAATTGAATAATTAAACCCATCCGTTCTGCCCTTTTCTTGCCCGGCGGCATCCTTAACAACAATGGTTGGCGTGGTGCTGGTTGGCAAGTTTTCCCCATTAGTTTTGGTTAGTTTAATGTTGTAGGTTACTTCGGGGTTGGTTAGTTCTAGTTTGTCTATTGGCGTTATATCTTTTTTAAATTGGCAGCCCTGCCTTTTGCAGTGATGGGATTTACTTCCGTTTTCAAAAAATGTTGGATCTTTATCTATAACCCAGTTTACCTCATCCACATCGTGACCAAGCGCATCTATTGTAAATTGCTGCTGAGTGTGGCAATATTCACAAGTGCAAGTTTTGCGCCCCGGGTTGGTGCAATCTGGCTGCAATTCAATATGCCCTTCGTTCCATTTGTGACCGGTTTGCGGGATAGTTTGCTCACTGCCCGTTTTAACGAGATTACAAAAACTACATTTTTCCATTCGCTTGCCTTCGTGCTCGCAAGTGGCGGCGGGCTCATCCACAACCACAAAATTATGGTCGGTTTGCGGCAAAATTTTGGTTATCTTATCCCCACAACTGCACTTGCCCTCCATAATGCCATCGTGCTGGCAGTTGGCATCCTGCACGGTGGACCAAACATAACTGTGCTCGTGCGTGTTTTCTGGCTTAATAAAGAAAGATACGGCAAGCACAGTAAGCCCTGCCACTGATAACCCTACAAACACAAACATAATTATATTTAATATCTTTCTTTTCATTTAATTAAACTTTCTATTTCCCCTTTTAAAACTTGATAACTAACACTATTGTATTGCTTAACAATAACCCTATCCAAGTCCAAAACAACTGTAATAGGCAGGCTATCTTTCCCGCCAAGCATTTTAAACAGTTGAGAGTTGTTGTCCATAGCAAAATTAACAGCCCAACTATCCCACCCGCGTGAGGTAACATAATTTAGCGCAACTTCACGCGTTTCGTCACTATCTACTGCTAAAACATAAACATCATCTGCGTAATCACTAGCAATGCGGTTAAAATCTGGCAACTCTTCCACACAGCCACCGCACCAGGTTGCCCAAAAGTTAATTACTATTACTTTATTATCTTGTGCAGAAAGCGTAAAATTTTCTCCATTTAACAAATTTAGTTCAAAATCTGGGCAAACTTCACCAATAGTATACACTTTTTGTGGTTGGTTTTGCAAGTAAGATTTATCCAAAAAGTTATAATACACCCCCGCGCCAATTAAAATTACTATTAATGTAATAACTATTATAACATTTGTAACCTTCTTTTTCTTAGAAGTTTTGCCGGGTTGCTCTTGAGCGTCCGCAATTTCCGCTGGCAAACCTTTACATTTAATTGCGTTGGTTGGGCAGCAAGCAACACACTCGCCGCAGTTTATGCACTCGTGGTCACCAACATGGGAGATGTCCATTTTGCACTTTTGTTTGCAACGGTTACAGCCAATACATTTTGATTTATCCAGTTTAATGCCAATTGGTGCAAACTTGTTAAATAGGCCATAAATTGCGCCCAATGGGCAGAAAAAGCGGCAGAAAAATCTAAATATAAACACGCTTGCCGCGCAAAATATAACAAGCACACTAAATTTAAGCAAAAACAATAGCCCCAACGAGCTTAAAAGCGAGGCATTGTTAGGGTGTGCAAGCAAAAATATTGCTCCGCCTAGCGTTCCACCCGGGCATAGGTATTTGCAAAATGCGGGCAAGGTTATTCCTCCGCGAGCAAATATTAGCGGGATGGCAACAACGCACAAAATTAGCACAACATATTTAAAATAGGAAAGCACTTTTGTAAATCTGCTCTTTTTTAATTTTGGTGTTTTAATAGAAAATAAAAGTTCTTGCCCCAAGCCCACTGGGCAAAGCCAGCCGCAGATAGTTCTGCCCAAAAGTATGCCATAAAGCATAATGATGCCAAACACATAATAAATATATTTTTTGTTAGAACTGGCAAGTGCGTTTTGCAGCGCGCCAAGCGGGCAAGCGGCAATTGCCCCGGGGCAGGAATAGCAGTTAAGCCCGGGCACACATAAAAGTTTGCTGCTGCCGGTGTAAATTCTGCCAGATATAAAGCCTGAAATGTTAATGTTATATAAAAGTGCTGCGTAAATTTGAATTAAACGCCTTTTAGTAGGTTTATGTATTTGCCACCATTGCTTAAAGGTGAGTTTTTTGTGTGCGCGTTTTGTTTTAAATAGGCAAAAAATAGCATAGCCAAATGCTAAAATAACAACCACTATTGCAACAAAAGTTAACACCCAAATAACAATGTCTTGCGTCTGCATATTTCCCCTTTAACCTATTCCAATACACTCCCTACAAATTTTAATGGCTTTAGCTAGCACTTCATTTTGCCCGCCGTTTATGATGCCCAAAACAAGCAGCACAATGGCAAGCCCTAAAATAAAAATTCTAACAAAAAATATAAATTTTTCACTATCCCAAAACCTTGTTTTTAATTTGTGGTTGGGGAATTTAAATATTGCCACCACAAGCCACAAAACAAAGCATAAAATTATCCACGGCGCAAGGCTTTTTAACAGATTTAAAACTTGCACATTTGCACTTTCATCTGTAAGCGAAAATGTGGCAAATTTAACAATGCAAAATATGCTAACGCCTAGGCAAATTAAGGCACAAATAGATTTTAATATTATTTCTGCAATAAAGCCCAAACTGATGCCGCTAAAATGTTTTTGGGGCTGCGGGCTATACTCGCGCCTGGCGGGGATAAGGCGGCTAATTAACTCTCCCACAACAATGCACAAAACATAAATTGCAAAAGGAATAATTAAAATAACAAATTTTTGTTGGATGTATTCAAACGCGTAATCCGCATAATAAATATCCGCACAATCAAAAATAAAAACTGCCGCTAAAAGCAAAGTGAAAAAAAGCATAAAAATTTCATAAGATATGCGTATTTTCCAAGAATTTGTTTTCATGCTTCCCCTTTTAAATAATTTTATATAAAAAAAGTTTTAAGTCAAACAAATGTTGGGCAATGTAACTAGTTTTTATATTTTACACTTTTACATTTTTAAAAAAAGTGCTTTTAAGGACAATGTTAGTAACGAAAAAACTCGCTAGATGCCCTATAAAATAAGCATTTTAACGAGTTTAGCAGTGGAGCTACTGGCGGGAATCGGACCCGCGACCCCCACCTTACCAAGGTGGTGCTCTACCCCTGAGCCACAGTAGCATATAGGCATACGCCTATTTCTATTAAATTATTTTTCGCACGCAGCATTTTGCCACGCATTTTAATTAAAGCATAACAATAATAACAATTTGTTTGTAATTTGTCAATAGATTTTTTTTATTTTTTACATTTCCTTTAATGTATCCATGCACATTATGTTAAAGCCGGTTTTAAGTGTGGCTTTAAGCGCCTTAACAAGTTTAATTTTTGCGTTGGTGGTGGCAGGGTTGCCGTCCAGCACCTTGCAGTTGGTGTAAAAGTGGTTAAATGTTTTGCACATTTCCATAACGCGCTTGCAAACAATGCTAATATCCCGCTTTTCCAAACTTGTGTGCAGCGTGGCGGAAAAATCGTTAATATATTTTGTAAGCATAAACGCATCGTCATCAAAGCAGGCATAGTCCGGCTTGGCGGAAGTTTTTGTGTATTTCCTTAAAATACTTTCCAGCCTTGTGTAAGTGTAAAGCATGTAAGGCGCCGTTTCCCCGTCAAAAGAAAAGGCAAGGTCAATGTCAAATACGCAATCTTTAATGCGTTCCACTTTAAGCACACTATAATTTAGCACGGCGCGGGCAACAATTTTAACCACTTTATCTGGGTTTTCATGCTCAAAATGCCTATCTTTAATAACGTTGCGCGCCTTATCCATAATGTAGGCAATTAAATCGGTTAACACTGCCTGTTTGCCGCGGCGGGAACTAATTTTGCCATCCGGCAGGCTAAATCTGCCATAAGGCACGTGCTCCATATCCTTATAAAACTTATAGCCCATAAGTTCCATAATTTTGATTAGTTGTTTAAAGTTTAAAATTTGCGCCACATCGGTCACGTAAAGCATTTTATCGAACTTATATTCTTTGTTCCTTTCAATAACCGCGCAAATATCCCGCGTGGTGTAAAGCGATGTGCCGTCATTTTTAATAATAACCGAAGGTGTTAAATCATATGGGGTTAAATCCACAATTTTTGCGCCTTCACTTTCTTTTAACAGTTTTTTGCGTTCAAGCTCTTTAACAATTTTTGGCACAAACTGGTTGTAATACATCTCCCCGCGGAAATCATCAAACTTAACGCCCAAAACTGAAAACATCTGCTTTGCTTCTTTAAGTGCAATTTCAATTATCTTTTCATAAATTGGGTAAATTTCACTGTCACGGTTTTCTATCTTTTTAAAAATTTCACGTGCCTCGTCAATAAGTGCGGGGTTCTTTTCAAGCTGGGCATTAAATTTAACATAATAATTTTGCAACGCCTCATTGCCGTATCTTATAACTTCACTCATGCTGCCATATTTAAACATGCCCGCAATCATCATGCCAAATGGAGTGCCGTAATCCCCCGTGTAGCAAAGCCTCTTGGTGTTGTAGCCAAACAAATCGTAAAGGCGTGCCAAACTTTCACCAATAATTATGGTTTTAAGGTGGCCAATATGCAAATATTTGGCCAAATTTGGGCTGCCATAATCTATAAGCACGGTTTTGTTTGCTCCCTCGCTTGTGGCAAATTTGCCTTTAAATTCCTTCAAAATTTCCGCACTAATTTTTTCTTTATTCAAAAAGAAATTTACATATCCGGCAACAACTTCAACGCGCTGAATCTCTTTGCCCACAACAACGCTGTTTGCAACCTCATTTGCAATAGCCATAGGGTTTTGTTTTAGGGTTTTGGCAAGCGCAAAACAAGGCAGGCAATAGTCCCCCTTATCTGCCGAAATGCTTTCAATAATAAGTTCCTCTAAATTAACGCCCGCATTAAATTTTATGTTGTTTGCAATAAGTTTTTTAATATCCATATTGGCATTTTATAACATTTTAAGTTTTTTTGCAATTATTTTTAAAAACTTATTGACAAGTTAAAAATTTGTTGTATAATGAACATCATGAAACACGCACAAAAGATAACCTCACTAAGTGATAATTCGCTTTTAAATTTAATGAACAATTATTTTAAAACTATCTATAAACACAACTCAATTTCTGCAGACGAAACTAACAACTTTTTGCTACTATATTTAGAGTATATTATGCGCATCAACTCTTTATCTAGTGCCAATTTTGATATTAACATTCATCTTGTTAAAAAACTGCAATATGAAAAAACCGAAGCATATTTGCATTATTTGGAAAAACACAATAAATTTGACGTTTATTTTATGCGAGACGATTTAAAGCTAAACCGCCACAACAATTTAATATATTCTTTGGCATTCAAAAAGCAATTTAATGTAAACTATAGCCTAGAAAACGATTTGGCACTGCATTATTTTATTTATAAACTTACAATTTCTGGGCATGAATTTCAACATATTGTGCAAATTATTTTAAACAAAAGTTTGTATGAAAATTACAAAAAACAAAATTCGCAAATTATAAGCAACTTGCAATATTGCACCAGTAAAGAGAGTTTTAATGTGCTTGCCAAATCTGCCGCCAAAGAAATTGAAAGCATTGAATTTACCCACCCTATGGAAATTGAAGCCAACATGTTAAGCTTTATTTATATGGATAAATTGCTTAAAGAAATTGTTGCCAGCGAAACTGACGAAAATTACAAAACATTTTTGCAAAACTTTATTAAATTGGTTAGGCAAGATAGGGAAGATAAAATTGCAGAATATGTTGGCCAAAATTTAACAAGGCGCAATTTATCTGCCTATGTTGGGTTGGATTATGACCTTGATGTTGAAATTCCAATTGCAAAAAACCAGGGCGGAGTTATAATTTAAAACAAAAATTCCACAACTTGTGGAATTTTTTTACATCTATTGCAAAACGCTGCTTGCGGCTTTTGTGTAGGCACGCGTAAGCCCGCCCGCGCCAAGTTTTATGCCGCCAAAATATCTAACCACGGCAATAAGTGTGTTTGTTAAGTTTTTCTTTTTAATAACATTTAAAATTGGGTAACCCGCCGTGCCGCCCGGCTCACCATCGTCAAAACATTTTTCACTAACCACGCCAATGTTAAACACATAGGCATAACAAATGTGGGTTGCTTTTTTGTGCTCCTTTTTTAAATTTGCCAAATGCGTTTTAACATCATCAAGGCTGTTTAAATTAAATTTATACGCAATAAAGCGAGATTTATTTATAACAATTTCATTTTCGTCCATAAAAATATTTTAACACAAAACTAACATTTTGTAAAGGGAAATAAAAAAAACTAGTTTTTGCTAGTTTTTTTATTAAAAATGCCAAGCCTATCCACACAATAGCCGCACGCAAGCGCGCCCGGGCCGGTGTGGCAAACAATAAATAGTGGCAATGGGTCACAGGTGAAAAATGGCAAATCTGGGCAAGCATCTTTAACTTCTTTAATAAAATCTTTAAGCTCTTGGCTGTTAAGGTCAGGCTCGCTGTGTGCCATGCCAATGAAAACTTTGCCCTCTTTATATTCTTCTGGAAATTTTTCCATAATCTCTTTGCGCATGGCCTGAATCATTTTTGCGCGCGCCTGTTTCATGCTCATAACCTTGGCGTAAGCATCTAACTTGCCACCATGAATTTGCAAAATTGGCTTAATGTTAAGTAGGGTGCCAATTGCTGCGGCAGCCGGGGTAACGCGCCCGCCCTTTTTTAAATATTTTAAAGTGTTAACGGCAATGTAAACACCGCACTCTGACTTTGTTTTTTCCAAATATTCTTTAATTTCGCTGCCCGATTTGCCTTGATTAATTAAATATCTTGCCTCATAAAATGCCATTTTGTTCATATAGGCAACGCGCTGATTGTTAGGCACAAAAACCCTGCCTTCAAATTCAGGCTCGTGGCTAGCATTAATTGCTGTGTTGCACGCCTCACTTAACCCGCTAGAAAGCAATATGTAAACAATTTCGTCATGCGTATTTAAAATTTCACGCCAAGCAGATTTAACCACCTCAATGCTAGGCTGCGAGGTGCTTACATCGGTTTTTTTATCTGCCAAATAGGCGTAAAATTGTTCATACGACATATTTTCGCCCTCATAATATTCTTCCCCATTAACAATAAATGAAATAGGAATTGTTTTTGCAATGTTTAAATATTCTTTTTCGTTTTCATAAACGCAGGCGGAATTATCTACCACCAAAGCAACTTTTTTTGCCATAATTTCTCCTTAAATCTTTAGTATATTAAAATTATAATAAACCAAGCTTTAATTTACAATGCAACTAAACAAAAAATGCAAATTTTATTTAAAATTTTAAAAAATATTGCACAAAACTTGACAAATCTGTTCACAATTTATAAAATAAAGGCATGAAAACAGAATATAAAAACAGCGTTGCCACCAAAAGGAACATAACCATTGCCTATCTTAACCTTTTAAATGGCAACAAAAAATTTTCGGTTACCGATGTGGTTAAACTTGCAAATATTACGCGCGGCACATTTTATTTGCATTTTGAAAATTTAACCGATTTAAATAATCAAATTTTGGCGCAAATATGCAACAATTTTAAAGAGTTTGAAAACGATTTTAGAATGACCGACATTAGCCTAAACCCCGAAATGATGTTTGAAAAGTTAAACGGAATTTTACTTAAAGATATTGAATATTATCGCCTTATTGTTAAGTGTGAGGCGCAAATAAATTTTATGGACAAAATAAAATTTTTTATTTTAAAGGGCATTTCTAACAACTTTGAAATTATGAAATATGTTACCGAGCTAGATTTATTTAAACTTTCCGTGCAATTTATTGTGGGCGGCATTATTGATTGTTATGTTGAGTGGTTTAAGGGCAACTTGCATTGCACATTGGATGCATTGGGGGCGTTTCTTTCTCGGCTAATTAAAAACGGATTAAAAGGTGTTATTCATTATGGAAACTATAATTTTTGATTACGGCATGAATGGCGAAGGCGTTGCAAAAATTGATGGCAAAATTGCCTTAATTAACAACTGCCTTGTTGATGAAGTTGTGGATGCCGAAATTGTTTTAGACAACAAAAACTATTGTTTGGCGCGGACAAACAAAATTGTTAAAAAAAGCAAAAACCGGGTTAACCCGCCCTGCCCTTACTTTTACAGTTGCGGCGGGTGTGCGTTGCAACACTTTAGTTACGCCGAGCAACTTAAATTTAAAACCGATTTAGTTAAAAAAACGCTTAAAAAAGTGGCGGATATAAATTACGATGTTTCCGCCTGCGTGGGGGAAGAAACTAAAAGTTTTTATTACAGAAACAAAACCGCCTTTCAAGTTAAAAATAAAATTGGCTTTTACGCAAAACAAACTAACGATTTGGTTGAAATTGACAGCTGCATGATTTCTGCCCCAACAATTAATGAAGTGCTAAAAATTTTTAAAACATTTTTGCAAGATAACCCCGCCCGCACTGACATAAAAAATTTGGTGGTGCGCACAATTGATAATCAAACGCTAATTGGCGTTGTGGCAAAAAAATTTTTAAATTTAAGCAAATTTTACGCCAATTTAACAAAAAAATTAAAAAATGTGGGCCTATTTTTAATAATTAACACAAGAAAAGACAATGTTATTTTAACAAACAACCTAACGCACATTGGCGGAATTAAAGAAATTAAAACGACTTGTTTGGGAATAAATTATGGTGTGGATTTATTAGGTTTTCATCAAACTAATATTGAAATGCAAAACCAAATTTATTTAAAAGTTTTAAATTTAATTGATGGCTGTGCCAAAAAAGATGTTGTGGTTAATGGGTTTAGCGGAGAGGGGCTTTTAACCGTCCTTATTGCAAAAAAATGCGGCAAGGTTTTTGGTATTGAAATTGTAAAAGAATCTCATTTTTCTAGCGAAACACTAAAAAAAGACAATAAAATTGCAAATATTACAAATATTTTGGGCGATTTTAATAAAGAAATTACTAAACTTAAAAATGTGGATTTTTTGGTTTTAGACCCTTCCAAAAAGGGTGTGGGCAAACAAACCATGCAAAACATTATTGGCATTAAAAATATTATTTATATATCGTGCAACCCAATTGCCCTTGCAAAAGACTTGCGCGAAATAAAAAAATTTTATACAATAGAAGATATATCACCATTCGATATGTTTCCGCAAACCAATAGTGTGGAAACTGTTGTTAAATTAAAATTTAAAGGAGAATAAAATGATAATAAGCACAGATTCAACTGCAAATTTGCCAAAAGAATATTATAAAAAATATGATATCCGCATGATACCCATGCAAATTAATTTAAATGACAAAACTTATGACGATTTAAGTGAAGATTTACCACCTAAAGAATATTATCAGCAAATGCGTGAGGGTGCAGTGCCAACCACCGCCCAAATTAACGATTTCCGCGCAAAAGAATATTTTGAAAGCCTTTTAAAAGAAAATCAGGATGTGTTACATATTGGCTTTAGTTCGGGCTTGAGTGCCAGCACAAACACATTGATGCGCGTGGCGGAAGAACTGAACAAATCGCACAAAAACAAAGTTGTTGTGGTGGATTCTTTAAACGCCGCTTCGGGCGAAGGGTTGCTTGTTTTAAAGGCAAGGGATTTAATGCTTGAAGGCAAAACCATTGACGAAATTGCTGCCGAAATTGAAAAATGTAGGAACAGCGCGTGCAGTTATTTTACTGTGGAAGCACTTAAATATTTGGTGCGTGGCGGCAGGCTTAGCAAAGTTTCGGGCATGCTGGGCACACTGTTAAAAATTAAGCCAATTTTGCGCGTGGATGAAAATGGCAAACTTGTTGCCTTTAAAAAAGTTATTTCAAGAAAAAAATCTATTGACGCACTTTACAAAATTTGTGAAGAAAAAATTGCAGATAAAAAATATCTGTTTATAAACCATGCCGAATGCAAAGCCGATGCCGAAAAATTGGCAGAAATGATATATTATGGCCTGGGCGTTAAACCCGTTATAACCGATTTAACTCAGGTTATTGGTTGCCACACCGGCCCGGGGCTGCTTGCCGTGTTCTTCTTTGCTAATTAGTGTGCAAACCATATCGTTGCATAATTTCATCCAATCATTTCCGGATAACTTTTTAAAGCCCTGCTTTATCTTTTCAAAGGTGGCAGGCTTTATTTTTTTACCATTTAAAAAATTGATGTAAGTAACCCTAGCAATGCCACACATTTTTGGCAAATTTGTTTTTA
This sequence comes from uncultured Clostridia bacterium, assembly GCA_947589025.1. GTDB lineage: Bacteria > Bacillota > Clostridia > Christensenellales > UBA1242 > Onthoplasma. The sequence continues at coordinate 83,772 of CANQAY010000002.1, forward strand.
GTTATATCGCACGCGGCTAAATATCCTTTTAAATAATATCTACACATAAAAACTCCTTTAATGTAGATATAATACATCAAATTATTTAATAATTATTTACATCAACCAAATGGTTGGAAAAATTTTATTAACCTTTATTATTGCGTATTAGCCTATATTCTTTTTTGTCAAAATCTATAATGCCTTCGTTTTTCATTTTTGTTAGTTCGGTGCTCATAGCGCTGCGGTCCACACTCAAATAGTTGGCAAGCTCGGTTTTGTTAAACGGAATTTCAAAATATTGCGAATTTGTTAACGCCGACATATGAGAAAAATAAGAGAGCAATTTATCCCTTATGCTTTTTTTAGACATATGGGTCAGTTTGTTTAAAAGTTCGCCATTGCGCACGGCAATCATCTGCATAAGGCTTTTAACCACAAGCTCATGGCGTTTACATTTGTTTTGGCAGGGGGTTATTAAGCGGTGCTTGTTCATAAACATAACAAGCGTTTTTTCGGTTGCAATAAGGCTGTCATTAAAAAATTCCTGCCCCGCATATGCCGACTCTATTCCATAAACATCCCCAACATTCATTTGCAGCACAATCGATATGTTGCCCATCTTATCCACGTGCTCCACCATACCTGCACCTTTTAATATAATTGGCAAGTTTTCAATGGCCTCACCCTGCTCTATTATGCGTTGATTTTTTGAAAAAACTTTAAATTTTGTTTTAAAACAATACATCATTGCTTGGCAATCCAACTCGCCAATTTCGGCAAACAATTTAGTGTTAGATAATTCTTTAAAATGTTCCATTTTGGCTCCATTTTGTTGTAAAAACAACAATATTTACATTTTTATTTTAGTATAATAGGGTTGTAAAGTCAAATATTTTTAATTGCTTTACTAAAACATTTAGGAGGAAAAACATGAAAGTTATTAAAAGAGATGGGCAGGAAGTTCAGTTCTTGTCTGACAAAATTAAAATTGCTGTAACAAAAGCAAATTTATCTGTTGATGATGTTTCTAAAAGGTTAAGCGATGCCCAAATTGACAACATTGTTAAAACCGTTGTTGCCGAATGTGAAGACATGGGCAGGGCCGTTGGAGTTGAAGAAATTCAAGATAAAGTTGAATTTGCCATTATGAAAGAAGGGGCTTTTGATGTGGCAAAAAATTACATAACTTATCGTTACAATCGTCAGCTAGCACGTCAGGCAAACACCACCGATAAGCAAATTTTATCTCTTATTGACTGCAATAATGAAGAAGTAAAGCAAGAAAATAGCAATAAAAACCCAACCGTAAACAGCGTCCAGCGTGATTACATGGCGGGTGAAGTTAGCAAAGATTTAACCAAACGTTTTTTGTTGCCAGAGCATATTTGGAAGGCGCACGAGGAAGGCATAATTCATTTTCACGATGCCGATTATTTTGCACAGCGCATGCACAATTGTGATTTGGTTAATTTGGAAGATATGCTTCAAAATGGCACAGTTATTTCCACCACAATGATTGAAAAACCACATTCTTTCTTAACCGCGTGCAACATTGCAACACAAATTGTTGCGCAGGTGGCATCCAGCCAATATGGTGGGCAAAGCATAAGCCTTGCACATTTGGCACCGTTTGTGGATATTTCTAGGCAACGCATCCGCGAAGAAGTTAAAAAAGAACTTTTAGAGGCTTGCGGCAAAATTGATGAGCAACTTTTGCATAAAATAACCGAACAGCGCGTAAGAAAAGAAATTAAAAGCGGCGTTCAAACAATTCAATATCAGGTTATAACACTTATGACCACCAACGGCCAAGCGCCTTTTGTAACCGAATTTTTGTATTTGGGTGAAGCCAAAAACGAGCGCGAGCGTGACGACCTTGCAATGATTATTGAAGAGACATTGCTGCAGCGCTATCAGGGCGTTAAAAACGAAAAGGGTGTGTATATTACGCCTGCCTTCCCAAAAATTATTTATGTGTTGGAAGAAGATAACATTCACACCGATAGCAAATATTATTATTTAACCCAGCTTGCCGCAAAATGCACGGCAAAACGCTTGGTGCCGGACTATATTTCGGAAAAGAAAATGAAAGAGTTAAAAGAGGGCAACTGCTTCCCTGTTATGGGTTGCAGAAGTGCTCTTTCGCCTTATAAAGATGAAAACGGCAAATATAAATTTTATGGCAGATTTAACCAAGGCGTGGTTACAATTAACCTTGTTGATGTGGCACTTTCCAGCGGCGGAGACATGAAAAAGTTTTGGAAAATTTTTGACGATAGGTTGGACCTTTGCTACGAAGCTTTAATGTGCAGGCACAACAGGCTTAAAGGCACATTGAGTGACGCCGCCCCAATTTTGTGGCAGCATGGCGCAATTGCAAGGCTTAAACCGGGTGAAAAAATTGATAAACTTTTATACAACGGATATTCCACAATATCGCTTGGTTATGCCGGCCTTTATGAGTGCACTAAATTTATGACGGGCAAATCTCACACCGACCCTGAAGCAACGCCTTTTGCAATAAAAGTTATGGAATATATGAACGAAAAGTGCGAAAAGTGGAAAAAAGAAACCACCATCGGCTTTGGCATTTACGGAACTCCGCTTGAAAGCACAACTTATAAATTTGCAAAATGTTTGCAAAAACGCTTTGGCATTATTCCGGGCGTTACCGATAAAAACTACATAACAAACAGCTATCACGTGCATGTAACCGAGCATATTGACGCCTTTAACAAACTTAAATTTGAAAGCCAATTTCAAGCGCTTTCCACTGGCGGCGCAATAAGTTATGTTGAAGTGCCAAATATGCAGGATAATATTGAAGCCGTGTTGCAAGTTATGAAATTTATTTACGATAACATTATGTATGCCGAACTTAACACGAAATCGGATTACTGCCAAGTTTGTGGTTACGATGGCGAAATTATGATTGAAGACGATAAAGACGGCAAATTAATTTGGGTTTGCCCAAATTGCGGAAATAAAGACCAAACAAAAATGAACGTTGCAAGGCGAACTTGCGGTTACATTGGCAGCCAGTTCTGGAACCAGGGCCGCACGCAAGAAATTAGAGACAGAGTGCTGCATCTATAAAATTTTTAGAAGGAAAAACTATGAATTACGGCAATATTAAATTTAATGACATTGCAAACGGTGAAGGCGTTAGAACATCTTTGTTTGTTAGCGGCTGCACCCACCATTGCAAAAATTGCTTTAACCCCGAAACATGGGATTTTAACTATGGCAAGCCTTTTACCCGCGAGGTGGAAGATAAAATAATAGCTTCCCTTTCCCCCAGCCACATAAATGGCATAACCTTGCTGGGCGGTGAGCCAATGGAAATTGCAAATCAAAATGCGTTATTGCCGTTTGTTAAACGCGTTAAAGAAAAATACCCTAACAAAACAATTTGGTGCTATTCCGGTTATTTGTTCGATAGCGAGCTGTTGGGCAACAGCCGGGCACACGGCCCCAACACGCGGGAGCTTTTAAGTTATATTGATGTGCTGGTTGACGGCGAGTTTAAACAAGATTTAAAAGATATTACATTAAGGTTTAAAGGCAGCAGCAATCAGCGGGTTATTGATGTTAAGCAAAGCCTTAAACAAAATAAGGTTGTGCTTTCTCCCTACAACGAAAAGCAAAAAGGCATTGAAGATAAAATGCTTAAATAAAAAAGTTCACTTTATGTGAATTTTTTTAAAAAAATAATTAAATAATCAATAAAATAATTAATAAAAATAAAAAAATTATTAAAAATAATAAAAAATAAATTAATTTAATTAAAAAAATATGCTATAATTATTTTATGAAAAAAATAAAAATTACAAAAAAATTAAAAAAGGGCAAAACAAAATCAATAGTTAACAAAAGCGGCAATGTTAAGCCCGCTGCCAACCCGCAAAACGCCTATGCAGAAAAGTATTTGCAGTTTTATGACGACATAAAAACCCCAAGCCGAAAAAATGATTGGTAAAAAAAATTATAATTGATAAAATTATAATTTTTTTAATTATTTTTTAATTATTCAACTTGTTTTTTCTTTTTTTTATTAATTATTTTGCAAATTAAAATTAATATTAAACAGGTTAACAAGCTTATGCCAACACAAATTAAAATGCAATTGCCCGCATTTGCAACATTATAATATAAAGTAATTTCTTTGTCTAAATTATCTTTTTCCACAACCCAAGTGTGATAATATTTGTTGCCAATTTTGTTAACATAATTTGCATCACTATGTTCTCGCCTTAGGTCGGTTTCAATGGTGTATAAAAGTTGCCCGCTATCTTCATTTATTAAATTAGGATATTTGCTATTAAACTCGTTAAAAATTTTATTGTAAAATTCAGTGCTGCCATAATATAACATGGTTGAAGTTATATAAACCTTATCATAAAGAAAATAGCTGTTGCGTTTAAACTCTTGCGTGGTGGAATCATCTATATTATAGACAGTTTTATAAATATCCATATCATAAAACTGCAAGCCTATACTAAACACATTGTCTTTCCACTCGCCTTTATAAATATCAAAATATTCGCTTAAAAGTGCACTTGTAATTTTAAGTTGTTCATCTTCGTTGCGGCTATTATGCAAGCGCACAGTTAAATTGGCTTTTAAATTGTTTAAAATATTTTCAACTTCTCTTTGCCCGGTCAAATAAATATCATTTTTTAGCTCTAACAAATCATACCCCGCTTGCATTGCAGCTTGTTCATCTAACGACACGCTTACAAGTTGAATTACATTGCCCTTATCATTAACAATGGTCATAACATTTATGCTGCCACACGCAGAAAAACATATTGCCACAAGCAATAACATAATTATTGAAAATATTTTTAATTTTATTTTTTTCATTTTTAAATAATATTAATTATATTATTAATAAAAATCAAATAATATTTTATTAATTTTATATTTTTTACATTTTTATTTATATTTTTTATTTTTTATGATATTTTTATTTTAAAAATTTACTGCGCATTGGCAGTAAATTTTGTTAGTTGTTTTCTTCATCTTGTGGGGTATTAGTGTTTAATTCAGCTTCGTCAGTTTGCAAATTATTATTAATTTCTGCCTCGTTTGAATTTTGCAAATTTAATGCATTATTATTATTTTCTAAATTATTTTGTGAATTATTTTCATTTAAATTATTTTGTAAATTATTTTCATTTAAATTATTATTTTCTAAATTATTTTGCAAATTTTCATTTTCGGCATTTTCAATTTCGTCCACAGGCTCATCTTCATCGCGTGCCACAACCTCAACGCTAACCACTCTGTCGCTTGCGCTAACTTTCATTAGCCTTACGCCCAAGCTGGTGCGAGATAGTAAACTTATGCTGTCGGCATGAGTTCTTATCATAACGCCGTCGGCAGAAATTGCAAGAATGTCATTATCTGCACTAACAGGGCGGATTGCCACCACTTTGCCTGTCTTTTCATTAAACACGCCCGCCTTAACGCCCTTGCCTCGCCTGCCTTGCAAACGGTAATCTTCAATTTTGCTGCGTTTTGCGTAGCCATTTTCGGTAACGGTAATTATATCCAGCTCTGGGTTAAGCACAATCATATCCACAACGCATTCGCCCTCTTCAATTTTAATTGCCTTAACGCCGTGGGATGCGCGCCCCATTGCCCTTACGCCCTTTTCATTAAAGCGCAAGCATTTGCCGTTATCTGCCGCCATTAAAAGTTCATCGTTAGGCTTAATAATTTTTGCACTAACAAGGCTGTCGCCATCTTCCAACTTAATTGCAATTTTGCCATTTTTGCGGATGTTTTCATATTCGCTTAATTTAGTTTTCTTAATAAATCCGTTTTTGGTTGCAATAACTAGGCTTGCATCTTCTTCCTTATTAAACACTTGAATGGTGTTAATTTTTTCATCTGCTTCAAGTGGCAGCAAGTTAATTAATGCCCTGCCCTTGTTTTGCCTGCCCGCCTCAGGAATGTTGTAAGCGCGCAAAACATAAACTTTGCCCTTGTTGCTAAAGAACATAAGGTCGTCATGGCTGTTGGTAACAAACATATCGGTTACATTGTCTTCTTCCTTAGTGCGATGTGCATTAACGCCACGCCCACCACGGTTTTGCGTTTTATATTCGCTAACTGGCAAGCGCTTAATGTAGCCCTGTTTGGTTATAGAAATTACAACATCGTGCTTTTCAATTAAATCGCCAATATCAATATCCTCATAATCCATAATAATTTCGGTTTTTCTTGGGGTTGGATATTTAGCTTTAATTTCCGTTAGCTCGGTTTTAATAATTTCGTCAATCTTCTCTTTATTTGCCAAAATGGCTTTTAAATTTTCTATGGTAATTTTAAGTTCGCTAAGTTCGGCGTTCAATTTTTCCACTTCCAAGCCAGTTAGCCTAGAGAGTTTCATTTCCAAAATAGCGTTGGCTTGCCTTTCGCTAAGTTCAAAGCGCTCTTGCAATTTGGCTTGTGCCACGGCTTTGTCGCTGCTCTTTTTAATTATTGAAATAACTTCGTCAATGTTATTTACAGCAATAACCAAACCTTCAATAATGTGCTCGCGCTCCTCTGCCTTGTTTAAATCATATTTTGTGCGCCTTGTAATAACTTCGCGTTGAAAATCCAAATAATAAAATATCATTTCTTGCAAATTTAAAACTTTAGGGCGGTTGTTAACCAATGCAAGCATAATAATTCCGCTAGAAAGTTGCAATTGCGTTTGTTTAAACAGCTGATTTAGCACAACATGTGGGTTGGCATCTTTTTTAACTTCAACCACAATGCGCATTCCGTCACGGCCGGACTCATCGTTAATATAAGAAATGCCTTCAATCTTTTTATCCTTAACAAGGTTGGCAATTTGCTCAATTAAACGCGCCTTGTTAACCTGATAAGGTATTGCCGTTGCCACAATTCTAAAGCGCTTGCCGTTATCAAAAGTTTCAATATCCGTTTTTGCGCGCATAACTACGCCACCTTTACCCGTGGTGTATGCCTCGCGAATGGCGGAGTTAGATAAAATTTCTCCCCCAGTTGGAAAATCTGGTGCCGGAATAATGTCAATAAGTTCGTCAATGGTAATGTTTGGGTTGTCAATCATTGCCACAACGGCGTCAATAACTTCGTTAAGGTTGTGTGGCGGAATGTTGGTTGCCATGCCCACGGCAATACCATCGCTGCCGTTAACCAGCAAGTTAGGGAAGCGGCTTGGCAGCACGGTTGGTTCTAGCGTGGTGTTATCGTAGTTGTTGGTAAAATCAATTGTATCTTTATCAATATCTCGCAAAAGTTCATCTGCCACCTTGCTAAGGCGCGCCTCGGTGTAACGCATTGCGGCGGCAGGGTCACCATCCACCGAACCAAAGTTGCCCTGGCCAAACACAAGTGGCTCGTTAATGGTAAAATCTTGTGCCAAGCGCACTAATGCATCGTAAACCGAACTATCGCCATGCGGATGATATTTACCCAAAACATCACCCACAATTTTGGCGCATTTTCTGGTTGGCTTATCCGATGTTAAGCCTTGCTCGTTCATGGAATAAAGTATGCGCCTGTGCACTGGTTTTAAGCCATCCCTCACATCCGGAATTGCACGCGAAACATTAACCGCCATGGCATAGGCAATGAAAGAATCTTTCATTTCATTTTCAAGGTCTATGTTAATGTATCTTGTGTTGTCTATTTTACTAAAAATTTCGTCTTTCATAAATTTTCTCCTAAATGTCTAGGTTTTTAATGCGGTCCGCATTCTGTTCAATAAACTCTCGCCTTGCCTCTGGGCGTTCACCCATAAGCACATCAAACACCTCGTTGCACACAACTTCGTCACTCATCATAACGCGGCGCAAGGTGCGGGTTTCTGGGTTCATGGTGGTGTCCCAAAGCTGTTCGGCGCTCATTTCACCCAAACCTTTGTAGCGTTGCACGCCTTTATCATTTTCGTTAATGCCGGCGCTTTCTTTTTCCGATTCGCTATAATAATAAATTGTTTGTTTGCCGCGTTGCACTTTGTAAAGTGGTGGTTGGGCAACATAAACATGGCCTTGCTCTATTAGTGGGCGCATATATCTAAAGAAGAATGTTAGCATTAAAATTTGAATATGGCTGCCGTCCACATCCGCATCGGTCATAATAACAATTTTATCGTATCTAAGTTTTGCTGGGTCACAATTTTCATAAATTCCGCAACCAAAGGCGGTTATCATGGCATTAATTTCGGCATTTTCAAGTGCTTTTGCCAAACGGGTTTTTTCAACGTTTAATATTTTGCCACGCAAAGGCAAAATTGCCTGATAGCGCCTATCTCTGCCCGATTTTGCCGTGCCGCCCGCACTATCGCCCTCAACAATAAATATTTCACATTCGCTGGCGTTTTTGCTAGAGCAATCTGCCAATTTGCCCGGCAAGGTGGAACTTTCAAGCGCGTTTTTGCGCCTAGTATCTTCACGGGCGTTGCGCGCTGCCTCCCTTGCGCGTTGCGATAGCACGCATTTATCAATTAGCTCTTTTGCCTCTTTAGGGTGCTCCTCTAAATAATCTTTAAAAGTTTCTTCCAAGGCGCGGGCGGTAAAGCCTTTAATTTCGTCCGTGCCAAGCTTAGTTTTGGTTTGACCTTCAAACTGCGGCTCTTCCACCTTAACTGAAATAACTGCCACAATGCCTTCACGCGTATCTTCGCCTGAAAGTTTGCCTTTAAGTTTATCTTTAATTGGCTTGTTGCTGTCAATATAATCGTTAATAATTTTCATAAGGGCCTGTTTAAAACCCTCTTCGTGCTTGCCGCCATCCTTGGTGCAAACATTGTTGCAATAACTATGAATATTTTCGGTGTAAGTGTCGGTATACTGAAAACTAAATTCAATTTCGCAAGTGGCATCACGGCTTATGCCGTTTTCGTCCTTGCGCTTGTAGTTATAGCGTTTGTCCGCATAAATTGGCAAATATTTGTTATCTGGCCCTTTAAAAATGCACACTTTGTTTTGGGTTAGGTCGGCAACAAACTCTTGTATGCCACCCATAAATTGAAATGTATCTTCTTGCTCTTTACCCTCGCGGCTATCCTTCAATTCTATGCGCAAGCCCTTGTTTAAAAAGGCAATTTCACGCAAGCGCGTTCTTAGGCGCTCATATTCAAATTCGGTAACCGGAAAAATTTCGTAGTCCGGCTTAAAGGTAACCATTGTGCCAGTTTTTTCTGCCGCCACAGGCTCAACAACCGTAAGGCGGTTAACCGGAATGCCGCGGTGATAAATTTGGTGATAATGATTGCCGTTTTGGTAAATATCCAAAATTAAAGTTTCACTAAGCGCGTTAACAACGGAAAGACCAACCCCGTGCAATCCGCCCGAGATTTTGTATCCGCCACCGCCAAACTTGCCGCCCGCATGCAACTTGGTTAAAACAAGTTCGGCTGCGCTAATGCCCTCTTTTTCATGTATACCGGTTGGTATGCCACGGCCGTTATCTAAAACACTAACCGAGCCATCCGCATTAATTTCCACCTTAATTTCGTTACAATAGCCGGCAAGTGCCTCATCGATGGAATTATCCACAATTTCGGTAACAAGGTGATGCAAGCCGTTTTCGTCCGTACTGCCAATGTACATGCCGGGGCGTTTTCTAACCGGCTCCAATCCCTCCAAAACCTGAATAGCGTCCGCATCATAACTATGCGTAACTTTTAAATCGTCATCCATAAAAACTCCTTAAAATATATAATATAAATTTTTTCAATACTAGTGGCATTTGATATACTCCAAATTATTATATCATGTCATTGCGAGGGCTCTGCCCGTGGCAATCTCCGGCCCCACTAGACGAATGCTGCCATGAATATATTCGGGGCCCCCACAAGAACTAGTTTCACTGTGGGGATTATAAATTTTATATTATATATTAATATATAATATAATTTTAGCAAAAAACAAAAAATAAGGCAATTAAAATTGCCTTTAAATTTTGTAAATTTTTAAACATTTATTGGCAAATGTAAAAAATAAAAAACTGCCAGCGGGCAGTTTAAATTGTTATTTTTTGCTCGTAAGGCGGCTCAACAATTTTTTCAAAACGTTTTGCAAAATAAACGTTGTAAAGCTCCTTATCTTCAATGGCGGATTTAACATCGTCAACTGTAACAAAGGTTACATTTAGTGCTTCCATCATTCTAAGCAAATTTTTTGCAACTTGCTCGTCATAAATTTTTGCCACCCTAAATTCGTTATAAAGTTGCCAAATTTGTTTAACTAAGGCAGCGTTTTGGGCGGCCGCGGTTTGTTCATCGGCTGCTGCGGTTTTATTTTTTGTCAAAATGGCTTGCGCGGTTTCATAATCCATTGCGCCATCATAATTTTTTTCTAACTGCCAAGCGGCAATTTTGTAAAAATAGCAATAGCATTTATATGCATCTTTTTTAATTTGTTCCATTTCTTGTTCTGTAAAATTACTCATAATTCTCCTCAAATATAATTTTAGCAAAAAACAAAAAATAAGGCAATTAAAATTGCCTTAAAATTTTGTAAATTTTTGTATAATAAGCAATAAAAAAACTGCCGATGTGGCAGTTATTTGTTTTTTCTAAATACTATTGCGCATATTAAAATTATTATGCAGAACAGCAGTTCTAATGAAGTTTCAAAAATAAGCATAAAACTTGTTGTGCACAAAATTGCGTACAAGGTGTAGGCTAGCGAGCTTACTACCCACAAAATCCATGAACCAATGCTTAAATCTGATGCCTTTTTTGTTTTTAATGATTTTACAATTTGCGGGAAATATGAAACAAATGTGCAAACGGACACAATACCCAATAAAACATTACCTAAAATTTCCATTAAATTCACCTATGCGTTGGCAATTTTGTTAAGTTCTTCAATCTCTTTTGCAACATCCAGGCGGGCGTAAAGGTTGGTGCCTTTGGTAACCTGGGTGTTATCCTTAATAAAGCCAAAATTGTTGTATTCATCAAACGAAGTTGGGGTTTTTAAATTCCAGTTTGCGTAAATTGTTTTTGGCTTATCCGTTAAAAATGGCAAAAGCAGTGTGTTGGTTATCATTATTGCTTCGCTAAGAGTGGTTAAAACGGTGTTAATGCGCTCCAAATTATTTTCTTTAAACAGCACCCAAGGGGCGGTGTCGTCAATATATTTGTTGCATTTAGAAAACATTTCAAAAATAGTGTTAATTGCTCCGCTTGGGTTAATATCCTCCATTTGATTAAACACTTCCTCGCGCTTTAACAAAATTTCTTTTCTAAATGCTGTATCCGTTTCTGTTAAATTTTTTGCCGTGTGCAAAATGCCATCCAAATATTTTTGCGCCATGCCGCATGTGCGGGAAACAAGGTTGCCATATTCGTTTGCCAAATTGGTGTTAAACGCGTTTAAGAAAATTTCCTGGTTATATGGCCCATCCTGCCCAAACACAATTTCCTTTATTAGGAACATCCTAACCGCATCCAGCCCATAGCGCGCAACCAAAATGCGCGGGTCAATAACCTCTTTTTTGCCTGCCTCCTTAGATTTACTTAACTTATCATTGCCAAAAAGCAGCCAGCCGTGGCCGTAAACTTGCTTTGGCAAAGGTAAATCCAGCGCCATTAAAATGGCCGGCCAAATTATTGAGTGGAAGCGCACAATTTCCTTGCCCACAACGTGCACATCCGCCGGCCAATATTTTTTAAAATTGCGGTCATTATCTTGCATAAAGCCCAGCGCGGTTAAATAGTTTGGCAATGCGTCAATCCACACATAAACGGTGTGCTTAGGGTCAAACCCAACCGGCACGCCCCATTTAACCGAAGTTCGGCTAACGCACAAATCTTTAAGCCCGGGCTTAATAAAGTTGTTAATCATTTCATTAACGCGTGTGCGTGGGCGCAAAAAATTGGTGTTTTCAAGCAAATTTAAAATCTTATCCTGATATTTACTAAGGCGGAAAAAGTAGGCTTCCTCCTCCATTGGCTCAACTGGGCGGCCGCAATCCGGACAATTGCCGTTAATAAGTTGCTCTTCCGTCCAAAAACTTTCACACGGGGTGCAATAAAGCCCCTTGTATGTGGATTTGTAAATTTCCCCCTTATCGTAAAGCGTTTTAAAAATGCGCTGCACAGCCTTAACATGATAATCATCCGTGGTGCGGATAAATTTGTTGTAAGAAATATCCAACATCTGCCACAACTCTTTTGTGTCCGCCACAATTTCGTTAAGATATTCCATTTCGTTTTTATGCTCCGCCGCCGCTTTCTTTTCAATTTTTTGGCCGTGCTCGTCCGTGCCGGTTAAGTAGAAAACATCCTTGCCCTGCATCCTGTTAAAGCGCGCCAAACAATCACACACAACGGTGGTGTAACAGTTGCCAAGCGTTAACTTATTGCTTGGATAATAAATTGGTGTTGTAATATAAAATTTATTCATCTTCTCTCCTAGAGATTGCCACAGCATTTTGATGATCAAAATGCTTCGCAATGACATATTGTTATTCAACATTTAAATTTTTTATTAAGTAACCCATATAGTGTTTGCTGTCAAATTCAAGTTTGTATTTGTCGTACTTCACTTTTGGGTAATGCTCTGGGTGCGGGTTCCTAAACTTGCGTTTTGTTAAAATTTTAAAGCCCTTTTCCTTTAAATATTGTTCAATATATCTAAAATGGACGCAAGGGTCCTCCCAAATATCATAAAGCACAAAATATCGCGCCTTAATATCCATAATGCGGTGGAACAGATTTTCAAAACTGTTGCCAAAGTTAAGTGCCTCTCCCAGCGTTAAAAGCGCAAGGCAAAAATCATACTTTTTCCTTAAACAGGATTTTGTTAAATCCAACTCAACAACACTCAGCCTATCGCTGCCAATTTCATTTTCAAGCGGATTTTTTTTGCGGTTATCACCGGGGTAAATAACTGCATCCACAGTTGCCGTTTTAAAATATTTAAGCAAAATACTGGCGCTGGTAACCCCGCTGCCCGCGTCCACAACCTTTTTAATGTTTTCGTATTTCAATTTCCCAATTAAAGTTTTAAACACTCTGTCGTGCACTGTGTGGGATGTATCCACAAACTTTTCCATAAAAATATTATATCCTATAAATAATCTAAACGCAACAAATTAAAGAGTTTTCATAATTTCAATTAGCTTTTTAAACACATTTTCTGCCATAAAATTCAGCTTTTTTGCGCCAATTTTTTTAATTTCGCTAACCGAAAGCTCCATTTTGGTGTATTTCTTTTCCTTTTTATTAAATTCGCCATCCACACCAAATTGTTTGTAATTGCCATCTTTAACAAACTCGCAAAGGTAGTAATATTCCACCCTATGGGAAACAAATTTTTTGCCCTCATATTCCATTGGCACATTGTAATATTGCCTGCCCATATATTTGGTTGCGTTAACCACGGCGTTATATTCTTCCAGCGTTTCCCTAACAGCGGTTTGTTTGGCAGTTTCTCCCTCATCAACGCCGCCACCCGGCAAAAGATATCTTGTTTCACTTCCGTCCAGACATTCCGCTTTAATAACAAGCAATTTTTTGTTTTTAATTACAAGTGCGCGGCTTTTTTTAAAAAATTTGTTATTTTTAGTTAATTCGTAAGACATTTTTGTTTTATTTTGAAAATAATCCATAACACCCCTCCAGTTAAATGATAACAAAATTAACAATTATACACAACAAAATAAACAAAAAAGGCACGACTGATTGTGCCAAATTCTTATGATTTCCTAGAACGATTTTGCTTTAGCATTTAGTGATAGATAAAAATTTTAAATAAATAAAGCAATTAACCCCAGCTTCTCGTAAAAGCAAAACTGCTTGCGTTTGAATTCTTATGTTTTATATTTGTGGGTTTGGTTTGAACGACTTTTTTTAGTGAGAAGCAAACCCACAAATAAATAAAACAATTTTAGTGCAACTCGTTAACCGCGTGCAATTTTGTTAACCATGCCCATATCCACCTTGCCAGCATAATGCTCTTTAAAGTGCTTCATTATGGTTGGTATGGTTTTATCTGGCAATGTGTCAATAATTGCCCTAATTTCTGCCTCGCTTAACATTTTTGGCAAAAATCTTGCAATAAGTTCTTTTTGCTTTTCAATGTTTTCCGCCTCTGTAAGGTTTTTAACTTTAATGTAATTTTCACGCTCTTCAGTTAACTCTTTAATGGTTTTTTGCAAAATTTGAATAACGTCATTATCCGTTTGCTCTTTGCCATCCTTTTTAAGTTCAATGCTGTTTAAAAGCACCTTGTTCATAACCACGCCATAAATGGCGCGTGCGGTAGCGTCATGCTCTTTCATTGCCCGTACATTATCTTTTTTAATTTCGTCAATAATCATAATTTACTCCTTAAATGCATCGTCAATTTCGCTGCTTTGAGTTGGGGTTAACACCACATTTTTTTGCACCTTGCTGGTGTTTTTTGTGTAAAGTGTATCCTTGCCGCGCTCGTAAAACTGGGTGTATTCACTCTTCCATTTAATAGGTATTGTGCCGCGTGGGCCGTTGCGGTGTTTTGCAATAATTAATGAATAGTCCATTGCGCTATCGTTATTGTCCGTTTCCACGCCCTCGGCTGCCGCATCAGCAATAAACAGAACAATATCTGCATCCTGCTCTATGCTGCCGCTTTCCCTTAAATCACTTAATTGTGGGGTTTTGTTTGTGCGCTTTTCACTTTCACGGTTTAACTGGGAAAGTAAAATTATAGGCACATTCAATTCCCTTGCGGCAAGTTTTAAGTTCCTTGTTAAATCTGCCACTTCCTGCTGGCGGCTGTAATCCTTTTCTTTAGAAGGGTCACCCTTCATAAGTTGAAGATAGTCAATAATAACCATATCCAGCCCGGCCTTAATTTTAAGTTTGCGGCATTTGCTTAAAATGTCCGCTGGGGTAACGTTGGTTGTGTCGTCAACGTAAATGTTGCTGCCCTCCAAAATCTTTTTGGTTTCAAACAGGGTGGACCACACAGTGTTATCCTTGCTGCCGCCTTTAACCAAATCCATTGCCACGCGGCCGGTGGAGCAAATAAAGCGCTGCGCCACTTGCAGGGTGGACATTTCCAAATCGAACATTGCAATTGTTTTGTTATATTTAAGTGCGGCATTAACGGCAAAGTTTACTGCCAAGGTGGTTTTACCAATGCCGGGGCGCGCCGCCACAATAATAAGTTCGCCCGGTTTAAAGCCATTGGTGTAACTATCTAGGGTTGGGAAGCCAACCTTAATTCCGTTGTTGGAGTTAGGGTCAATAGAAATTTTTTCCATTAAATCAAGCGCCTCATTAACGCCTTTTTTAATGTGCTCCAAATCCCCATAAGTTTTGGCTTGGCTAATATCAAAAATTGCCTTTTCCGCCTTGGCAAGCACTGTTTCAGCATCACGCACCCTAAAAGCCTCGTTAATAACCTGCTGGCAAGCGTCAATAATTTGCCTTAGCACGCTGTTGCCGTAAACAATGTCGTAATACGATTTATAGTTGGCGGCGGATGGCACATAGTTGGTTAAATCGGTTATATAACTAAGCCCGCCCGCCTCTTCAAGCTGGCCTTTATCTTCAAGCGCCTTGCTAACGGTAATATAGTCAATTGGCACATCTTTAAAATAATTATCCAACATGGCCTGATAAATTTTTTGATGCGAGCCAGAATAAAAATCACTAGCAACCAGTTGAGAAAAAACATCAGCACAAGCCGAAGGCGAAATAAATAAACACCCCAACAAGCTTTGTTCTGCCTCCAAACTGTTTGGTAAAATACGTGGTTTTGATTTTTCTTCTGCCATAAAGCGCCCTCCAATTAGTTATATTTTACAACATTTTTGTTAAATTGTAAACTTAAAAAATATATAAAAATCACGAATTTATCGTGATTGTAAATTAAACATTTGCATTTAAAGAGGTTGACAACTCCTTTGCCTCGGTTTGCCAAACTTTTTTAAGAATTTTTAATTCTTCTTTAGAATAAAATGCCTTTCTGTTTAAATTAATTAAAACTTCCGTGTTAAAATCTTCAAAAGATTTACCGTCTTTTAAATAAGTTAACATAATTTTAATTAAAGAAGAAACATCCAAGCCCTCAGTTTTGGCAACAAACCATTCATGCTGCAAATTTTCCATTGCTTGGCGCTGTTTTGTCATGCATTCCAACATAAGCCTTGCCACCAAGTTTTTGGCAGTGTCGGTTTTAACATCTAAATATGCATCCACCATTTTATCTGGCGTATGTTCAATAAGCTCTTTTAATTCGGCATACGATTTATTATGCCTTTCAATAGTGTAATCGTCTAAATTCGTTTTACTCATAAACCCTCCAATATTATAATTTTAGCATATTTATTATAATTTGTCAAGAATTATTTAAACACGTCCTTTTCTTCGGTTAAAATTGTTTGCTTTTTCTTTTTAATTCGCCAATGAACAAGCTCTTCAACAAGCACAACCACGCCCATAAACAGCACAAAAATTAAAATTTGAATGGCGCTATTTGTTATAATTTCTCGGGTTAAATAGCCAAAAACTATAAGCACGGGCAGGCAGCAAAGAACGGTTAACGCAATGCGTTTTGCGTTTTTAAACACCTCCCTATAGGCATCTTGTTGTGTTTTTCTCATAATTCTCCTTATTCACTAACAACGGGTTTGTGCGATTTTGCGCGCAGTTGATGATCCAAAATTGCCTTGCGGATTCGTATATTTTGTGGGGTAACTTCAACAAGCTCGTCATCGGCAATAAATTCAAGCGCCTCTTCAAGCGTCATGGTTTGAATTGGGGTTAGTTTAAGTGCCTCGTCACTTGCGCTGCTGCGGGTGTTGGTAAGTTGCTTTTTCTTACACACGTTAACAACAATATCGTCACCCTTAGGGTTGGCACCAACAACTTGGCCTAAATAAACCTTTTCCCCGGGGCGGACAAGCAGCCTTCCCCTGCCTTGCGCGTTAAACAGGCCGTAAGTTATGGCCTCGCCCGTTTCATAACTGATTAACGAGCCAAAATTTCTGCCCGCAATTTCACCTTTGTATGGCTGATAACTATCAAACACGCTGCTCATAACACCCTCACCGCGGGTGTCGGTAAGCATTTGAGATTTATACCCAAACAAGCCGCGACTTGGCACCAAAAATTGCAATCTCATGCGGCTGCCAATCGGGCTCATATCCAAAAGTTCGCCCTTCTTAACGCCCATTGTTTGCATAACTGTGCCAACCGAATCCTCCGGCACGTCTAACACAACTTTATCAATAGGCTCACATTTTACGCCATTAATGTTTTTATATAGCACACGTGGGCGGCTAACCTGAAATTCATAGCCGTCACGCCTCATGTTTTCAATAAGTATGGAAAGGTGCATTTCCCCCCTGCCGCGCACATTAAATTGGTCCGCCGTGGCGCCATCAAAAACCTGAAGCGACAAATCTTTAACCGCCTCTTTATAAAGCCTGTCCTTTAAATGGCGGCTGGTAACAAACTTACCCTCTTTGCCCGCAAATGGGCTATCGTTAACCATAAAGGTCATTTCCACACTTGGTTCGCTAATTTTAACAAAAGGCAAGGCGGGCATATCCGGTGTTTCGCTTGCCGTATCCCCAATTGTAATGTCTGGCAAGCCGGCAAGACAAACAATATCCCCCGCTGTGCCAACTTCAACCGGCTCTCGCTTTAGGCCGTTAAAACTGAAAATGTTAACCACTTTGCCCGAATATTTTTTGTTTTCGTCAAAATAATTTTTAACGTATATGGTTTGGTTAAGTTTTATTTTGCCCGCTTCCACCTTGCCAATTGCAAGTTTGCCCAAATAATCGTTTTGTTCGGTGGAAGAAATTAGCATTTGAAAAGGCAAATCCACATCCATTTTAGGGGCAGGAATGTGATTTACAATTGCCTCAAAAAGTGGTGTCATATCTTGCCCTTTAACACTAGGACTTGTGCTTGCCACCCCCTCACGTGCCGAGCAATAAACAATTGGGCTATCCAATTGCTCGTCGGTGGCGTTAAGGTCAAGCATAAGTTCAAGCACCTCATCCGGAACGGCGTCTAAGCGGGCGTCTGGGCGGTCTATTTTATTAATAACAATAATAACTTTAAGGTTAAGTTCAAGCGCCTTTTCAAGCACAAAACGCGTTTGTGGCATAGGGCCTTCAAACGCATCCACCACCAAAAGCACGCCATCCACCATTTTTAAAACGCGTTCCACCTCGCCGCCAAAATCGGCATGGCCGGGGGTATCCACAATGTTAATTTTGGTGTTTTTATAAAAAGCGGAGCAGTTTTTAGAAAGAATGGTTATCCCCCTTTCGCGTTCAAGCGCGTTAGAGTCCATAACCCTATCCTGCACCTCTTGATTATCCCTAAAAATGCCGCCTTGCTTTAATAAGGCGTTAACCAAACTTGTTTTGCCATGGTCAACATGGGCAATTATTGCAATATTACGAATGTCAGTCATAATTTCACCTAAATTTAAACCAAATTGGGCAATAAAAAATAGCCTAAATGTGTTTAATAATACAATTTTCTCCTTTTAACGGACATATAATACCACAAATTAATTATAAAATAAAGCCCTTTTTAACAAAATTTTAAAAAAACTAGTTAAAAATAGTTGATTTTTAATTTTAGTTTTGCTAGCCTATTTATAGTTGATATATTCAACAAGGAAAAGGAGAAAATATGAAAACAATTAATGCAGGGGATTTTACTAAACAAGTAGCAGAAGATACTGGCCTATCTTTAGCACAAGTTAAAAAAGTGCTTGACGCTGCTGGCGCAAGGCTTAAACAAAATGTTAAAGACGAAGTTGAAATGCACTTCATTGGCTACTTTAACATTGGCATTAAGGCAAGAAAAGCTGGCGTAAAATTAAATCCTTTTACTGGCCAAAAAGTAAAAGTTGCTGCTTGCAAAGTGCCAACAATCAAATTAAGTGCTTCTTTCAAACAATTGTTGAAGAAAAAGTAAAAAAGGCGGGTTACCCGCTTTTTTTATTTTAATTAAACAAAATTTTTTATTTTATAACAATAATTTATTATTTTTTATTTGTTATTTTTTTTACATTTTGTTATACTAAATTTATATATAGGGGGGTAAATATGGCCAATGTTGGTTTATGGGTTGGCATTGCCGGCATAATTGTTTCGGTTTTTGCCGTTATTATTTTATATTTAACAAGGAAAAATATTTTAGATATTTTAGATAAAGATGTTATTTTGTTTGACCGCAATTTTGAAATTAAAAAATCCGTTTTAGAGCGCGCATTTAATTTGGTGGATAGGCTTGAAGCTGACCCAACATTAATTGCCGACGCCAATTTTAAGTTGGATGCCAAAAATTGTTATAACAGCTTGCTGTGTGTTGTGTCCGATTTAAAAGTAGCACGCGCGTTTTACTCTATTGCCATTAAAGGTGATGCAACTTTTTCAAACATTGGCTTTAAGTTAATGTGCCGTGCGGATATTGGCCTTGCCAACAAACGCTCTAAAAAAATTAAAAGCCAAAATAATGAGGGAAATTTAAGGGCGGGCAATTTTGTTAAGCCAGTTTCAAAGCCAAATGAAAATTTAGGACAAGATTATCCCACCAGCCCAATTGTTGAACAAATAAAAGTTAGCCCGGCTCCCACAATTGAAACTGCCCCAACAAAACAGCCAGAAGAAGTTGTAAAAGTTGAAGTTCCGCCGGTAGTTGAAATTAAAGAGCCAGTTAAAGAACAGCCCGCTAAAAAATCGGTTGGAAGGCCAAGAAAAACAAAATAAAAAATTCACCCAAAAGGTGAATTTATTTTTTTATTGTTTTTGCAAGTGCCTTGTTTAGCAATGCCTTTAATTTGTTAACATCGCCCGTTAAGTTGGCCTTTCTTATGCACACAAATTCCAGCTTGTTAAACACTAAAATTAGGCGGGGGTTATCTTCCAAATAGCTTGTTAGCGTTTTAAGGCTGTGCACATTTTTTGCTTTTTCTTCATTATCTTTAAACATGGTTTCGGTGCAAATGGAATCGTCAATTTTAATTAAAAGATAATCCATTTCGTCCAACTTTTGTTTTTTGTAAGATTTTTTTTGTGAGCGGGTTAACAGCAACGGAATTAACAAATACATTGCCTCTAACACAACGATTGCAACAATCATAATTACATCTAGCACAACAGAGCGCTGCTTAACAATGTCATAAATAAGCAAAGCAAGCATAATAACCAACAAAATTGGAATAAGAAATGCAATAACTTTATCTCTTTTGCGCTTTTGTGATTTATAAATATATTTTGAACAAACTATGCTGTCTTCCAATTCAAATTTATATTTGCATTCAAACATAACTATATCCTCTCATACATTTCATTTTTGCGTTCTTTTTTGCGCTTTATAATTATAATAATTATTATAAACAACACAATTAACAACAACAGCAATAATATAATTATTAACAATTGCCACCATTTTAAAAGTGTGCGTTGCACAGTAAAGTAAAATGTGTTTACGCCCATTTCAAGTTGAGATAAATCTATAATAATATTATCGCCTTCAATGTCGTAATTAATTCTGCCCGTGCTGGTATCCTTTAGGTAAAAGCCGCCCACAAGTTTATCTTGATTAGGCAAGGATAGGAACAATTCGTTATTTATTTGAATAAATAAATCTCCAATTTTAAAGCCTAAAATGTAGCCAATTTTAAATTCGGTGTTGTTAATAATGTTTCTTACAATTGTGGAATACATTTGGGCATATTTTGCACTTTCAAATGCCACAATTTCAACCGAAAGTTCTGGCACTGTGCCATTTGCATCGGTTGGAATAAGGCTGGCTTTTGTTAAGTCGGTTTCGCCCAATTTGTTAAACACAGTAATAGTGCCAACGCCGTCAATTCGCTTTTCCACTTTTGCAGGGTAAATGCCTGCCCTTAAAGTTATAGGCGCGGCCACATCAATAACATAATTTGCGCTATCTCTGCCCGCCAAAATGTTATAATCTGCCAAAATAATGCTTTTGTTTGTGCCAATTTGTGCTGCCGTTTGCGCATTGCCCTCATAAACAAATTTTAGCTTGTTAGTATCCACATAAACATCGTCTGTTCTGTTGTTTTGGGTTATAACGTCCAACTCGCCAAACGACAAATTGTCCGTGTTAACAAATGCGGTGTTAGTTCCGTCATAAAGTTTATCATATGCCTGCAAATTTCTTAAACGAATTGTTTTTTGCACTATTCTTATGCAACTTCTTAACGAAACCTCGCTGTTGGTTAAATTAAAGTTGCCGTTGTTGGCATAGCTACTCGTTAGGCTTAGGCCCGAAATAACAATATCGTAAGGCGAGCTGCTTGCCTGATTTGATGAAATTTTAGCTTGCAATGTGGCATAATTAATTCTTATTTGAACATTGCTTAGGCTGGTGTTTAACGGTGAAATTTGCAAAAATCTCATAAGACCGTCAACATCTAAATAGTCGTCAGTTCCGTCATAGGTTTTATCTGGCAAATGAGAATTAACTGCCGCCCTTATTTCAATTCTTTTGCTTTCAATTTGCAAATATATTGTGTAAGGCCAAACAATATCTTCAAGCCAAGCAAAATCTCCATCTGTTTCAAACTTTAACCTTGCGGAATATACGCCTTTGTTAATTGGCTCGTCTTCAAAAATTAGTTTTGCAACGCACTCTTCCCCAACAAAGAACAAATCGTCCATTTCAATGTCGGCATTTGTGCCAATTTTGCCAATTGAAATTGTTTGCGCAATGCCGTTGCCAAATTCATCACAATCAAATGGCTTAACAAACACTGTGTTTTCATTTTCTTTTAAGCCCCTAATTATTGGCCTAATTTGTATGGTTATGTTTGAGTTTACAATAAACCTTACATAAATATACAGCCCGTGGTTGCTTCGGTTAACGCCCTCGCTTGAAGAATATGGAACATATTCGCTAGATATTCCGTAGCGCGCCCAATCGTCAGCGTCAATCAGTTGCCCGCCAATGCGCACATCAATTTTGTTTATGTTAAAGTTGTTGTATAGGCTAACATCCTTAAACGAGCACCTTAACCTTATGTAAGTTAAAAAGTATTGCTCACTAGCAAGGGTTTTGCCTTCCGCCGTTTTGCTATCCACATTAAAATCGGCGCCCGGCACGGCAGAAAGTTCCATGTTAAATTTGTTGTTATAGAATATTTCGTTAGTAATGTTTGTTGTTAAAGAAAGGCTTTTTCTATCCACCGAATACATGTAATTAAAGGTTAACACGCAATCGTCTTGAATGTAGTTCATAAGTTCGCTAACCCTAATGTTTTCCGACCTATAAACATTGTTGCCGGTTTTAATAAAGCTATATTGCCTTTGGTTCATGCCAAATATATACAGCAAGTTAACGCCGTTGTATAAATCGAAATTATTGTAAGTTGTTAACGGATTGTTATCCAAATCAAGGGTGCGCAACCTAATTTCAATTTCCACAATAGAATAATAGTTTAAATTTTGGCCCGGCTGCAAGCTGCCCGTTCGTTCGCCCGCTTCGTTTAACAAATAAATTGTGTAATCGCTATAATCATTTGCGCTAAGTTGAATATCCCCAATATCAAGCGAATAATTTGTGTTTTCTGCCACATTTTCAACCCAAATTTTAATTAATGTGTAATTTAAATAAATGTAAATTTCGTTATTAATAATTGCAAAATTGGTTGGGTTAAATTCGTTAACAGTAAAGCGATTGTTTCCGCTAAAAATAATCTTTTTATAATAGGTTAAAGAAGGCAAAATTTCGCCATCGTTTAAATTAAAACTGTGGGTGTCGGCATCATAAACATAAACTTCGCCCTGCAAATCTTCACCCTGTGCCACGGCAAAATAATAAAGGTTATCAAACATAAAGCCAGAAAGCCTGTTGCCGTTAGAGTCTAACAAAATGCTATCGTAAATAGAAATTGTGTTTTTTAAGCGGTTGTTTACATACAAACTTGGCGTTCCTTCAAGTGAAGAATACACTAAATTAATGCTATAAACCACATATTCAACCTTATAATTAAATTCATAATTGGTTTTTATTTCTGCCAAAGTTATGCTGTTTAGCGAGTCAATTCTGGCAAAGCTTGGCCTTGTTCCTGCCAAATTTGTAAAGCCGGCGCTAACAGCATATCCAACCGGAAGTTCGTTAGTGTTAACTGTTAAAGTTGCGTTTGTTGCCCCATAAGGGATATCGTAAAATGTTATTGTTGCGCGAGTGTTATTTGAGTTAAAGTTAACATTTTGCCCATTAAAGGTGTAAGTTAAATTAATGCTTGGGTAAACAATAAAGTTGTCATAATCGTTGCCTTTAGGGTTGGTTAGGCCATAATTTACCCTAATGCTAAATGTGTGCACATTATAGCTAATTAAAATTTTTGTAACAAACTGCCCGTCCGTTTCTTCGCCATAAAATAGCAGCAAATTAACAATATCGTCATCAGTAAATGAATAGGCAAAATAATTTTCAAAATAGTCGTTATTTTGTGAATTTATTGCGCTGTTTTCAACCTGCTCTTCCCCTTTAATGAAATAAAGTTTGCCAACATAATATCCCTCTGGCATATCAAATTTTAATTCGCGCTTAGATATTGTAATAGATTTTAAATATTGCTCTTCCCCGCCAAAATTAACGCGGCTAGCATCCGTTCCGTCCAAATTTGGTGTGCCAGTTTGATAAACCTCAACTTTATATTCAATTTCTTCAAAATAGGCATATAAATATCTAATGTTTTCTTGCGAACTTTCAATTTCAATTGTAACACTTTCGCCATTAATTGCTGGGTAATCGCGGTCGTTATAAACAAATTTGGCAAGCTTATAGCCAAAAGAAATGTAACTAGAATTTATTGAAATTGTAATAATGTCTCCATCCGTAACTTTAATGCTGTTGTTTCTATCTAGGCTGCTTGAGGTTGCGCCTTCCACGCGGATTGTGGAGTTATCGTCTTCGTCAAAGAAAGTGTAAGCATCCATGTTGCTTTGCACAATTAAAAGTGCCTCTTGCATGGAATAAACCACTTTAACAGGCAAGTTTATTTGCCCAACAGTGTAAACATTATAATATTTTAAAATTCCGTCGCTTCCTTCACCCTCTAAATTGGAATCTTCAGTTAAAACGGTTAGGCCAGTTTTGTCATTTTGAGTGAACAAGTTAAAGGCGTAATGATAATAATTCCCCTCTCCGTCCTGATTGATGTTAGAAACGGCGTAAAGCCTAATAACATCATAAAGTTTTAGGTTAGAAATAATAATTTCGTCTCTATCTGGATATTCATTTTTATGCTCTTCCACATTGACGTCGGTTAGCAATTTATCTACAGAAATGTTTGCCATAACAACTTTATCAAATTGAAATGGGTCGTCTTTCTTTTCAATAAAATAGCGCAACTCGTATGTAACATAATCTTCGGTTAAATTAATTGTTAAAACATTATCTGAAGTTAGGGCAATAAATTTTTCATCAAATTTAAAAGAATATGTTAACTGTTCAAAATCAATATCTTCGCCATTTAAAATGCGTGCCTTAACAATTTTAAAGCCGTTATTTAAGGTTACACTAAAGCCAAAGCTGTTAGAAATTTGCAAATTAGAGGTTAAAACAATTTCGTTTTCTTTAACATTGTTTTCAACAGTTAAATTTTGCCCATTTTGATTGGCTGAAATGTTAGAAATTGGGTAAATATCTTCCCCATTATTTAATTTTTTGCTGTTTATGCCCGTTAATTTTACAGTGTAATTTATAAGTTCATAAACCAAATAAACGGTTTTGTTGCTAGGCGTTTGTTTGGCAATTGATGTGGTAAAATTATCCTTTACAAAATCGTCAATTTGGGTTGCGTTTAAATTCTCAGTATATCCTAAAAAGGTGTAGCCAACATTAGCAGGTGCATCTGTGGCGGAATATGGTGCGGATGTTTGCCCGCGCGTTAAAGTTATGCTGTCTAGCACTTTAAAGTTGTTTGGCGAAGTTAAAAGGGTGTTATCCAAAAACAGCCTAAATTCAAAATTAACAGTGTATTTAACCGAGGCATATTTAATTGTTATGTCAAAATTATCGTTTATTGAAGTGTAAGATTTTGCGTTGCTAACATAACCATCAAGCGAAACAAAATTGTAATAATTATACATTTTTCTATCAATCGTTTCGTTAATTTGGGCATTTGCCACAACCCTAAAAAATTGATTGTTATCATCAACTGTTTTAACAAAATATTTGCCAAGGTGCTTGTTTTCAAACTTATAAACATAGTTGGAAACTGTTAAATTTTTTAATGCCAAAGCGGTTTCTTCTTCGTCGGCAACATCGTCATCAAAAACAAAATTTAAATTGGCAACATACAAATTGTCATATTCTAAGCCAACTGCAATTTCATAATTTTTTACAAGTGTAATGTCAAATTTAACTGCAAAATTTGTTGTTCTTTTGGTTTCGTCCGCGGTTACAACAAACGAATTGTTTTCCAACTCGCTGGTTTTAGCCAATTTGGTTGTTTTGTCCGCAATTAAATTTACTGCCAACAAATCTATATTTTTGCTGTTATAAATATCTAAAGCGCCGTCATCATTTAATGTTAAAATGTTAAAATTAAATGTAACAGTTTCGTCCTGCCTAAACACCCCGTTAGAAATATCAACTTTTGTTTGCGCCCCGCCCTCGGTTGGCTTAACGTGAAGGGTGTAAAAACTTTCGCCTTCTGCATAAATTGTGCCCAAATAGTAAAAGTTTTCGTCTTTATTTAAAATGGCGTTGTTATATTGCCCGCCCGCCGTGGCGCCATCGTTATAATAATAAATTGTTGCGCCGTTATAGTTTGTGGACGAATATGCCGTTTTAACATCAGTTAAATTTATAAACGATGTTACATTAACGTTAGAGTAAATGTAATCAAACACGGCGTTAACTTCAATGTTTTCAAACACCCTAGAAACATTAAATTCGCCTTTATCAAAATAATTGTCTTGGTTAGAATCTAAAAATTTAGCGCTAACTAAAATTTCAGTTGCGTTTTTATCTTGCAAATTTTTTTCAAAATATGTATAACCATTATCGTCAACTTTTGTGTTTAAGGCGGTGTTAATTGAAAGGAATTCGTTGGCTCTATCTTGCTCTAAATAATTTATTTCAAAGCCCACCAATTTAAAGCCCGATTGCGCCTCGGCAACAATGGTGGTGCTTTCCCCCAAGTTAAATTTGCCATAGCCATAAACCGTGCCGGCTGCCTCGTTTAGGTTGGATAAAAACACTTGCTCTTCCCCAGAAGAATTATCTACTAAATATTTAGATTCAATAACATCGTTAACGTCAACAAAATCGGCATAAGAATTAACATTTTTTATGTTAAAAGGAAGCAAAAGAATAAGTGAAAATATCACTAAACAAACAGATATTAAACTTATTCTTTTAAATTTCATCTATTTTTAACCCCCGCAACACGAATTGCCCGCGGTTGCCCCCTCGGCGCAGGCGGTTACAATTTGCCTAAAGTTTTTGCCAATAATATCCCCACAGGCAAAAACATTTTGTTCGCTTGTTTGCATTTTTGCATCCACAACAATGTAGCCATATTTATCAAGCTTTAAATCAAACTTAACAAAATCTAAATTTGGGGTGCTGCCAATTGCAAAGAAAATACCCGCAACATCAATTGTTTTGTTTTTGCCTTTTTTGTTTACAATAATGCTGGTTAGCACATCTTTCCCGTTAAGTTTAACAACATTGGCGTTGGTTATAATTTCAACATTTTTTAGTTTTTTAAGTTTTTCTATTGCAAACTGGCCCGCTTTAAAAGTTTCGCTTCGGTTAATTAAATAAACTTTGCTTGCAAGCCGGCTTAAATAGTTAACATCCATAACGGCGGTGTTTCCGCCACCCACAACTACAACCGGTTTGCCTTTAAAAAACCCACCGTCACAACTTGCGCAATAACTAACCCCTTTGCCGGTTAGGCGCTTTTCATTTTCCAAATTTAATTTTCGTGTTCTTAACCCGCAGGCAATAATAACTTTTTCCGCCTGATAGGTTGCCTTATTGGTTTTAACCGAAAAGCCGTTTTTTAATTTTTTAAGCGCAACCACTTCTTCCATTAAAAATTTAACGCCCATATTTTGCGCCTGATTATGCATTTTTTGAGCCAAATCAAACCCCGAAATTGCTTCAAACCCGGGGTAATTTACAATTTCATACGATAAACTTGCTTGCCCACCAAATGCAAGCTTTTCAAAACAAACAACGTTAAGACCTGCCCGGCTGGCAAAAATGCCGGCAGACAAGCCCGCGGGGCCACCCCCTATAATAACCACGCCAACTTTCATAATTTTATTATAACCAAAAAAACAATTAATTCCAAACATTTTGCAATATTTTTACAAATTATTATATTACATATAATAAATAAATTTCGACAAATTTTTTTAAACACTATTGACAGCCCACCTCGTGTGTGCTATAATTTTTTAAGAAAAGAGGTAAAAATGTTTAAAAATAAACAATTAAATTTAATTTTAAACGCAATGCTAAACAATAATCAATGTGCAAAAATTTGTTTTAGCGAATTTATGAGCAGGTTGCCAGATGAAATTTGGGACATTGTTTGTGAGTGCCAAAGTGTGGAATATTCGGGAGACGACTATGAAGTTTGTGCATATTTTGCGCCAAATTGCGTGCAAATAGAAATTTATTATCATAACTCTTATTTAAGAATTGATATGTGCCCAATTCGATCAAGGCAATTAAAGGATATCCCTTTTGACCAGGAGCATGATATTTTTTTGGATGACGAACGCAATTTGGATAGCCCCGCCTTTTTCGATTTGATTTATAACCCTAATGTGGATTTATATGAAACTTCAATTGAAACACCAGATATTGGGTATTTTATTGTTGAACAGCGCGAAAAGGACGGTTTTAACGGTTATCATTTAATAAGCCAATCGCTAGACGATGCCGGCATTCACAACACTAAAATTGACATTGAAAATTTTATTTATGACGACCCAAACGAGCAGTTTGTTAATTCAATTGAAAACGAAGTTGACCCAGTGCAAGAAGCTGTAGTTCACGCTTCAAGGCGGGCGCCACACCCTCGCCACTGTTAAAATTGCCAATAACTTGGCAGTTTTTTATTGCCATTTTTTAGAAAAATATTATTATGCTTGACTTAAAATTTTTTGTGTGATAATATCATTTTTATTCAAAAGGAGAAACTATTTTATGGTAGATAGAAAAAAATGTATTACTTGCGGCGGATGTGTAAGCATTTGCCCAGTTGGTGCAATTAGCATTGTGGATGGCAAGGCATTTATTGACACAAACAAATGTGTTAAATGTGGCGGATGCATGAACTTTTGCCCAATGCAAGCCATTGACATTAATAAAAAGGAAAAATCAACCAAGAAAAAATAAAGCATTGCGCTTTATTTTTTTATTTGAGTTTTGTATTCGTTACATTTTTGTTTTAGGTTGGTGCTGGCTTTAATGCCGTCCGCGTTTGTTTCGGCACCCATAAGGCGGGCAATTTCTTTAACAAGTTCTGTGCCCTCCAACTTAACCGCGCGGGTGTGGGTGGTTAAATTATCACTAAATTTTTCCACCTTAATGTTGTTATCCGCCATGGCGCAAATTTGCGGCAGGTGGGATACTGCAATAATTTGTTTTTGCACACTTAGTTTTGCCATATATTGTGCAACAGTTAATGCAATTTGCCCGCTTAGGCCGGTGTCAATTTCGTCAAACACAATGGTGGAAATGTTATCCACCCCGCCCACAACAATTTTGTAGGCAAGCATAACGCGGCTCATTTCCCCACCCGAAACAACTTTGTTAAGCGGCTTTAATTCGAATCCGCGGTTGGCAGAAAACATAAATTCAACCCTATCCGCGCCCGAGTAAGAAAATGGCTCACTAATTTGCGAAAATTCAACCGACATTTTTGCATTAGGCATGCCCAAAAATTTAAGTTCTTCCCCAATGCGGGAAGAAAGTTCGTTCGCCGATTTTTTGCGAATTTCGGTAAGTTTTGCTTGAATTTTTTCAATTTCACCCAGCAATTTTTGTTTTTGTGCGGTGAATTTGGCATGTTTTTCTGCACTATTTATTAAATTATCCAGCTTTTTGCTTGTGGCGGCATAATATTCTTGCATTTTTTCATAATTTCCGCCATATTTTCTAAACAAACTTTTTATGTAATCCAGCCGCTCGTCAATAAAGTTAAAGCGCTGCTCATCAAACACATTGTTTGTTAAATCGTCATGCACTGTTTCGGCAATGTCGTCCAGCTCCAAACTTAAACTATTTAGGCGGTTGTAAAGTTCCAAATAGTGCGGGTTAAGTTCGCTAATTTGCTGCAAATTTTTGCTGGCAGAATAAATTAAATTTTGCGCCGCCTCACCAAAATTGTTTTTGCTTAATGCCTCATAACAACTTTTTAAGCAATCGTTAATATGTTCAAACTGCTGCATCTCTTTTTTTTCAGCAGTTAAATTTTCAAACTCGTTTTCCCCAATTTTTGCATTTTCTATTTCGTTAATTTGATAAGTGTATAAATCAATTAAATTTTGTTTTTCCGCTTCCGTTCCGCCAAGCGTTTTAATTTCGTTTTCAACTGCTTTTAATTCGTCAATCTTTGCCCCTAAATTTGCCAAAACGCTTTCGGCTGACTTGCTAAATAAATCCACAATTTGCAGCTGATAGTCATTATTTAAAAGCGCCAAATGTTCGCTTTGCCCGTGCACATCCACCAGCATTAAGCAAATTTTTTTAACAGCCGTTAGCGGCACAAGTTCACCATTAATTTTGCACACATTTTTGCCCGCACTGTCCAGCTCACGAGATAAAAACAATTCGTCCTCACACGCCACGCCCACTTCGTTTAACACAAACTGCTTTTGCGCGTTTGTGAGCATGGTAAAAATGGCTTCCACCTTCATTTTGCTTTCGCCCGAGCGAATAAGCCCCCTATCCGCCCTGCCACCAAAAACAAAACTCAATGCATCCAGCATGATGCTTTTGCCGGCACCAGTTTCGCCACTTATCACATTGAGTTTATTATCAAAATATAGTGTTGCCTTTTCAATAAGTGCAACGTTTTGAATATTAATTGTTTGTATCATAAATCAAGTTTTTAAATTGGTAAATATTATACTTCCTCATCCAGTCATTTCGAGTGCAGTCGAGATACCTCTTCCTTATTTATTAAATTTTTCGCGCACTTTGGCGTTAATTTCGTCTGCAAGTTCTGGGTGGGCGTTTAAATATGCTTTAACATTTTCTTTGCCTTGGCCAATTTTATCGCCATTATAACTAAACCAAGAACCGCTCTTTTCAATAATGCCCATTTCAATGGCGCTATCAATCAGGCAGCCCAAAACGGAAATGCCCTCGCCATACATAATGTCAAACTCGGCTTGTTTAAATGGTGGAGCCACCTTATTTTTAACCACTTTAACACGCGTGCGGCTGCCAACAATATCTTGGCCGGATTTAATAGTATCAACCTTTCTAACATCTAGGCGCACAGAGGCGTAAAATTTAAGCGCCTTGCCGCCCGGAGTGGTTTCCGGATTGCCAAACATAACGCCAACTTTTTCACGCAATTGGTTAATGAAAATTACAAGTGTGTTGCTTTTTGAAACAATGCCGGTTAACTTCCTTAATGCTTGGCTCATAAGACGTGCTTGAAGGCCAATAAAACTATCCCCCATTTCGCCTTCAATTTCTGCCTTTGGGGTAAGGGCGGCAACCGAATCCACAACCACAATGTCCACCCCGCCCGAGCGCACTAGTTGTTCGGCAATTTCAAGGCCCTGCTCACCAGTATCAGGCTGAGAAACATACATCGCGCCAATATCCACGCCCAGTTTTTGTGCGTAAATTGGGTCCAGCGCGTGCTCTGCATCAATAAATGCAGCAGTTCCGCCCGCCTTTTGTGCCTCGGCAATAACGTGCAATGCAACCGTGGTTTTACCGCTACTCTCTGGGCCATAAATTTCCACAATTCTGCCCCTAGGCAAGCCGCCAACGCCTAATGCCATATCTAGTGGCAAACAGCCGGTGGAAATAACATCCACGCCGTCACCATAATTTGTTGCGTCCATTTTAATAATACTACCCTTGCCATATTGCTTTTCAATCTGCGCAATGGTGGCTTCTAGGGCTTTTTTCTTATCATCTGTCATACTAACTCCTTAATTCTATTTTATTTTAACAATTTTAACGCACATTTGTCAAACATTTGTTCGATAAAATTTGGTTTTAGTTAATTTTCTTTTAAGCAGTGGCGGTTTTTAACAAGGTAATTTACGCCCGAAATTATTGTTAAAACGGTGGCAAGCCCAATTGAAATGTAACTTAGCCACATAAACGTGCCAACAACCCAGCCCGCAACATTAAACCCGCAGGTTAAAATATAGCTATAAACGGCACAAATTGGCAGTGCAATCATCTGCACCATGGTTTTTGCCTTGCCCCAAATATCTGCCGCAAGCACCGTGCCGCGCGTGGCAGCCATAAGCCTTAATGCGCTAACCATAAATTCACGCGAAATTATTATTATTGCAACAATAACACCATAAGGGTTAAAAATTGTGCCATCGGCAACCAGCAACAACAAAAGCGAAGTGGTTAGCAACTTGTCCGCAATGGGGTCCAAAAACTTACCAAAATTGGTAACCATATTTCTGCTTCGGGCAATTTTGCCATCAACAAAATCGGTTAAAGCGGCAACAATAAAAATAACAAGCGCCACAAGTTTGCCAATGCCGTAAGGTATAAAAGAAGCTAGGTAAAAAAATATCATAAACGGAATAAGCACCATGCGCATTACAGTTAATTTATTTGGTAAATTCATAATTTACTCCTTTTTGTGGGGCCCTTATGTTTAAATTATATCACACAAAACAAAAAACACCAAATAAAATTGGTGTTTAAAGTTTATAAAACAAAGTTATTTTTTAGATTTTTTTTCAACATCCGTAACAACTTCTTTAACACTAGCAAGCAAGCCCGCCACATTTTGAATTTCACTTGGCACAATAATTTTTGTGGATTGCCCATCTGCCATTGCTTTTAAAGCCTCATAGCCTTGCAAGGTGACATATGCCGCATTTGGGGCAGCTTTGTTAACCAACTCAATTGCCTTTGCACTACCTTCCGCCTCGGCAATAAGCCTTGCTTTTTCTGCCTCAGCAGCCAACATAACGCGCTGTTTTTCTGCCTCTGCTTGCAACACAATGCTTTCCTTTTCACCTTCTGCAATAAGAATTTTACTTTTCTTTTCGCCCTCGGCACGCAAAATGCTTTCACGCCTTTCACGTTCAGCACGCATTTGCTTTTCCATGGCCTCTTGAATTTCTTTTGGAGGCATAATATCTTTTAATTCAACACGATTAATTTTAATGCCCCATGGGTCGGTTGCTTCGTCCAAAATAGTGCGCATTTTTGTGTTAACAGTGTCGCGGCTGGTTAGGGTTTCATCCAACTCCAACTCACCCACAATGTTACGCAAGGTGGTGGCTGTTAAATTTTCAATGGCGTTAATTGGGCGCTCCACACCATAGGTGAAAAGCTTAGCGTCGGTAACTTGAAAATAAACTACCGTGTCGATATGCATGGTAACATTATCTTTTGTAATAACCGCTTGCGGCTCAAAATCTGCCACGCGCTCTTTCATTGAAATTGGTGGCAAAGTGCGGTCAAACAATGGCAAAATGAAGTGCACGCCGGTATCCAGCGTTCGGTTATACTTGCCAAGGCGTTCAACAATAACTGTGGTTGCCTGCCTAACAACCCTAACACTTGAAACAAGCACCAAAATTGCCACAACAACCAAAACAATTGCAATAACTAAACCTACCATAATTACTTTTTCTCCTTTTTATAAACAACAACTTTGTTGCCAACAAATTTTTTAAGGCAAACCTCATCGTTAGGCTCAAACGTATCCGTTTCATTTTCGCCAATAGCGGTGTAAGTTATGCCGTTAATTTTAACGGTTGCCATAGTTTTATCTTCATTAACGGAAAGAACTTTAAAGCTTTTATCCACAAACCTATCCATATTAGTTTTTTCGTTATTTTTGTATAAAACTTTTAGCGCAATTTTCCTTAAAAATATTAATGCCAGCGCGGTAACAACACCAAAAACAACCACTTGGGCGGTTATGTAAAATGGGTTGTTTGTTCGCCAAATGCTCATTAAAAACGGAATAACTGCACCAACCGAAAACCACACACTAACCAGCGTGCCGGCATCCACCACTTCAACAATTAAGCCAAGCGCAATAACGGCAAGCCAAATCCAAATCATGAACATAAACTGCTCCTTTTATAGTTTAATAAATAAACAAAAATTTATTTACATTAATATATTATAATTTTTGCGCGCATATGTCAAACAAAAAAGGGGCTTTTCAAAACAAAGTTTTGCGGGGGCGGCCGCCCCCGTGCGCTAACGCGCACCAAAGCCCCTAGTTTTTATAAAACTTAAATTTGCCCAATTTTTGAACAGCATTAAAATAAAATTTGTGCAATTTTTTTCGGTTAACCTTATAGGCATAATTAACATTGCCAAGTGCATTAAATTCCACCATGGTTTTGCCCGGCATATCCCCCGTATCCACCATAAAAAAGCACTTTTTTGTTTTAAAATATTTTGGTGTACGTAGTGCAAGCACGGCGCAAGTGTCGTTAGTGGCAATGCGCCTATCTTCATAACCATGCTCCCAATATCCGCTATACATCTCAGAAATAAAGCGGCCGGCATCGTTAATTTTTCCAATTTCATAAACCTCTTGCTCGGTAAAATTGGCAAGTTCTCTGCCCATGCGGGAAGGAATTATTGTAATAGGAATGCCACTTTCCATAACCAATTTAAACGCTTCTGGGTCGCTAGAAACATTAAACGAAACATAATTAATCCATTTGCCGCCCTCAGTTTCAAGCCCAAAAGGTGCGCACCCCTCACAATAAATGTGGCTTATCATATATTTAACATCTGGGTGTTTTTCAATTAAATTGCCCATGTTGGTGTGCGGGCCAAGAAGAATAACACAAATATCATTTTTGTGCTGTTTAATAACTTCATACATAGCCTCAACGGCGTCATCCCCTGCCGGCTGGGTGCTAACGGTTTTGGGCGGAATATACCCTCCCATGCCCTCGGCCTGATGAATAAAAGTTGCATCCGGGCTAACCCGTTTCATGGCCTTGGTGGCGCCCTTAAAAACGGGGATGTCCGTTCGGTTAAATTTTTCTAAAAGATGAAGCACATTTCTAGTAACTTTTTCTAGCCCCAAATTGCCATTAACTGTGGTAATAAGTTTAATATCTAAAACCTCGTCGTACAAAGAAAGGGCAATAGCTGCGCTATCGTCCACCCCGGGGTCGGTGTCAATAATACAATTAATTTTTTTGTTTCTCATAGCATCCTTTTAAAGTGTAAATATTATATTAAATTTTAATAAAATTTTCAACTAAAATGCGTTAATTTAGCCCAAATTTGCAAATTGGCTGTTATAAAGTTCGGCATAAAAGCCGTTTTTTTGTAACAATTGCTTATGATTGCCCTGCTCTACAATGTCGCCATCTTTTAACACCAAAATTAAATCGGCATTGCGAATGGTGCTTAAACGGTGCGCAATAATAAACGATGTTCTGCCATTAGTAAGTTTATCCATGGCTTGCTGAATGGTTTGCTCGGTGCGGGTATCCACATTGCTGGTGGCTTCATCCAAAATTAAAAGCGGGCTGTTTTTAATCATGGCGCGGGCAATGGTTAGCTGTTGCTTTTGCCCCTCACTTAGCGAGCCAACATCGTTAAGCATTGTGTCATAGCCGTTTGGCAAGGTTTGAACAAAATGGTTAAGCCCCACCGCGTTGCACACTTCGTTTAACTGCTGTGTGCTAATGTTTTGCTTGTTGTAAATTAAGTTTTCTTTAACCGTGCCAGAAAATAGCCAAGTATCTTGCAAAATCATGTCAAAAAGGTCGTGCACATTTTCACGCGTTAAATCTTTAATTGAAACATCGTCAATTAAAATATCGCCCGAATCTATTTCATAAAAGCGCATAAGCAAGTTAACAATGGTGGTTTTGCCCGCACCCGTTGGGCCAACAATTGCAATTTTTTGGCCGGGAAAAATGCTGGCAGAAAAATTTTTAATAATCAATTTATTTTTGTCATAGCCAAATTTAACATTTTTAAATTCAACTTTGCCCTTTATGTTGGTTAATTTAGCAGTTTTTTCAGTTTCGCTATCAAGTTCGTCCGCGTCAAGCAATTCAAACACGCGTTTGCCCGCCGCACTGGCTTGCTGCACGGATGTCATGTTTTGGGCAAGTGTGGTTAACGGCTGGGTGAAAAGTTGGGCATAAATTATAAACGCAGTAAGTGTGCCAAGCGTTACCCCGTGCCCGCCATTTAGCGCAATTGAAACGCCCACGGCAAAAATAAGCACAAACGAAAGGTTGCCAACAAATGCCATAATTGGTTGCATCATGCTGGAAAGAAATTGCGCTTTCCAACCAACCGAATATAGGTTTTTGTTGTGGCAAACAAACTTTTCAGTTTCGTTATCCACCGCGTTGTAAGATTTAACCACCTGATAGTTAGAATACGCCTCTTCAATGTGGCCGTTAAGGTCGCCAACATAGGTTTGCACCTTGTTAAAATATTTTTGCGAGCACTTTAAAATTATTGCCATAAACATAAAGCCAAAAAGCGAAACAAAAATTGTTACAAGCGACAAAATCCAGTTAGTTTTAAACATCATAATAACCACGCCAACAAAAAGCACCAAGGCGCTAACCAAATTTGCAACCGAGCTGCCAAGCGTTTGTGCAATTGTGTCCACATCGTTGGTTACGCGGCTTAAAATGTCGCCTTTTGTGGTTGTATCGAAATATTTAAGCGGAAGTTTGTTAATTTTTTTGTCAATATCAGTGCGCAGGCTTTTAGAAGTTTTTTGCGTTACATTTGCCATAACAAATTGCTGAATATAGTTAAACAGCGCACCCGCAACATAAATTGTGGCAAGCGTGGCGGCAATGCGCACAAACTCTGCCATATCCACGCCCGAAATTATGCCTTTAATAATTATGTTAATTAAATCGCTAATTCTTTCTGGTCCAATAATTGTGGTTACGCTGCCCACAATGGCACAAAAAAGGCTTATTATAATTAGCGGCAAATGTGGTTTGCAATATAAAACAATTTTCTTTAAACTTGCGGCGTCAAACTTTTCCCGCCCGCCGCGGGCACGCATAAATGGTCCGGGCATCTACAGTTCCTCCTTGTTTAATTGCGATAGCGCAATTTCTTTATACACTGGGCAGTTTTTAATAAGCTGGTCATGTTTGCCCATTCCAACAAGTTTGCCCTCGTCCAGCACCAAAATTTTATCGGCGTTTCTAATTGTGCCAATGCGCTGGGCAATTATAATTATTGTTTTGTCTTTTAAATTATTTTTAATGTTTTTTCTAACAAGCATGTCGGTTTTATAATCTAGGGCGGAAAAACTATCGTCAAAAATAATAATTTCCGCATCCTTAAACAGCGCCCGCGCAATGTTTAGCCTTTGCTTTTGCCCGCCCGAAAAATTTGTGCCACCCTGCGCCACTGGGCTTAAAACACCATCTGCCATGTCAAACACAAAGTTGGCTTCTGCCAATTTTAAGGCGTTAATAATGCGAATATCATCGTCGACAACTTGCTCGTTGCTGCCAAACACAATGTTATCTTTAATTGTGCCCTTAAATAGGCATGCTTTTTGCGAAATTAACGCAATTTTGTTGTTAAGGTCTTGCTGCCTATAGTCTTTAACGTTTAGCCCGTCCACCAGCACTTCACCCGCACTAACATCACAAAAACGCGGAATAAGGTCTATTAAAGTGGTTTTGCCCGAGCCAGTTGCACCAATAATTGCCACCGTTTCGCCTTTGCTTGCTTTAAATGAAATGTCTTTAATTGCCTCATGTGCGCCGTCAAAATATTTAAAACTAACATTTTTAAATTCAACTTCGCCCACAATACTGTCATCTGGCTGTTTATCGCCATCAATTATGCTTGGTTTTGTTTGCATAATTTCGTTTATTCGCTTGGCAGAAACCATTGCCCTAGGCAACAAAATAAACACGGCAATAAGCATAATAAACGCCATAACCGCACGCATTGCAAGTTGGGTAAATTCGTTCATCATGCCAATAAGGTCGGCACGCTGCCAAAGTTGGGCGTTGTTAATTAATAGGGCACCAATCCAATATATTGCAAGGGTCAGCCCGTTCATGCACACCGTCATAACCGGCATAAGCAGGCCCATTGTTCGGGTGGTAAACAACTGATTTTTTGTAAGCGCAATGTTGGCTTTTTCAAATTTTTGCTCTTGAAAACTTTCCGCATTAAACGCGCGCACCACTCTCACGCCCGAAACATTTTCACGCATGGCGCCGTTTAGGTTGTCTATAAGCTTTTGTGCCCGCCTTAATTTTGGCAAAACTAACGCCACAATTATGCCAACAAAGGCAACAATTATGCCCACTGCCACGGCGGTTGCCACCGTCCACTCTATTGAAGAGGCAGATATTGTGCTTATGCTCCAAATTGCCTGCACGGGCGCTTTTAACAACATTTGCAGCCCAACCGAAATAAACATTTGCACATGCAAAACATCGTTTGTGGTGCGCGTAAGTAGGCTTGCGGTGGAAAAACTTTTCATTTCAGTTGAAGAAAAGCTTGAAATTTTTGCATTCATTTCGTTCCTTAAATTAAAAGCAAACGAATTTGCCAAACGCACACAAAAAAAACTGCAAACAAACGAACTTATCATGCTGCCCGTTGCACACAACAACATAAAGCCGCCGTTAACAAACACATCGTGCATGGTTATAACGTTGGTTGCCAACAAACTGGTTAGCGGCCGGGTGTATTCTAGCATTTTAATTTCTAACCACACTTGCAACACAACAAAAATGGCAATAATTAAAACGGACGCCCAATCCCGCTTGCGCATATATTTTAAAAGCTTAAACATAATTTCTCCTAACAAATTTATCTATGCCAATATTTTATTAAAGTTCCGCCAAAATTTAGCTAATTTTAATTAAACAACAAAATTATATCACATTTTAAACAAAAAGCAAAAATAAATGCGCAAGCGCAAGCATTTTAATTAAATATTTAATTAGTTGGGTTGACAAATAATTTTTAATGCTATATAATATAAACACAGTTTAAAAACATGCGGCTATGGCGGAATTGGCAGACGCGCAAGACTAAGGATCTTGTGAGGTAACACTCTTGCAGGTTCAAATCCTGTTAGCCGCACCATCGTCGCAGCACGCTATTAAGCTAAATTTTTTGCAAACAAAAAATTGTAAGCCTTTAAGCGGCTGCTCCTCTACTTTTAACGAGCACTACGTTAACTCGTTAAAAGTTATTACAAAAACTGCGTTTTTGCTAGTTTGCAAAGTGTTGAAACAAAGCCTAGGTTTGTTCGTTCCTCTTACTGCTGCGAACAAATTCTTGTTCTTGCAGTTAGCCCACTGCGCAATAAGTTCTCATGGGGACCCCTTATTTTTGAGCACTTTGTTTACTCGTTAAAAGTTATTACTAAAACTGCGTTTTTGATTTTATTGCGTGGCGTGTATTCATTAACTGGCGGGCTTTGCCCGTGATTTTTTTATTTTGTTTGCAATTTTATAAATTAATTTAACCATTAGGCGGCGCAAAATGTCAACAGCAACACAAATAACAAACACCCCAATTGTTGCAAATATTAAATATAATGGGAAGTAGGCTTTCGCACTCATTTCAGTTATATTAAAAATTTGCTGAAACAAAACAATTCTGGCATGCCTATTATCATGGATGAGATAAACACTAAAAGTTGAGGCGGCAACGAAGTTGATAAATTTAGATTGAAAATTTAATTTTTCAAAAAACAAAAATAAACATAACGCAGATAAAACAGCCCAAATATCGTTATTGCTTACATTGCCTTTTATTGAATTAAAAGCATAAAACACAAAAAATGCCAATAAATAAAGCCATTTGTTAACTTTGTTTTTATCTTTAATTCTTGCAATAAAAGCACCGATAAAATAATAACAAACAAACCAATCAAATGTGCTTAAATAAAAGCTATTATTAAATATTAAAGGAAAAACCACACAAAACAAGCCAAACAAAATGCAAGCATAAAAATGTTGTTTTTCGCTAATATTTTTAATTATTATGTTTAAAAACGGCGCCAGCAAATATATAAGGCAATAAACGGTAACAAACCAATAGCCATCAAATATTAATGGGAAAAACCCAGCCATTGCCAAATTAAAATTGCCATTTTGCCCACAAATTAAAGACAATAAATATATTGCAGCACCATAAAATGTAACTAATAATATCAATTTTAACAATTTTTTAAAACTAAATTTTTTTGCCTTAGAAAGGAAATATCCGGTAATTAAAACATAAATAACAACTCCCGTTTTGCCGGCCGCCATTGCAATGGCACGCATAACAGAATCGAAATTAGAATTTGCGGGGGCAAGCCCACCATGATAAACCAAATGAAAAAACACAATCATAAGCATTGCAACAATTCTTAAAAGTTCAAAATTAGATTGCCTTATGTTGGTAAAGTGTACCCCCCCCCCAAGCACTTTTTCATTTTTCATGTGTTCACCTTTATATCTATTTTTTATTAAATTTTTCCAAATAAACTTCACCATATTGGCAAATTAGTTCACCATTTTTGTGCCTGTACCCCATGTGATAATAAAAAGGAACGGCGTTAAGGCTGGACGGACATTCAATTCGTTTTGCGCGCGTAAAATATTCATCCTGTTCAAGCGCTTCCATAATTGCCCTGCCATAGCCTTTGCCTTGATAGTCTGGGTCTACATAAATTGAAAACAAATTTGCCTCATTTTTGTTCCCATAATAATCGCCCCCAATTGCCCCGCAAGCACGAATTTTGTCCCTTTCTTTTAACACATAAAAGTGCAAACTTTTTTGTTTTTGCGCCAATCTTTCAATTGTTTGATGCGAAATGGTATCTTCAATCCATGCAGTGGGATAATAGCCAACAAAAGATTTTTGCATAACTTTTTTAATCATTTTTTGAAGTTCAGGTATGTCCTGCTCTTTCAATAATTCTATTTTCATATTACTCCTTTAAAATAATATATCAAAAAACATAAAATTTTCAAACAAAAAAGTGGCACTTTGCCACTTTTTTTATTTTCATTTCCGCTTTCCTTAAGAGCTAATTTGATTAAAGTGCTATTGAAAACTTTTCTATTCATTAACCCTATTTATCATGGGAGCAGGCTTGATTAAAAAAATTTTCTTTAACACCGTTATAAATATCTCGGGGCCCCCGTTAAAAACTTGCTTTTTAATGGGGCGCAGCGACTTAGCGCCAGCGTTTAGTGAGCAAAATAGTGTTATTGAAAATTTTACTAACTATAACCTTTTATCCTAAGAGCAGGCTTGATTAATTAAATTTCATTGTGTTGGTGTTTGTGAGCGGCTTAGCGCCAGCGTTTAGCGAACAAATTTCAACACCTTGACAACTTCCTCTTTCCCTGGGAGCAGGCTTGATTAAAAAAATTTTCTTTAACACCGTTTTGTAAACGTTTTAGCAATAGCGTTTAGTGAGCAAAATGGTGTTATTGAAAATTTAATTAACTAACCGCGGATGCCCAATTTGGTTTTAATTGCACGTGCGCGGTTAATATCCACTTTTGTTAAATAATCCAACAATTTTTTGCGTGTGGAAACCATTTTGTTAAGCCCGCGGGTTGAGTGTAAATCTTGCTTATTCTTTTTAAGGTGTTCGGTTAAATTTTTAATTCTTTCCGTTAAAAGTGCAATTTGAACTTCAACACTGCCGGTATCGGTTTCATTTTTGCCGTAGGTTTTAACAATTTCTGCCTTATTAATTTTCATAACTCTCTCCTTTTAATAAAATTCGCCTTAAACGGAGTTGGCGTTGGAGTTATCGCCCAACTTTGTTTAGGTACATTGCATATTTTACACAAAAAATGTAATTTGTCAAGCAGATTTTAAAAATTTTTTGTGAATTGGGGGGCTTTAACTTTTGCCGCAAGGCAAAAGGCAAGGGGCGTGCCGCCCCCTTGTGCGCGCTGCGCGCGCTTAAAGCCCCGCCCCGCATCCTTCCCCCACTGCAATACATAAAAACCCAAAATTTTCACACACTAGCAAAAGAGGATTTTATGAAAAAGACATTTTTTGTTTCGTTAGCCATCATATTTGTAATGGTAATATCTGCTTTTTTGCTGCCCAACATTAAGAAGGTTAGTGCCCTGCCTGATAACATGGTGGTTACCTACAGCGACATTGAAGAGGCAAACAACAGCAAAGAATTTTCCCCGTTAATTAACCTAGAATTGCCCAAAAACATAGATGTTTCCACCGATGGCGACCTAACCGACACCGTTTTAAAAATAAAATTATTCAACCTTTTTACAATAAAAAAAGTTAACATTCGCCTGCTTTCTGACACCGACGTTTACGTTGGCGGCGAAACGGTTGGTTTTAACCTTTTTAGTGAGGGCGTAATTTGTGTTGGCAGCAACGCAATTGTAACTGCCGATGGCGCGCAAGAGCCAATTAAAACCAGCGGCTTAATGGACGGTGACGCAATTTTAAAAATTGAGGATATTGAAATTGAAAATATTCAGGATATTGACCGCATAATCAACCTGCCCGCCTTTGCCGGCAAACCGCTAATCCTAACAATAAGGCGCAACGGGGAGGAAATAAAAACCAAAATAACCCCCGCCTTTGACCTATTAAACCAAAAGTATAAACTAGGCCTTTGGGTGCGCAACAATGCCAGCGGCGTTGGCACACTAACCTATGTTAAGAAAAACGATTTCCGCTTTGGCGCAGTTGGCCACCCAATTGTGGATAGCAGCCTGGCAGACAATTTTTCGGTTGATAGCGGCAACATATATAAATGCCGCCTGCTTGGAATAAAAAAGGGCGAACGCAACAACCCGGGGGAAATCCGCAGCACAATAAACTTAAGCGATGACTCAATCGGCCTGGCAGACACCAACTGCAAATATGGCGTTTATGGCAACATTTTAAATAAAGGCATTGTGGACGCCGACCGCACAGCAATTTTGGGCGGCAGATTGTCGGTTAAACTTGGGGATGCCAAAATTTATTGTTCACTGGATAACGAGGGCGTAAAGGCGTATGATATTAAAATTATAAAGGCAAACAAACAAAACACTGCCGATGATAAAAGCATGATAATAAAAATTACGGATA
Organism: uncultured Clostridia bacterium; assembly: GCA_947589025.1. Taxonomy (GTDB): domain Bacteria; phylum Bacillota; class Clostridia; order Christensenellales; family UBA1242; genus Onthoplasma. The sequence goes on from CANQAY010000002.1 coordinate 126,007, forward strand.
AAGAATTGCTTGAAAAAACTGGCGGAATAATACAAGGCATGAGCGGCAGCCCAATTGTGCAAAACGGCAAGATAGTCGGCGCAGTAACCCACGTTTTTGTTAACGACCCCACCCGTGGCTACGGCGTTTATGTCGACTGGATGATTGACAACTAGGCGAGCAATGTTTGTGCTTGCACAAAAACATGTGCGAGCGAAGGCAGTCAATACGAAGTATAATAACTGAGCAAGATATGTCACCCTGAGCGGACCCCGTAAAAATCTAATTTTTAATGGGGTGAAAGTCGAAGGGTCTCTATTTCGCAAAATGCTATACTTATTTAATAAAAAATTACACGGCGTCGTGTGTAATTTTTAAAATTCATGTTTTTATAAAAATAATAATTTATCTTGGAATGTAAACCATCTCCAACTTTATACTTTGTTTAAACTCATCACTCATTTTATCATAAAATTTTAAAATAAGTTCAACAAATTCTTCACCATTGATTGCTTTTATTCTAGGATTGTCCTCAATATATTTTTTTGCATTTTTTGTGTAATCGCTAAGTGTAACAAACAAACCATAATCACCGGTTTTAAGAACACCACCAAGTTTGTTTAAATCCGCTTCTGCAATGTCTCCATTTTTGCTTTTAACTTGAACAACAACACGCGGAGGAAGTTCATCCTTGTATGCAATCACATCAACCCCGTGATCTCCACTTATTGGTGTTCTCTTTGCATCATAACCCATTGCTCTAAGCAAATCAGTAACAACATCTTCCAACTTCCCACCCTTATGTAAGCGATATAACTCTTTAAGAATATAGTCCTTTGTGGCTTGCTTTGTGTTAATTGTTGCCTCTTGTATAGATTCATCGTGCTGTAAATAAACATTCGTTGAGTTCTTTTCCAATGCATTAATAACTTCGTCTGCATATTGGCTTATTTGAAAAACGCTTAAAAAAGACCCAAATTCATATAATGCTCCTTGACTAAACATAGTTCTAGGCAAATGCTTAAGCCACTTCACTTTCCTTAAATTTGCATATTCATATTGATTTTCATCATAGTAATAATCGCTTTCTATAACACCAATGTTTATCTCTCTATTGGTTTTTGAAGGAAATACAACCAAATCTCCAATTTTCATTTCAACACAAAATTTGTATAATTGGCTGGCACTTCCCGCAACAGATGACTTTGTAGCTTCAGGATAAACTTTTGAATATTTTTCTTTAAAGGATTCCCTATCTTTTTTAATTTGAGATAAATCCCCCATTTTCTTCCAGCCTATTGCAATCACTGGATTTTTTGCATCCAATAAAAGATTATCCGCTTGTGAATGAATCCCCCAAATTGTTTTTTCAGTGGTTTTCATTTATCCTCCTAAAATAAAAATTTTACCCGTTAAGGTAAAACTTTTGGTGATCCCTACGGGATTCGAACCCATATTACCACCGTGAAAGGGTGGTGTCCTAACCATTAGACGAAGGGACCTCATGCCGATTATCTGCTCTTTTATCGTTTTGCTAATCGCAAAACTTCATTTATGCCGAAATCGGCACTTCTATGAAGGGACAACCCGCAAGCGGTTTTCCCTCATTACTCCTTTTCCCATATGGATAAGGATTAAATGTGTGGTGGCGGTGGGTGGAATCGAACCACCGACCTATCGGGTATGAACCGATCGCTCTAACCGCTGAGCCACACCGCCATACCTAATATGCGAGTTAAGAATAGCAAAAATTTTGCGTTTTGTCAACAGTTTTTTAAAATTTCTTAATAAAAATAAAAATAAGTTGCAAAAATCCTAAAAATGTGCTAATATAAAAAAGCAACAAACGAAAAGTTTATCGTTTGCGCCGTGCAACAAGCAAACTAACATAAATGCAGCAATAAAAAACTTTTAAAAAGTTAACGCAATGCTCTAAAATTTAACGGGGTCCCCACAAGAACTTGCTTCGCAGTGGGGAGCGCAGCCCGCAAGTGCCAATCGAACAAGGGCAGATACTTCTGCACGGTGAGATATTAACTTGCAAGGGCGAGCATGTCCCTCATAATAGCGGTGCAAACAAATAACAGGTTAACGTTTGCGCCGTGCAACAAGCAAACTAACATAAATGCAGTTTGCACCGCGCGGGTGTAGTACATCGGTAGTACGCGGGCTTCCCAAGCCTGTGAGGTGGGTTCGACTCCCATCACCCGCTCCA
>CANQAY010000003.1 GCA_947589025.1 uncultured Clostridia bacterium
GCTGATGTTCAATGTACCATGATGGTGATTATAGCTGAGAGGTTCCACTTGTTCCCATTCCGAACACAAAAGTTAAGCTCTCATACGCCGAAAATACTTGGCTGGAGACGGCCCGGTAAGATAGGACGTTGCCATCAACCTGCAAAACTCCGTTGTAAAACGGAGTTTTTATTGCAATTTTTGTTTTTATGTGTTAAAATATATATATGGAATTGGAAAGAGTAAAGCTGAGGGCGGATGAATTAATTAAACAAATAGATGGCAAAGGTTTGGCATCTATTTTTGAAGCTTATGATAAAAATGACACTGAAGCAAATTATTTAAAATATAAAATTTTAAGCCAGTTGCACATTTTTAATGTCCATGGTCAAAGATATAGAGACGTTGTTGTAAAATCTTACGTTCATGCAGAAAAAAATCGTGAAAAAATTTTAGCAACACAACAAGAATTAAAAGAATTTGAATGTTTACTAAATATGAATAAAAACCATGGAACAGATTTTTATAAAATTGCAGGGTTTTACTATTATCAACAAATGATTAAATTTTTGTCGGCAATTGATGATGAATATCTTTTAAGCTTTACGAAAGAGTTTGGTGCAACATTGCCGAAGAAAAAACCAAAAATTTGGGATAAGGAAGAAAGAGAGAAATATAAAGAACAAGTTGAAAAAGTTAAATATCAACAAAAAGAGCTTAAAGAACTAAAGAAAAAGATTGTGTCTTTGCTGGAAACAGTTAAAACAGAATATTCCAAAATCAATATAGATGAATTAATAACAAAATATCCACAAGAAAGTGAAATAATTAAGAGATATGTAAACAGCAGCGCTAATGTTAAATTATCTACAATAGAAAAATATCAAAAAGATGGCAAGATTGTGCGTTATATTGATAGGCAATCATTTAATTATAAATTTCTTGAAGATTTAGTGTTAAAAAATGTTTCCAGTGAGTTAATATATGATGCAAAAGAAGGCTTAAAGAGCGGCAAAGATGCAGAATCGCTCTCTAAAACAATTTTGAAACTTTATTCATTAAATAAAGATGTGGACATTGGAACTTTCATTGCAACTATAAGAAAAAGATTTTTACAAAATGAAGATTTGCAATTTAGAAAACAAAATTTCAATGGTGGTGGATTAACTAATGCTGACTGGTCCGAAACTTTATTAGATTATAAAGAAATAACAGAAAGATATAACAATTTGTTATCTAAAATCAATAAGATGAATTTGAATACTTTGTCAGAGCATGAAATTTTGGAAACCATTGCAAAAATTTCACTTGAATTTGTATATATTCATCCGTTTGTGGATGGCAATGGGCGAACTTCAAGGTTGCTGATGGATTATTTGTTTATTTTAAACGATATGATTCCGCCCGTCTATTCTACCGGCGTAGAATCAAAAATTAAATATAATTCCATAATTCATAAAGCAATTAATCGTAAGGATAGCTCACTTTTTGAAGATTGGTTAGTTAAACTATATAATGAACAAATAAAGTCAAAAGAAGCGGTGGCAGAATACTAATTTAGCCTAAATAATTATAATTTAAAACGCCCAAATTAACGGCGTTTTAATGTTTTATCTGTTGGCAGTTTTTTTAATTCCTATTGACAACTGTATTTTTTTGTGATAATATATGCGAAGAAAAGTTTAAAAATTCGTGCAATTTGTTTAATTTGGCGTATTACAAAAGAAAGAGGAGTTATTATGTTACCTTCAAAATTGGAAGAATTTATTAAGTTAAGAGAAAGCGCTGCTGAATTTAATCGCCGCGGGAAAGAGAGCGAATTAATAAAGGCATTAGATGCTTTTATTAATGACACATCCAACACAGAATTCCCAATTTTGTGTGCTAAAAATGGCAGGGTGGATTTGTTAAAAATATGCGCCCAAGCTGGTGTGGATTTATCCTTAAGCAATTCCAAAATAACGCTTATGGATATTGCACGTGAAAATGGGCATTTTAGAGAAGCTAACGAAATAGCAGCACTTGTAGAAGGCCAGTTGAAATTAACCCTTCAATTGTTTGACGCCGTTAAATCAGGTAGAATGCATTCATTCAAAGGCGACAGGGGGGATAATCTTGGCTTTATTGCATGTTATAACGGAGGCGCAGTAATTGATTGGAAGGATAAGTTAAAAACTACCCCATTAATGTATGCTTGTGAGTGCGGCAATGCAAAAATGGTAAAATTATTGTTGGAAGCCGGGGCTGATGTTAATGCAAGAGATTATGGCGGCGCAACGCCATTGATGTGGGCATCGTGGGGTAATAATGTTGAAGTTTTGCGTTTGCTTATTGATGCCGGAGCCAAGGTCAATGATAGAGATAGGGACAATGGCTCAACCCCTTTAATTTGGTGGGCAACAAATAGCCAAGATAATGTTGAAGGGGCAAAATTGTTAATTAAAAGTGGAGCATTTATTAACATTCCAATAAAGCCAACAAAAATTAAGAAAAAAGCCTTTTTACTTAGAGATGAAGATGGGGAAGATTTAGCCAATAATCCAGAATATTATTACGATAATGACCGAATTGCCGTAGATTTTGCAAGGGCAGTTGGCAATTCATCAATTGAAGCCTTTCTTGAAAAATATCAGCAAGAAAAACATAAAGCAAGAATGGCAAAAATTCATCTTCCATAAATAAAAATAGCGCTAAAACGCTATTTTTTATTATTTACACATCATTTTTAAGTTGAAAATTGATGTTATTTAACAAAAATTCAAATGTTTTTGTAAATCTATTTTATATTTTTCTCATAAAGATTGTAAACATAAGATTTTGTTAATTTATATTTTTCTTTAATTTGCTTAATTGCTTCGTTTTTATCTATGTTTTTTGTTAGTTTTTTTAGTTCATCAATAATGCCTTTTTCGTCGGGTTGTGCTTCCTCTTTTTCAGTGTTTTCAACAACCAACACAAATTCGCCTTTCGGCTCATTTAAAGTATAAGGCAGGCTAACAAAAACAACATTTTCATGCATTTTTGTAATTTCGCTTACAATTGCAACCTTAACATTCCCAAGCGCGTTATAAAGGCTTAATAAATCTTTATTTATATTATATTTTGATGAATAAATTATTTTTGTGCCCGCAAAATTTGTTATTTCATTCAACTGTTGATTTAATTCCTTGTTTTTTTCACTCAAAAAGCCAAAAAAAGCAAATTTTGTGGCGTCAAAGCCGGATAAAACAAGGGCAGAGAGCCCAGCATTCGCACCCGGAACAACAGTAAATTTAATGCTTTGCTCAATTAATTTTTTTGCTAAAATATTGCCGGGGTCACTTATCACGGGCATTCCTGCATCGCTAATAATTGCAATGTTTTTGCCCGCTTTTTCCAGTTCAATTATTCCATCCGCACTTGTATTTTCATTAAATTTGTGATAAGCAATCGTTTTGGTTTTAATGCCGTAGTGGTCCAACAAAATTTTGCTGTGCCGTGTATCCTCACATGCAATAACATCGCAATTTTTTAATACATCAATTGCGCGTAAACTAATATCATCCAAATTGCCAATTGGCGTTGCTACAAAAAAAATCATATAATTTCCTCTTTTAAAACGGTTACGCCGGGGCGGGCGTTTTTAACTGCTTCTATTAAAACCAAATAGGCTTCTTTTTCATTTGTAAAAATGTATTTTATCTTTTTCACTTCCAGCTTATATTTGTGGCAAATGGCAATCAGTTCGGCAGAACGTGACGCCAAATGCACCATGTAAAAACGCCCCTTATCTTTAATCAATTCACTTGCTTTTTTAACAATATCTTCAAGTGTGGCTTCAATTTCGTGGCGGGCAAGTGCAATTTCGCGTTTTTCATTAACTAAACTTTTGCCATTAACCTTTTGATAGGGCGGATTGCAAATTATAACATCAACAGGTTTATTAAAATTGGAGAGTTTTAAATTTTTTAAATTACAGTTAAAAATTTTAGATTTTTCACCTAAATTGCTAAATTTAATGTTTTTTTCAATAATTTTGCACATTTTTTGTTGAATTTCATTAAAATAAATAAAATTAAAAGGGCAGAGTGAATAAGCATAAAAACTAATAACGCCGCTGCCGGCACAAAGTTCAAGCACATTATCCGTGTGCTTAATGTTCAAAAATTTGGCAAGCAAAATTGCGTCTTGCGTAAATTTATATAATTCGTCATGCTGAAAGATTTTTATGCCATTGCCAAAATCTTCTAATTTAAAATTTTCCATAAATGTTATTTTAATTTTTTAATATCGTTTAGTTCGTAAATTTTAACTTCGCTGCTTTCGTCGTCTTTTGTGAAAGTTACTGTAACCTTTTCACGCAAAAAGTCGGTTGCGCTAACTTCACCCACGCCATCCGGGGTGTTAACTTTGCTGCCCAGTTTTGGCATTTTCTTTTGCATTTGCTCGTAAAATTCGTCTTCATATTTCAGGCAGCATAAAAGCCTGCCGCACATGCCATTAATTCGGCTAGGGTTAAGCGCAATATTTTGGTTTTTTGCCATTTTAATAGAAACTTTATCAAAATCGGATAAATAAAGTTTGCAGCAAGTCACTCTTCCGCACTGGCCAATTGCACCCACCACTTTAGTTTCGTCTCTGTTGCCAATTTGCCTCATTTCAATGCGCGCCTTATATTTAGCGCCCAGCACTTTAATAAGCTCCCTAAAATCCACGCGCTCGTCGGCAGTGTAGTTAACGGTAATTTTGCTTCTGTCAAGGTTGGTGGAAATAAACCCCACCTTCATGTCTAGCCCCAAATTTTGCGCTTCTTTTTTAATTTCCGGCAAAAGGGTGCGGGCGTATCGGCAATTTTCACAGTGCGCCAAATTGTCTTCTTTAGTGCAGGTGCGCACAATGTTAACAAGCTCGTCAGTTTCAACATCTTTGCAGCCCTTAACCGCGCCCACTTCCAAAAATCCATTAACATCAACCACAACACGTTCGCCTTTTTTCAAATTTTCATTAAAACTTGCAAACACAGCGTTTGGTGAATTAAACAACACAATTTCCATCACTTGCATAAAAATCTCTCCTTTAAAAAGCAAAATAGTAAATTATCTAAAATATATCCAAAATTAACATTCGCCATAAATTTTTTATAAGCCTCGTCAATCAGCGGCAAACATTTAAGCATGGCCTTTTCATTAAACTTTAATTTAATTGGGGCAACAATGTCTTCATCAAACTTGTTTCCGCCATTAAGGGCAGAAAGCCAAATTTCTTGCAAAATGTTAAAAAACAATTGTTTGTTGCCAACATTAAGCGCGCTAACAACACTAGGTATATCCGCACTTGTGTTTAAATTTAAAAACATCTGCCTAATTTCTTGCGTGCATTGCAAATATTCGCCATTGCCGGCAAAATTTATCATATCCGTTAGGCTAAAGCCCTTGTTAATGTAGCCGCCAATGTCAATTCCGTCTTTTTTAAGCTGCTCCGCCAAATAAATTTCGTCTTCCTCACAAAAATTTGGCACAAAAATTTTGTTAAGCCGGCTTAAAACCGTTGGCAGCAATTTGCTGGTTTGCGTTGTGGTTAAAATAAAAATTGCACTGTCGTTAGGCTCTTCAAGCGATTTTAACAACTTGTTTTGCGAAATTTCGTTAATCGTTTCCGCATTTAAAACAACAAAAACTTTTTTGCTTGCCTGAATTGGCTTTGTTGCCATCTTTTCAAGCAACAATTTAACATCGTCCACCTTAATGCTGTCCTGCTCCAAAACAAACACATCGGGGTGAGAGCCCGCCTCAAATTGCCTGCATCCCGCACAAAAATCACACGCATTTTTATGCTCACACACCAAACTTTTGGCAAACGCAAGCGAAATTTCGTTGTTTTTAACCCTGTCTTGCGAATAAAACAAATATGCGTGAAATTTAGCCTTTAAATCTAACTCTTTATATAACCTTGTGTTAATAATAGATTTAATCACATTTAAATTATATCACATTTCAATTAAAATTTCAATCTTTTGCAAGTTTAAAATTAATGTAAATAAAATTTCCCCTAATAATAATGCCATCGCGGGCTGCATTAAGGTGTTGCCCTCATGTCATTGCGAACGCCAATAATGTCATTGTGCAGTGAATTTTATGTCATTGCGAGGAGCGATAACAACGCGGGCAATCTCTAGATTCTCACGCTCACTTCGTTCGCTCAGAATGACATCGTTGGGAGTTTTCAAAGCCCAATTAATGTCATTGCGAGCACCCATTCCGGGCGTTGTTCATGTCATTCCGAGCGTAGCCGAGGAATCTCATCCTTAGATTGCCGTGGCAATCTAAGGGGATAAAAATAGGCAGTTTGCCTATTTTTTTTAAAAAAATAAAAAAATTTTTAAAATCGGTTTAAATTTGCTTGACAGACTTCGGGGGTATAATTACCAATAGTAGATATATACTAAAGAAAAAGGGGGAAAAGTATGAAAAAATCTAAAGAAACACAAGGCAAAAAGAAGTTAAATAAAAAGATGGTAATAGCCGCAGCAGGGTTATTATTCACATGCGGTGGGTTGGTTGCCTGCGGCACGGCAGATACACCAAAAGAATATGTTGTAACAATGCAATCTGAAACAGATGGCTTTGTATCTTACAGCATAACAGTAAAAGAAGGCGTAACTATATCTGAAATAAAGAATCAAATCCGTTCAATAGACGGTTACACTCTAGAAGGCGTGTATAAAGACCAAGCCTGCCAGCAACCATATGCTGACACCGATGTAATATCCGCCAACACAACAGTTTATTTAAAATTTATTAAGGACTTGGACCCTGAAATGTTAGCAAAACTAGCTTTCACCTTTGTTACCGACCATTACGAAGTAAAAGCTGCAAACTCAGATATAGAGGGCGAAGTTGTTATCCCCGGCACATATGATGATGGAGAAAATGGCTTGCACCCTGTAACTATTCCAGATGGGTCATATTTAACCGGAGCATTTTACAATTGTGATAAAATAACATCAGTTGTGATAGAAGAAGGGATAACCAAAATTGGAACATATGCATTTGCAGATTGTAGCAAATTAACTAATGTGACAATATCAGAAGGAGTAACCAGCATTGGAGAATATGCATTTTATGAAGCTGGCTTAACAGGGGAATTAATACTCCCAAATAGTTTGATTAGCATTGGGGCAAGTGCATTTTATTATTGTCAAAGTTTAGCAATAACAATCCCCGCCGACAGCAGTTTAACCGAAATTGGCAATGATTCTTTTCGCAATATTAAAGAAACAATAGTTAAAGATAGCAAAGTATATGAAAATTTTAAAATAAGTTATATTTATTACACTATTGGAGAAAAAGTTAAAGTGCCAAAAGAAATTGTTGAAGCAAACCCATATGCAGGAGATTTAAATAACAGCCAATATTTCTCAAAATTACAAGAAGGCGATTATTATGTGTATACTTTTATATATGATTAAAAAAAGCGGGGTAACCGCTTTTTTGTTAAAAAAACCGCAATTTTGCGGTTTAAATTTTTATTTTTGTAATTTTATATTCAACTGTGCCGGCAGGTGTTTTAATTATAGCCACATCACCAACTTTTTTGCCAATTAAGCCCGCGCCAATTGGGCTGGAATTGCTTATTAGACCTTTTAGTGGGTTAGAATCGATATCTCCAACAATGGTATATTCAAATTTTTGGTTATTTTTGGTGTTTGTTAAGCTAACTTTGCACCCAACGCCAACTTTTTTGGTGTTAATTTTTTTAGGGTCTATAATTTCTGCAGATTTTAGTTTATTTTCAAGGTCAAAAATTTCTTGTTCAACAGATTGTTGTTCATCCCTTGCAATATCATATTCACTATTTTCGCTTAAATCACCATAACTTCTGGCCTCAGCAATTTTGTCGGCAACTTCCTGCCTTTTGGTGGATTTTAAATAGTTTAACCTTTCTTTAATTCGTTCAAGGCCTTCAGCTGTCATAAAAGTTTTTTCGTCCATATACCCTCCTGTGTTAATAAATAATTGCAATAGGAACCTATCGCAACATTATTATTATAATCTTTTTTTTGTTTATGTCAAGCATTTTAACTTGATTGGCTAATATATATTATGTTAAATTTGCAAAAACTTGCATAAATTATTTTTTTAAATATTCAAGCACAAAGCGGTCAAAATTAACCGATTCCACAAAATCATCCGGCTTAAAAGTGCACATGCTAAAAATGTTAAAGTCATACACATGTTTATCCAGCAAAACTGGGGTGGGGATGTTCAATTTTTGGCATAAATCCTTAAGCATATCAAAAAAGGAAGTGTGCTTTTCATCAACTTCAATTTCTTTGCCATTAATCAATTTATCGTTAACTAAAAGTTTGCCCCAAATTTTTATCATAACCTTATTTTATTATAGTTAAACAAAAAAATCAAACATTTTGCAATTTATTTGACATTTTGCCTTAATTTTTATATTATACGCATATGAGTGATTTAGTTTCGTTAAATTATGTGGAAGAATATAACATAAGCACATTAGAGGCAGTGGTTAAAAACGCAATTGCGGCTTTGGGCACAAACAAATTGCATGCCAAAATGAAAGTTATGCTAAAAGTTTGTGTGCCTTATTCTTTTGCGCCAGACCAAGCCAAAACCACGCATCCCGCCGTGGTAAGCGCGGTTGCCAATGTGCTAAGTGCCATGGGCATTGAAGTTGTGGTGGCGGAAAGCCCATACGGCGCCTTTAGTTTGGAAGAGCTAGATAAAGTTTATGTTAATTCCGGCATGTTGGAAGTGGAAAACACATCTAAATGCAAGCTTAACCATAACTTAAAAACCTTTGATTTAGAAATTGCAAATGGCGTTGCCACAAAAAGTTGCAAATTGCTAGATGTTGTTAATGACGTTGATGCAATTATTAACATTTCCAAGCTAAAATTAGATGCAAAATTTGGCTATTTTGGTGCCACGGCAAATTTGTTTGGGTTAATTCCGGGTGAAATGAAAACCGTGCTAACAAATAGGCTTAAAACATTAAAAAACTTTAATAATTTTATAATAGATATGGCAGAGGCGTTAAAAAACAAACTTGTTTTAAACATTGTGGATGGCATTGTGGCGCTTGAAGCTAATGACATGCAGCACATGATGTATTGCCTTGCGTTAAGTGAAAACGCATATAAGCTTGACGCTTGCATGCTAAACATTTTGGGTGTTAATTTAAAAAACACATTTTTAAAGCAGGCGGCCGAACGCGGATTGATTAATTTAGACCGCCCATTTAAAGTTTTGGGTGAGGCTATAGACAAATTTAAGGCTGACGATTTTGCGCTGACCGAATTTAATGAAGAATCGCTTTTATATGAAAGCAACTTTAAACAAAAACATTATTTTAATACATATCAACAGCGGGTAAACATTAAACAAAAAAATTGCAAAGGTTGCAAAATTTGCAGCAAAATTTGCCCAACTGGCGCAATTATGATGCGGTATGATAAAAACAATGAACTTTATGCAAAAATTGATTATGATAAATGCGTTTATTGTTTTAAATGTTTTGAAGCTTGCCCATATAGGGTGGTTGAAGTAATAACTCCGCTGGGGTATAAGCTAATAGAAAAGCAAATATCTAAATTTAATGAAGAGGGCAAATAGCCCTCTTTTTTAAAATTTGAATAATTAACAAATTAATAAGCAAAATATTATTAGAGGTTTTTATGTTAAGATTTATTGCTTTTATTTTAACATGTTTGGGTGGGGTAAACTGGCTTATGATTGGCGCGCTGCAATATGATTTTGTGGCGGGCATTTTTGGCACGCAAGCCAATGTTTTTAGCCGAATAATTTATTTTATAATTGGCATTGCCAGTGTTTATATTTTAATTATAACGGTTTTTAATAAGGGCAAATTAAAACTTTTTGGATACAAAAAAAAGAAAAAACAACAAATAGAAGAGCAAGAAGATTTTTAAAAAATTAACAAAAATTTTAAAAATTTGGCAAAAAACTTGCAAAAAATTAAAAAAATAAGGCATTTTTGCCTTATTTTTAAATAATTTTAATGCAATCTTTGTTTAAAATGGTTTCAAGTTCAAAAATTAAACTTCCGCTTGCTGAAACTAAAGTATCCATCTTAAATGCCTTATTAGAGGCGGTATCTTTAACATAAACTTCATCAATGCCGTTGTAACCAGACAAAATCTTTTTAACTGCCTCGTGAATTATGCCATCACCAATGTTATATTTTAAGCACAGTTTTTTAGGCTTATCCACAACAACTTCTTCTTCGTGTTCTTTTTTGTCGTCACCATCGCCAAGCAGCTCAATTTTATCTATGGTAACGGATGGCTTTCTATCGTCACGCACAGTAAATTTGCCCGCAATTTTAACAAGGCTATCTTTAACAAGCATGTCCTTATATTTTTCATATTGTTTACTAAACAGCACAGCGTCAAAACTGCCAGTTAAATCTTCAATTGTTAAAAATGCCATGCGGTCACCTTTTTTGGTGGTTAACACGCGGTAATCTGCCAACACGCCGCCGCATGTTACAGCATCGCCATTTTTTAACCCACCATAAAGTTCAACTTCGTTTTCTTCTTCCTCGGCAACAATAGTGTTGTTTAGCGTTTCCATTTCTTCGCCACCATTTTCATCTTCAACATCGTCAGACGGCAACAAACTTGAATTAAAGTTAAAGTTTTTAATTACATTTAAATAGTTATCTAGCGGATGCCCAGAAAGATATGTGCCCGCAATTTCTTTTTCATATTGCAGTTTAATGTTGCTTACATATTCATTAATTTTTGGATATTCATTTTCTTCAATCAGGCGGGTATCTTCAATAATATCTCCAAACAAATCCATCTGCCCATGCATGGACTTTTTCTTGCGCTCAGAGGCACGATCCACCATAACGCTGTAAACCGCCATCAATTGGCTTCTTGGCCTACCAAAACAATCAAACGCGCCCGCCTTAATTAAACTTTCAATGCAGCGCTTGTTTAAGGCTTGGTTATCAACACGCCAAATAAAATCTGCCAAATCTTTAAAATCGCCATTAGTGTTGCGCTCTTCAATTATGCTGTCAATAAGGCTAACGCCAACATTTTTAAGCCCAGCCAACCCAAAGCGGATGGTTTTTCCATTGGTGGAAAAGAAAGTTTTGCTTTTGTTAATATCTGGCGGAAGCACCACAATATTTTCCTCTTTAGCATAAGCCAAATAGTGCTTAATTTTATCACTTTTTGTTATTCGGTTGTTAAATAGGGCGGTTAAAAATTCTGGTTCGTAATAGCATTTTAAATATGCCGTTTGATATGTTATGTGAGAGTAAGCCGCCGCGTGTGATTTATTAAAGGCGTAAGAGGCAAAGTCTTCCATGTCGTTCCAAATTTTATTGGCAATTTCTTCACTTACGCCATTTGCCACGCAGCCCTTAATTGCAGGCTGCAGTTTGCCATGGTCGTCCACATATTCATTTCTTCCATGCAAAAATGCCTCTTTCCATTTAAGCATTTCTGCAATTTTCTTTTTACCCATTGCACGCCTAATATTGTCTGCCTGACCCAAGCTAAAACCTGCCAAATCTTGGCACACTCTCATCACTTGTTCCTGATAAACCATATACCCATAAGTGACCTTTAAAATAGGCTCTAAAAGTGGGTGGTCATATTTAGTATCTTCTGGGTGATGTTTGTTGTGCACATAATACGGAATATATTTCATTGGGCCGGGGCGATAAAGCGACACTGCAGCCACAATATCTTCTATGCAGGTTGGCTGTAATTCCTTTAAAAACTTTTGAAAACCAGCCGATTCTATTTGGAAAATGCCTTCTGTGTTGCCAGACGAAATTAATTTAAACACATTAGGGTCGTCATAGTTAGATTTATCAAAATCTATTTCCACGCCATGATTTTCTTTAATTAAGTTAATTGCCCCCTTAATATCGGTTAAGTTGCAAAGCGCCAAAAAGTCCATTTTAAGGTGACCCAAGTGCTCCATATCAACGCCTTCATATTGGGTCGAAATGTTGTCACTGTTTCGGCTTAATGGCACGTGCTTATCCAAAATATCCGCGCCAATAATAACCCCGCAAGGGTGAATTGAACTTTGCCTAGGGAAATCTTCCACTTTCATAGCAATATCAACAACTTTTTTAACTTGTGGGTCGGTATTATACATTTCAACCAACTCAGGTATGGCGTAAACCGTGCCAAAATCTTTATCTCCCTCTTTAGGCACATGAAAACCAAAAACCTTTGGCAAAATAGGGCTTTTATACATAGGTATGCTTTTAGTAATTTTATCGCAAACAGAGTAGGGCACTCTTAGCACGCGGCCCACATCTTTAATGGCGTTTTTTGCCTTCATTGTGCCAAAAGTTATAATTCTTACAACACGGTCATCACCATATTTTTTTCTAACATATTCAATAACTTCATCACGCCTAACATCTTCAAAGTCCACATCAAAATCGGGGGCAGAAACACGTTCGGTGTTCAAAAAACGCTCAAAATATAGCTCATATTTTAATGGGTCAATGTTTGTTATGCCCATGGTGTAGGCAACAACCGAGCCCGCGCCCGAGCCCCTTCCCGGGCCAACCGAAATGCCCATGTTTCTTGCCACGTTAATATAGTCCCACACAATTAAGAAATATTCAATAAAGCCTTGCTTTTCAATAACGCCCACTTCCATGTCAATACGGGCGCGAATGGTGTCGTTCCAACCGCCATATTTTTTCTTAACGCCCTCATCAACAAGGCGCAACAAATATTCTTTTGGCGTAGCGCCAACTTGTTCGTTATATCCGCCTTCTGGCTCGTAGGATGGGAACAAATATTTGCCATAAACAAAATCATAATTACATTTATCTGCAATTTCAAGCGTGGTGGCAAGTGCGTCCTCATCGTTTGGCAGGCCCTCTAACATTTGATCGTAAGTTTTAAAATAAAGTTCGTCGGTAGGGAATTTCATTCTGTCAGGGTCGTCCACAAACTTTTGCATGGCAACGCACATTAAAACATCCTGCATTTCGGCATCGTCTTTGAATAAATAGTGCACATCATTAGTGGCAACAGTTTTAATGCCAAATTTTTTAGAATATTCCCTTAATTTAGCGTTAACAATTTCCTGTTCGGCAATGCCATTGTGTTGCAGTTCTAAATAAAAGTCATCCTTAAACAAATTTTTAAACCACAGCACCATTTTTTCAGCTTTTTCATATTGCTCTTGCACAATAAGTTTAGGTATATCCCCCGCAAGGCAGGCGGAAAGGCAGATTAAGCCTTCATGATATTGTTCAAGGGTTTTATAATCTATTCTTGGTTTATAATAAAATCCTTCTTTAAAGGCAACGGAGTGAAGTTTGCAAATGTTTTTATAACCCTGTTCGTTTTTAACCAAAATAATAAGGTGTGAAAAACGCTGTTTGCCTGTTTTAACATGCAAATCTTCCGCCACATAAAATTCGGTGCCCAAAATTGGCTTAATGCCTGCCGCTTTGCACGCATCGTAAAAATGGATTGCGCCATACATGTTGCCATGGTCAGTTATTGCCACGGCGGGCATATTATATTCTTTGCAAAGTTTAACAAGTTTAGAAATTCTTGCAGCACCATCAAGAAGCGAATATTCGGTGTGCACATGCAGATGAACAAAAGGTTTCATTGGGCATTCTCCTTATAAAGCTTATAAATTTCAATAATTTTATCCAGCCTATATTTAAGCCCGGCTCGGCTTATTGGCTTGTTTAATAAAATTTTAAGTTCGTTTAAAGAAACTTCCGGGTTGGCAAAGCGCAGCAAGGCAATTTCTTTTAAATTTTCGTCTAGGCTATCAAGCAAATCGTTTTCATAAAGATAGTTAATTGCTTCAAGTTGTTTGTCGCTAGAATTTAGCGTTTTATCCAAATTATGGCCAAAGCAATTGTTTTGCCTATTGGTGCTGTTTCTAACTTCACGCATTGCTAAACTGTTTTGAAGGTCTAGGGCAGAGTAGGTTGCACCCAAAAGCACCAATAAATCACAAATTGTGTTGCTGTTTTTTGTGTATAAAACAAAATTGTTTTGGCGCTTAATCTCTTTTAAATTAAAGCCGTTTTCAGCCAAAATTGTGTGGCAAATTTGACATTTTTCTTCATTTTTAAACACAAATTCAAGGTTATAGCCCTTAGAATTTTTAAAATTATCGCTGTTGTAATATAAATTTCCGTTTAATAAAAACAATGTTTTTAAAATTGTTAATCTGTCGCAAGCATTGTCATAATGCGAAAGGTTAAGTTGCTCAAACTCAACTTCAATATCATAAATATCTTTTGAAACACTTAAAAAACCATTCCAAATGTTAATTTCAGCATTTGGATAGTGCTTATTAATTAATTTTGCGGCAAAATCTATAACAAAATTGGGCGCAGAAATTAAGTAAGAATTGTTTAATTTTTCCGCCGAGTTAAAAATAACATTAAAAAAGGCATGAATGCAACAATTGTTGTTTGGTATAGAATTTAGTATTTGTTCTTTGCATTCTGCCATAAACTAACTCCTTTTCTTACGTTTTTCCTTTTTAAAAGTTGGCAAATCGTTATAATTAACAATAGCGCTATCGGGTATGCGCAGCCTTAGTGCGGCCTCTAGCCCCAAATGGCAATCTCCAACGCGGTTAGGGGAGTGGGCGTCGCTGTCCACCACAAATTTGCAACCCAAATTATAGCAAGTTAAAATTTCTTTATCACTCATGCCAAGGCGCTTGCCATTAAGTTCAATAAGCGTGTTGGTCTCTTTTGCAACGCGCGCCACTTTTTCAACATCCACTTTGCAGGCATAATTTAGGTGGGTAATAATGTCAATATCATATTTGCGCATTGCGTTAATGTAGGCGTTTGTGTTTTTTTCAATTTGTTTTTTGCCCGTGTGGTGAAAAATTTCACACATAATGTTTTTTAAAACAAATTTAAACTGCTCGCGCCGGCTGGTGGATTTAACCAATCTATGAAAACCGCAAAGCAAAATGTCTAAATCCTTATAGTCATCTTCAACAATGTCAATATCGCCATAACTGGAAATAATATTGGCTTCAACACCCAACAAAACATCAATAGGGTAACGCTCCTTAGCATCCTCTATATCTTTTTTAACCTGAGGGATATCCTTGCGCCTAACACCATACAATTTTTGGTTAAAGCCGTGGTCAGTAATGGCAATTTGCCTTAGCCCCTTTTCGTAAGCCACGCGCACATTTTCTTCAATTGTGCCTTTGCCGTGAAGGTGGCGGGAATATCTAGTGTGTGTGTGATAATCTGCTAGTAAAGCCATATTTCTCCTTTATGAACAATTTTTATAAATTTGTTTAGTATTATAATACTAAAAATCTTCAACAAATTGATTATATCACAAAAAATAAAAAAAACAAACAAAACCAAAAGCATTATTATATTTTTTATTGTGTAGGGTAAAACAAAAAACACCATATGGCGTTTTTTCTTATTTAACAATTTCAATTTCAACTGGCAAAATAACATTATATGCATTTTTAACCTTTTGTTTAATAATTTCAATCAATTTAACAATGTCAGCCGCGGATGCGTTGCCGTCGTTTACAATAAAGCCGGCATGTTTTGTGCTAACTGAAGCACCGCCAACTCTTAAACCTTTTAAACCCAACTCATCAATAACTTTTGCCGGAATAATGGACGTTCGCTTAAATATGCTTCCGGCACTAGGGCAGTTAAGCGGTTGGCTTGTGGTTTTACGTTTTAAAGCTTGTTGCATATTGCGTTTAATAATTTCTTGTTGCATAAAATTTAAATTTAATTTAACCGATAGTATTATAAATTCACCCGCTTTAAAAATGCTATCCCTATAACCAAATTTGCATTTTTCGTTGGTTAATATTTTAATTTTTCCTGTGGCAATTTCCAAGCATTTTACTTGGCAAATAAAATCGGTAAAATTTGTATCAAATGCACCCAAACTATTAACGGTTGCGCCTCCAACGGTGGCGGGTATGCCAATCAATTTTTCAAACCCGCCAAGCGAACGATTTAAGCATTTAACAATAAGGTTAGATATGTTAACTCCGCTGGATGCGTAAACGCAATTTTTTTTAAACAAAACATGTTTAGTTTTGTTTACAATAATAACTCCATCAAAACCAAAATCATCAAACAATAAATTGGCACCCATGCCAATCACCTTATACTTTATATTGTGTAGTTTACATTTATAACACACTTTAATTAGGGCATCAGTGTTATATACTTCAATTAAATGTTTGGCAGTTCCGCCCACCTTAAAAGTGCAATAATTTTTTAAACTGGCATTGGGTGTATAACAAAAATCTTTGCCGTTAATCAAACACATTTTTAACCTCGCAAATTGAAATGGCGTCTTCCATTTTTGAATATAGTTCGTCTGTATAAATTTTATAATTTTTGCTGCTAAAAAGTGAATATTTATTAAGGCTCATTTGCTGTTGGTCGCTAAGTGTATAAGATAAAAATTTGTTTGTAATTTCGTCACTATTCACAATGCCAAAAAATTGAACTAAATCGGTGTAACTATCAACGGGGGAAATTATTGCACTGGCTCTGCCCGTTTTGTTTAAATTGTTCACTCTATACACATCTCTGCCCGTGCCAAGCAGGGTAACGGAATTGTCGTAAACAAAATCTTTATATGCCTCATATTGGCTTTCTTGTTCGGCGGGGGTTAGGTTAAAATTGTTAAACACATTTTCTGGCTTTGTGTAGCCGTTTTGTCCGCAATGAAAGTTTTGTGTTAAGCTTCCGTGCGTTATCATGGCATAGCCGCTTACCATAAAAGGCAGGGCGTAAAGTGTGTTGTTAAACTTGCCCGCGTTAACAAGCTCGTCACGCACATTGTAACTGCTTTGCAGCGGCTGTAATTTGTTTAAAATTGTTTTGCCCACGCCAAAACCAAACGAAATCATATCTGGGCAAGCGGTTTTTAACTCATCTGCCAAAACTTCTGGCGCAACGGGTTTAATCATAATTAAAATGCCAGCGTTTTCCGTTTCAATTTGCCTTGCAATTGCTTTTAAAAACTCAACGCGTGAAACACTGCCGCCTTCAAAAGTTTCCACATGCCATAAGGTGTAAATTTTGGTTTCTATTGTTGGTTCTTTATAAATTTCATAGTCTTTTGCTTTATTTAAGGCAAAAACCAGCACATAAACGCACAAAATAAGCATAAGCATGCCACTAATTATTTTTGCCCAATGCTTTTTTAAAAATTTCATATCTATAATATGAATTTTTTGGCAAATTTATTTGCAAAAACATTTAAAAAACCGCAAATTTATGTTATAATAAAAATATGGATATTGTAATGGATAAGGTTAAACGCCTTACAAATGACCCGGGCGTTTACATTATGAAAGACAAGGACGAAAACGTTATTTATGTTGGCAAAGCCAAAAATTTAAAAAAGCGCGTTAGCCAATATTTTTTGCGTGAGCAGGAGCATATTAAAGTTAAAAACATGGTTGCCAATGTGGCGGATTTTGATTTTTATGTGGTTAATGACGAGGTTGAAGCGCTGGCACTTGAAAATAACCTTATAAAAAAATATCAGCCATTTTACAATATTCTTTTAAAAGATAGCAAAACTTACGCCTACATTAAAATAAATTTAAAGGAAGATTACCCGCATTTTGAAATTTCTAGGCGGCTAAATAAAAATGATAAATATTTTGGGCCATACATGGCGGGCGTTACCGCAAAAGATGTGCTTAGCATTATGGATTACGCCTTTCCGCTTAGAAAGTGCCGTTTGCCGCTTGCCGAAAACAAAAAACCGCTTAAACCTTGCCTTTTTAAAGAAATGCACATGTGCTGTGCACCTTGTGCAAAACTTGTAACCCGGGCGGAATATATGAAAATTGTTAACGATGCCATCCGCTTTTTAAAAGGCGAAACTAAGGAAGTGGAACAAGTGCTTAAAGAAAAAATGGCACTAGCATCCGCCAATCAAAACTACGAAGTTGCCTTAAAAATAAGGGAAAGGCTAAAAATGTTGGATAAACTTAAAGCCAATGTTATAACCAGCCTTAATAGCCTTGTGGATTATGATGTGTTTAGCCTTAACACAAATGGGGAATTTTCCGCCTTGTGCGTGTTAACAATAAGGGGCGGCAAACTTCAGGGCGTGCAAACGTTTGATATTTTAAATTTTTTGGACGAAAACGAGGCTTACACCCAATTTATTATGCAATATTATCAAACCCACCCGATAAATGTTGATGAAATTATTATAAAAGATATTGACACAAGCGAAATTGAGTTGTTTTTGCAAAACAAGGCGGGCAAAAAAATTACGGTAACCAAGCCAAAAATTGATAGCGTTAAGTTTAAACTTTTGGATATGGCAAAGAAAAACGCACTTATGCATATTGAAAAGAATTTGGATAAAAATGTTAAACTAACCAACGCAAGCATTGGGGCAGTTAGGCAATTAAAAAAGGATTTAAACCTATCCCGTGAGCCAAAACGCATTGAATGTTACGATATTTCCCACACTTATGGCACTTACACCGTTGCCAGCATGGTGGTGCTTATTAACGGGGAAAAGGCGCCAAAAATGTACCGCAAATTTAAAATTGAAACGGTGGATTTTATTGACGATTTTGCCTCAATGCGTGAGGTGCTAACGCGCAGAATGGAAAAATTGGATAGTGACGATGTAAGCTTTTCTTCAATGCCAGATTTAATTATTATTGATGGCGGCAAAGGGCAGCTGGGCATTGCAGTGGAAGTTATGCAAAAATTTAACTATAAAAATGACCTTATAAGCCTTGCCAAGCGGGAAGAAGAGGTGTTTAAACCGCATGAAAGCATGCCGTATATTTTAAGCAAGGGCAGTTATTCGTTAAGGTTATGCCAACTTGCGCGTGATGAGGCACATAGGTTTGCAATAACATTTAATAGGCAATTGCGGGCAAAGGGGATGTATAAAGGCGGGCTGGAGAGCATTGAAGGTGTTGGCCCGGCAACGCGCAGAGCACTTTTAAGGCAGTTTAGAACAATTGAAAACATTAAAAACGCAAGTTTAACCGAATTGGAAAACACAAAAGGCGTTACAAAGCCTACTGCCAAAATTATATATAATCATTTTAAAAAATAGGGTACGGGGCGCGCAGTTTGCCTTGCGGCAAACAAAAAAGGCGGGGTGCAACCCCGCCTTTTTATTGCGCCTTGTGCGCAAGCGCGCCCCTAATTTTGCCCACAATAAAACTCAGCCCCCACATAATAAACCCAAGAGATAAATAAACCACCATCATAACTAAACAATATAAAACATGTGAAAAATTGTAAATAACCCTAACAATTTCAATAGGTATAAGCGCCGGATTGTTCAAAAACATCATATTGCACCCAAAAATTGCGTTAACCACCACCGCAATAAGCATAAAACACATGCAATATAGCGCATAACTGCCCACCAATTTAAGGTTAACCTTGCCCACCTTAACCACATAAAACATAACCCCGCAATAAACAAACGCCGAGTGATATAACATGCTGTATAAACATTGAAAATGCCAAATAGGGTAAGCATTAAACGATGTTGTAGGGAAAATTATAAACGCCAACCCAGCAATTTCGCCCGCCATGGCAATAAACGCGAGCCCAATCTGCCTAAAAGCACCATTTTTGCTTATGCTAAACCAAAGCGAATATATAAACAGCGAGCAAAAATATAACGGCAACCACGCATCCAAATTTGTGCTGCCATTAAAAATGCTCCAACAAATTTTAAACAACTCCAAACAACTAAAAGCAATGGCAAAAATTGCCAACATTTTAAAATAAGTTTGCTTTTTCATTTTTCTTGTTAACACCACAGCCAAAACAATAAAAAACAAACACACAAAAATGCTAATAATGTGCGGCACACTAAACATGCCCACCGCTTTGTAAGTTCCTGCTTTGCTAAACATGCAAATAATGTAACACATTTAAACAAATTTTGCAACTGTTTTTCATCTCATCCCCCATGTCGTTTAGAGATTACCACAGCACTTTGCACACCAAAGTGCTTCGTAATGACATATTCTATCCATGTCATTCTGAGCAGAGCCTTCTCCATGTCATTACAAGCATAGCCTTCCCCATGTCATTCTGAGCGAACGAAGTGAGCGTGAGAATCTCAGGGATTGCCGCACAACGTTTGTATGTCATTGCGAGGGCTCTGCCCGTGGCAATCCCTTGCCACCCGCAAAACAAAAATAAAAAACACCCTCTAATTTGTTTGCAATAATCTCCTTAATTTGCTAAAATATAACAAAATGTATTATTTATTTTAAATAATACAAACTAACATAAAGCATTTAGGGGGCAATATGAATAGATTAATTTTTAAAAAATTTATAATTTCACTTTTAATAATCAGTTTTTCTTTTGCCGCCATGTTGTCAATAACAGCCCTAATTGCAAACAACAATAAAAAAGCTAGCACTCCAATTCCGTCCGTAAACAGTGCAACTGTGTCAAATTGGGATGCTCAAGAAATTCACTTGAAAGATGTAGGAGACCTTAAAAACTTTAGAGACAAAGTTAACTCTGGTAAAACTTTTAAGGGTCAAACCATTTATTTGGATAACGACATAGATTTATCCAAAGACACCAACTCAAAAGATAACTGGATTCCTATTGGCTTTAGTTATGATAATAGAACTTCGGCCACTTGGGTGACTCATAAAAATAGATTTTCATATAGTAACACTTCAATATATTTTTCCGGAACTTTTAATGGGCAAAATCACACAATTTCTGGTTTAACAATTAATGAAACTTATTACACTTACACAGGTACACCACGTGCCGAACAAAATGATGAAACTTACAACAAATTTCCGTTTAATAATCCAGACCAAAATGCTTGGAAAAGTTATTATCATATGTATTCGGGGTTATTTGGATATCTTTATAATGCTAGCGTTAGCAATTTGTTTATTGATAGCCCTACTATAACATTAAATGGGCAGAAAATTCGTGATCAAAACAGGCAAGATACGTATATCTATTATAATCAAGGTGATGTGGGCGTTTTTGCTGGGCGAATGGCATACAAATCTAGTTTGAGTCGTTGCATGATAACGGGAACGGCAAAAATTCAGGTTGCGTCAGACTTGCCATCAAGAATTGGTAAAGTTAGTACTGATATCTTTGCGCACTACACTAATGGCATAGGCGGTTTTGTAGGTGTTATGGATAAAACATGCATAATAGAAAGAAGCATTATTGAGAGTATTCATTTTGATGTAGATTCATATATAAATAGAGCAGCCGCGTATACTGACGCTGAGTATGAATATTTAGCTGTAGGAGGAATGGTTGGGTTATTAACAGAGGCATTCACTTATACAGGATATACGTCTGATATAAAATCTGTCAATATTGATTATACTTACATAAAAAGCATTGATGGAGAGTGCCGATCACATGATATGGAAAATTATCACTATGACTTAACAGATAACAATGTTTATGTTTGGAACAATGATAATATTTTTGGATCCTATTACGGTAATATCGTTGGGCTAGTTAAACGTTTGGAATCTAATTATGATTTGAATTTCATTAGCCATGGTGGTGCACCTGACGTTAAAGTTACAATGCCTAAAGACGGTAATGCCCAATTTGAATCTCAAAGCAATTTGTTTGGCGGAGGTTATACTTTTGAGATAGTAAAGGGTCACTTGAGTGACAGTAAGTGGGAATTTACCAAGGATGATCCAGTTGATTGTGCAAATACGATTAGCTGGTTTGGTGGCGAATGTGCAAAGGGAATTACTAAAGCTTTTTCTTTATATGCTGATTATTCCTCAGGGCAAAGAATGGGGGTCCCTTATCAATACGTCTTTGTTATGGATACCAATAACCAAATTTTTGGCGGATGGCCCATTTTAACAGAATTTTTGCAATTGAAAGAGTTGCAAATAGAAGTGAATGATAAAGATGGCTTAATGCAACCATATGAAGTTGATTTAGGCAATGATGTTAAAAGGGTTTTAAATGTTACAACAAATCATAGTGGCACCACTTCAATATCCAGTTCCGCTCAATATGGTGACACTGGCTTGTTTGTGCCTAGCATTTATAATGGGTCAATTAACGTATCACATCCTGATGCAGACCAAACGAATACATTATCTATATCTTTGAATTTTAATTTAACAAAATTTGGATCAAATTATAGCCAAAGTTTGCAGTTGATGCTTAATGATAATTATGAATATCAAAGTGCCACAATGGAAGGCAATGTTGTTAAAATTAACATACAAGTAAAAGCCTTTGAAGTAACATTGGAAGATGCTATTTACAACTTGGGTAACGACCCAAGAGGCAACCATGAATTTAGCAAATCCGTTTTGACGTGCCCAACAAAAGTTTTAAAGGTGGAAAAATCTAACACCAGTGTAACCTTAAAAGCCAATGTAGATAGCAGAACAATTGAAATTGCCGGCCAAAAGTATACATATGATTGGCAAGCTGGCACTTTTACTGATGATGATGGCTATTTTGACATAATTTGGCAATATAAAGAGGCTGGGCAGGAGAATTGGGAGCCTGCTTGGGGAACGAACAACAACTTTAATAAAACAAATATTAATAAAACCATAACTAGCGACATTTCTATTAGGCCATTGCTTAACCTAAGAAGATATAATGTAGATTTAACCTCGCAAAAAGATTATAACGGCAGCACAATTAGAAAATGGTATCAGGGAGAGCACAATTCACTAAACGAAACCAACATTAGCAAAATAACTAATGTTGCGGTTGGCTCAAGAATAAGCTATTCCGTTGGCAGTGATTATGTTACTTTGGAAATTAGGGAAGACCCTGATTACAAGTTTTCTAACTGCGGCATACAAGGGCTAAATTATGTTACAGCTAAATATCATTTGCACAAAGATCCTAGATTGGGTGACGCACAAGGGTATGGATTTTTAAATTTAACCTTTAACGGCGAAATGTTTGATTCGGGCCAGATTAACGGCAAGTTGTTGGCTAAAAATGAAGTAGCAACGGATGGAGCATCAACTGTTGAAGCAGTGTTTGCCCCAATTGAATATTCCATTCCGCTATATTATTCAATCGAGCTTACTGACACGGTGGGAGAAACATATTCTAAATATTTAGATGTGCATTTCAATATTGTAAATGGCATTGACATAACAGGAATTAAGCCAAATGAATCGTATGTTAATAACCCAGAGCTATCGTTTGGCTCGTGGATATTTAACTTGAATAACGCTGAAAAAATTGGCAATGTTTCGCCAAAATATACTAATATAGACGATTATCAAAGAACAACAATAACCTTTACACGAAGTAACTGCGTGCTAAAAATAATGATTGGCGACCGATTAACTATGCTGGACGAAAATAAATATATTTTTGAAGTTACAGGCCTTGCCCCTGGAAGCTACGGCGATATGCCAAAAATTTCCTCTACAGCGCCTCTGCCTCTAATTTACGCAAAATGGAGCAAAACTTATAACGTTAGTGTGGAAAATAAAGACTCTAACAATTTGCACTATGTTGAAGATGCAGACGAAAACATTTATTACGGTGTGTTTGTTGACAGCACAGATGAAGAGAAGTTAAGCAAAGTTGACGCTTACACCATTAACATGAAAATTAAACAAAACCCAGACTATACATACTCGTTTGTTTCTAGCGAAATTAATGGGCAAGGGTTATCCTTTTACACATTAAACAATTTTAAAACCGCAATTGACAGTTATTTAAGTGTTGGCGGCAACGGAAGATGGACGGTGTTCAACTATGGCTACCGCATCACCGGCTGGCGAATTTATTTTGAAATTGGCAACAACACATATTATTTAACTTATGATTCCACTAACCGCTGGGGCAACAGTGAGGCTAACCCTATAACACCTGTTACCATTGATATTAACATGCTAAGGGGCGATACTAACATGGCGTTAATGTCTAACTATGCTGAATTTTTGGATGGCGTTTTGGCAGATTCGTCCATTGCACCATTAATAAGGATGGTGCCAGTGTGGCAGCCAGTTTCAGTTGCAGTTAAAGCCAACCGAACTTCGGGCTTAACATCTGAGCAAATTGACCTTAACAATAACATTGTTTACAACAGCCCTTACACATTAAACAATGTGGCTAGGTTTAATTTAGTGGGGCAATCGGTTGTTTATTTTTACAATGGCGAAACACAAAAGGGCAAAACACAAATTGTTGTTATTCCAGAAACCAATTTTAACGGCGTTATTAGTTGGAATTATCGCAATTTTGAGCATGGCGATTTTGCTAGTTTTGACTCTAGCTCACACGTTTACACTTTAAGCAATTTAACACCAAGATATGCTAACAGCATTTACAAAATAAACCTAAACGGGGTGGATAGTTTTGTTTTAGACGATAAATATTCTAACTATTCATTTAACGAAAACGCGGGCGGCTTTGGCGAAGATGTTTACGCATTTAACAATGTTGAATTTGGCTATAAATCTTATTCTGCAGATGAATATCCTTTTGTGCAAGATTACGCTAGCTGGCTTAATAACTACGTTAATCAGTTTGACAACTATTTAACTGCGGGCGCAGGGCAAATTGAAGGCAACACGCTAACCATTTTAGACCCTGTCGTATATTATTCTGGCACAACCAAGTTAAACGATTACACGCTAAATAGTGCCCCTTCAAGCCTTTACATTTATTTGGCTAACGGCACAAGTGTGGGCAACAGTTTGCCAGTGTTTAATAGAGATTATTATACATTAATTTATTGGGAAAATGTTTATAACGACACCAATATTTATTTAACCGAAGCCTTGGACGGACTAAATTTGGAAAACCCAGAAAGCACTTACGATGACAAAATGGTGCTAACTTATTGGAATTTAACCGACGGGCATGCGGGCAACAAAGCCGCATTAAATACACATTATTATAGAAAATTTTATTATCTTAACACTAGCACCGTGTTCGGCGAATATGACGAGTTGGGCAGATATGGTTATTTAACCATTTCGGCAACAGACACAATTGATAATGGCGCAAAAGATGTTAAATATTTGGTTATTTATGATTTAGACAGCAACAACATGAGTTATTACACCTTCACTTCTGGCTCAAGCTTAACCAACTTTAATTTAACCCCTTATGAAGAAGACCAATTGTTGTTCTACGCTGGGTGTGATTTATCTTTTGATATTTACGATCAAAGCCGTGATGTTGACGCCGTTGAAAATGGAGATAACGACAGCTTTATTGGCTATAGATTTAAAGAATTAAATGCCCTAGATTTTGTAAATTTAAGTTTGCAAAATTCAAATTTAAATAGTTACAGCATAAGCCTTCCTGCCTCAAGCATTGAAAGTGCAAATTTCAAAAATGGCTATGCAGATGGCCAAATTGTGGCAAAGTTTGAAAAAATTGTTTATTCAGTTAATTTGTTAATTGACCAAGCCGCTGGCAGTTTAAATGTTAGCCACAATGGGGTGGAACTTGCAAATGTGTCGGAAATTAGCAACATGACGATTGATGACGAATATGTTATAAGCTATAGATCCGAATTGGGCTACGAATTAACCTCAACCAACCCATTAACCTTTACAAACAGCATAAACAACAACATAATTGTTGTGCTTTACTCAACCGCAGAGGAAGATGGCGTAATTATTCAAAGATATGTTTTAACTTTAAATGCCGAATGGCTAAGAACAAATTATTATTCTAATTTTGACAACGCTTATTCAGTTAACAACACAAACCTTGGCAACATTAATGTTAACACGCAAGAAATTTTGTTTAACTATGGCGTTAAAGTTTATGATATTTCGGATAATGACGAAAACATTAACATAAGAACACTTTTGGAAAACCGAGCCGATTATGGCAACTATAGTTTATCTAACAACACGGTAGATATTAGCAATTTGTTTGTTGAAATAGGTGGCGGCTGGGGTTATAAATATAACGGTGTTGAATACGCCGTTATGCAAAGTGGTGAATATAATGTAACCAACCCAACCATCCGGTTAAATTCTTGCATTTTCTTTAAAGAATATGATTATTTATTAAGTTCTAGCATCAAACCTAATGTTTCATATTCCGTTTCGCCAGATCAATTAAAAAATTTAATAGAATATGAAGATGGCGTTATTGTGCCAAAAGATGCAAGAAACATTTATTTTGTTGTGTATGTAAGGCAACAATTTGCCATAACTTTAAAAGTGGAATTTATGGATAAAGATGCTAAAAGCGGCACGCGAACCACCACATTTAGCATGCAAACCAGAAATAATAATGCAACGCTTACCATTTCGGGCGCTGACGAAAATAAATCAATAATTGTTTACACCTACGCTGGCTACACTGCAAACATATTAAATTACAGTTTGGATGCCGACGCGCAAAAACGCTATAGCGGGGTGGAATATACCCTAAATGAAAACATTAATATTTTGCCAAACACAAATTTTCAGATTACTGAAAATAGCACAATTGTTATTAAATATATTCCAAAATCGCTTAATGTAATAACCCAATTTTATGTTAACAATGTGTTGTGCGATGAACAGCCAAGCGAAATTACCGAATTTGCTATAACATCAAGTTCTTCTAGCTTAAATTTGTTTGTAAATGATGTTTTAACTGTTAGCTATCAATGCAACCCAGATTATGATATTTCAATAACATTTAACAATAAAACCCCACAATCAACCCAAAATAACACCGTAGCTTACACAATTACGGATGACGATTATGAAGCCGGCTTTGTTAACTTAGTTGTAATGTTAACCATTCATAAAAATGGAGATTTACAAATAGCCTTCTCATTAGAAGATGGCAAGGCGTTATCATCAGATGATTATGGCAGATTTGAAGTAACAGTTTCTGGCAACGAGCAAACTTCAACCACACAGGGCACCAAATCGGTTTCAATAAATGTGCTTGAAGGCAGAGCAATAAGCCTAAAAATACACTTAAATGAAGGTTATAGCTTTAAATACATTAAAGATGATAGAAATCAACTTATTACCGATGTTTTGCAAGATGAAATTGTTTTAACCGATAATTTTGATGTTACTGTAAAAAGTTACATTATTTGCATTAAAAAGGATAGCATTCAGGTCAACTTGCAGTTTGACGAAGGGCAAATTGCCAACTACACACTTGATGTTAATGACGAAAATGGCATTCAAAAAACAGTTGATGAGACAGGCAATGTTAGCATAACCGGGCTTTATGTTGGCAAAGAAGTAAGCATAAGGAGATTAAGCGATTTACCTTATGAAGAGTTGGAGTATTATTATTTGCAAGGCTTTGAATCTAACCACATATCTTCACCTTTAGCTATTGATAAAGAACTGCTTAGAACATTGCAATCTAACACAATAACAATAAAGGTTAAAAGCATAAGAAAATATTATATTTCAATTGAATATGATAACCCAGAGTTAACCGACCTTAAACTTTCAAGCGACATTGGCGAAACTGGCAATTACATTGCAGAAGATGCAGATCACACTGCAAGCCTAACCTTCACGCTAGACAGCACAGTGCCAACAAAATATATCACTTCTGTTTATTTGCAAAATGCAAGCCAAGCTTTAAAATCGGGCTTTAATCCAATAACATTTACCTTGTCTGTTAACAAAGGCAACATTTCAATTGATGATGAATTTAAAGCAACGGTTATAGATTCTCAATTTGTAAACATAAAAATATCCGTAGAGGCCAGAACATTTAACCAAACAGACAGTGTGCGTGAATATTTGTATGATGCACTTGAACAAGAGCCACAACTTACCGATACTCCGGTTAACAACGCACAAAATTTAGGCAAAACTGGTTATTTGGAGCAAGCGGAATTGTGCATAGTGCGAAAAACAGACGATAGGGAACTAACCGAATTTAATATTCAAACTGTTGAAGGTGCAACAATTAATGTTAAACTAGATGGTAATTTGCAAGCGACATCCAGTGCGGGCAAAGTTGAAATAAACGGCAATGTAATAACATTAACCATTGGTGATGGAGACGATGCCGTAACTTATACTTACACATTAATTGTGCAAGAAAATAGAATTTATATCTATTACACAGTTTACGGCCCAACTCAAATTGAACTCTATTACACTGCCTTTAAAACAGTGCAACCTAGCTAAAATTAAGATTAACCAAGTTTTACTTGGTTTTTTCTTTAAAAAATTTTAAAAATTTTTGGCAAAAACGCTTGACATTGGGGAATAATAGGAGTAGAATGATTAAAGGTCAAAGATAGTCAAACCGCAAGAAAAAAGGAGGCGCATGAATAAAACAATAAGTGATATTATAGAAGAATTTATAATTTCCAGCCTAGATGACGATAGTTTTATTGAACTTTCAAGGAACGATTTAGCAAAATTTTTTGCATGTGTGCCCAGCCAAATAAACTATGTGTTAAACACAAGGTTTACAATTAATCGTGGCTTTATGGTGGAAAGTCAGCGCGGTGGCGGTGGCTACATTAAAGTTACGCGGCTTATGGATACTAATGAAAATTTTTTAAAATCTGCCCTAAATAATTGCACCGAACCAGTAAATTTGGCAAGAGGCAATCAAATTGTTAACACAATGCAAGAAAAGGCGTTGCTAACAAAAAATGAGGCGGAAATTTTAAAAAGTGCAATAAGCAACAAGGCGCTAAATAATCCAATTAATATGGAAAATGTTATGCGCAGCAACATTTTAAAACAAGTAATTTTGCAATTAATGAAAAATAATTTTCACAATTAAAGGAGGTTAAATATGAATTGTGATAGATGTGGAAAACCTAGTGTTTATCATTCAACACTAATTGTAAATGGCGTTAGCCAAACAACCAATTTGTGCCGGGAGTGTGCAATAAAAGAAGGCGTGTTTGATGCTTCGCCAACCAGCATTTTTGATGAATTATTTATGCCATTTGCCGATATTTTGCCTTTTGAAAAGGTTAAAAACATTGTTTGTCCAGTGTGCAAAACAAGTTTAAAAGAATTTAAGCAAACACATAAATTGGGTTGCCCAAATTGTTACGATGTTTTTAAAGAGGAAATTGAAAAAATTGTAAGCAAAATAGCACCATTTTCAACCCATAAGCAGGAGCCTATTAAAAAATTAAAATCCACTAAGAAAAAGGAATCTAAAGCACAAACTATATTAGAACTTCGCAATCAAATGGCGCAAGCCGTTAAAGAGGAGCGTTATGAAGATGCAGCCAAAATTAAAAAGCAAATAAAGGCACTGGAGAGCGAAAATGAATAACATAATTTACACAAAAGTAAACTTTTATAGAAATGTTAAAGATTATAAATTTACCCCAAAGCTTGAAGAGGGCAAAAGACAAGAAATTATATTAAAATTGCAAGATGTTTTAACCGATTTTACTAAAATAGACTACTCTCAGGCTAACGAGCAAATTAAAAATTATATTACCGAAACATTAATGCTAAACCCCAAAAATAATATTATATTTTTAAACAAAAAAAACAATGTTGCCGTGTTGCCATTTGAGGGTGAGCACATTTTAATTTCAAGCCAATGTGAAAATTTTAGTGAAAATTGCTTTAACAAAGCCAAGGAAGTGGAAACATTGCTTGCAAACAAAATAAATTTAACTTTTAACGATCAATATGGCTATTTAATGAGCGATTTATCTAAACTTGGCTGCGGCGTAAAAATAGAGGCGGGCATAGATTTAAACGCTATTAATCAGCTAGATAAAATAGAGCAAGTTAAGCGTAATTTAGCTAAATTGGGCTATTCGTTATTAGAAACGGGAGATAAAAATATTTATGTGCTATCCACCGTTTGCAATTTGGGTTACAGTGAAAGCGAAGTTAAATTGGAGTTTGAAAAAACATTAAACAAATTGCAAGAGCTTGAACTTGAAAGCGCAAAAATGTTGGATGTTGAAAATCATGATGTGTTTATAGATAAAGCACAACGCAGTTTGGCAATTTTGGGCGCCGCGCACATTTTAACTTATGATGAATTAGAAACTCACATAAGCACATTGCGATTGGGCATAAATTTAAACTTAATTGATTTAAAACAAGCAACAATTAATAAACTTCAAGCACTGGTTTTAAACAAAAATAAAGATTATATTTCAAAAACGGAATTAATTGATTTAGCAAACAATGTAAAAAACATTTTAAAAGGAGAATAATATGTACAATTTAACCGATTTGGCAAATAAATGCATTCAAATTGCCAGCAAATTTGCTTCAAACTTTGGCAACACAGTTGGCACCGAACACATTTTGTACGCACTAACAAAAGTTGAAAGCAAATCTAAAAAATTGCTTAAAGCTTATAAGGTGGAAAGTGACATTATTCAGCAAGTGTTGGAAAGCGTTAATTCTGCCGCAATTCCTTCAAATGTGGTGGAGTTAACCCCTAGGGTGAAAGAGTTGCTTATGATTGCCTCTTCCGTTGCAAAACGCACGCATTCTGCATATATTTCCACCGAACATTTGCTTGTGGCACTTTTAAGCCAAGAGGATAGTTTTGCAATAAACATTTTGGCAAACGCGCTTAAATTAAATGTTTATGAAATGCGCAACAAAGCCATTACGCTTATTGCAAATGTTTCCAACAATGGCACAGTTAACGATTTTAACACCGATGGCTTTGTTCAGGTTGGCAACATGGGCAATGGCACAAGCGCGCCTAAACAAGATGCATATTTAAGCGAGTTGCCTGAAGAATTGCTAGAGATGGGCAGCGACCTTACATTGCGCGCAAAAAATGGCAAAATAGACCCAATTATTGGCAGAGATAACGAAATTGAGCGCATGATTGAAATTTTGTGCCGCAAAACAAAAAATAACCCAGTTTTAATAGGTGAGGCCGGCGTGGGCAAAACGGCAGTTGTTGAAGGCCTTGCAAGGCGCATTGTGGCTGGTGATGTGCCCGGATTTTTGAAAAATAAAACAATTTATAGCTTAGATATTGGCGGGTTAATGGCTGGCACAAAATATCGCGGCAGCATGGAAGAAAAATTGAAAAACGCCATTGAACTTATTACAAACAACAAAAATATTATTGTGTTTATTGATGAAATTCACACACTTGCCCAAGTTGGCAGTGATAAAGGCGAAACCAATCCGGCAGATATGCTAAAACCTTATCTTGCGCGTGGTGAAATGCAAACAATTGGTGCCACCACCACAGATGAATACAGAAAATATATTGAAAAAGACAAGGCATTAGAGCGCCGTTTCCAACCTATTACGGTTGACCCACCAACAGTTGAACAAACCATTGAAATTTTAACCGGCTTGCGGGATAGTTACGAGGCATTTCATAAGGTTAAAATAAGCAATGAGGCAATTAAAGCCGCTGCTGAGTTAAGTGATAGATACATTCAGGACAGAAGTTTGCCAGATAAGGCCATAGACCTAATAGACGAGGCTTCAAGCCGTGCAAAAGTTAAAAGCAATTACGAATCTAGCGAAGTTAAAGCCCTTAAAGTTAAATTGAATAAATTAGAAGGCGAAAAAGAAGATGCCGTAAGCCAAGAAGATTTTGAAAAGGCAAGCAAATTAAGGGACCACATTGCAAAATTAAAAGAGGATATTGAAAGGCAAAAAT
This sequence comes from uncultured Clostridia bacterium, assembly GCA_947589025.1. Classification (GTDB taxonomy): domain Bacteria; phylum Bacillota; class Clostridia; order Christensenellales; family UBA1242; genus Onthoplasma. The sequence continues at coordinate 31,585 of CANQAY010000003.1, forward strand.
CCATGCCGGGCAACAACAACGTGGCAGTGGAAATAACCGAACAAGACATTGCCGAAGTTGTAAGCAAATGGACAAATATTCCACTAACAAAACTAACTGAGGGTGAGGCAGAAAAATTGTTGCACCTAGAAAAAACATTAATGGAACGCGTTAAAGGGCAGGACGAGGCGGTTGAAAAGGTAAGCAAAGCCATAAGGCGCAGCCGCATAGGCATAAGAGACCCTAGGCGTCCAATTGGCAGTTTCTTATTCCTTGGTCCAACTGGCGTGGGCAAAACCGAACTAAGCAAAGCGCTTGCCGAAGCACTTTTTGATGACGAAAATAAAATTATTAGGCTTGACATGAGCGAATTTATGGAAGCCCACAGCGTGAGCAAGCTTATTGGCAGCCCTCCGGGATATGTTGGCTTTGATGATGGCGGGCAACTTACCGAGCAAGTAAGGCGCAAACCATATTCAGTTGTGCTGTTTGATGAAATTGAGAAGGCACACCCAGAAGTGTTTAACATGCTTTTGCAAATTTTGGATGATGGCCGCCTTACCGATAGCCACGGCAAAGTGGTAAGCTTTAAAAACACCATTATTATAATGACCTCCAATATTGGCAGCGATAAATTAAACAAAACATCAGTTAGCCTAGGTTTTGGAGACAAGGCAAACGATGATAAATCTGCTGTTATGTTAGGCGAACTTAAAAAATATTTTAAACCAGAGTTAATTAACAGAATTGATAACATTGTTGTGTTTAATAAATTAAGCCAAACTGTTTTAAAAGAAATTGCAAAGAAAATGTTAACAGATTTAAACAAAAATTTAAAACAAAGCGGGGTAGAATTAAAGTTTACCACAGCAACATTTAATTATCTAGTTAAAAATGGCACAAATGAAGATTTTGGCGCAAGGCCATTAAGAAGGCTTATTACAACCAAAATTGAAGATGAACTTGCCGATAAAATGCTTAAAGGCGAAGTAAAGGCAGGGGATCAACTGCTTGTGGATTGTAAAAATGATAAATTAACATTTTTAACAAAACAGGTGGATAAAAATTAAAAAAATAAGGCAAAGTGCCTTATTTTTTTATGCTTCCGTTTGCAAAAGTTAATTTTTCAAAATTCAAATACCTTAAATTGTCTTCCTCATCGGTCGCAATAATTGTTGCATTGGCATTTTTAATAATAGTTTCTGCCAATTGGCAACTTTTTGCATCTAAATCTTCAAAAAAATTTTCTAATAAAAGATATTTAGGTTGCCTTATTATTGCACGCAAAAGCGCTATAATTTTTTGTGCATTAAAATTTAAAGCTTTAATTTTTAATTTTTTAACAAAAGTAATGACATCAAGTGCAAAAAATTTTTGCTTTTCCTTTTCATCTAACTGGCTATATAAATAATTTTTAATATCATATTGCTTTAAAGCGGAAACAACCATCTCAGATGCAACTTTTTTGTTAACTTTTCTTGAAATTAAAGGGTAAATTAGGTTTTTAAAAACACTTTTGTGTTTAAACAAATAATTTTCTTGCGTAACATATGCCAAATTTAAATCTTTATCCTTAATATCTTTTAAATTCACGCCTTCAAGCAGAACTTCGCCGCCATAATGTTTGTCAATTTTAGCAATTATGCGCAAAACAAAATTATTTCCGCTTGCTTTGTCTCCAATCAACAGAGTATTTTTATTTATGTTAAACTTCACATTAAAAAGAGAATAATATTCTTTAATATATTTAATGTTAACCGAATTAAAACTAATCATTTAAAAAGTTTATCATAAAAGTGCAAAAAAATCAAATTTTAGCAACAAAAATTTAAAATTGCAAATATCCAGCGCCTTCACTGTCTTTATCTCCTGTAATTTTAACGCAGTGGGAAAGCAAAAAATTTTTAATTTCGTTATTTGTTATTTTGGGCCAGCGAGATTTTATATCCGCACAAATCCCCGCCACAATTGGGGTGGCAACGCTAGTGCCGGACATGTTAGTGTAAGGCTCATTTAGATTGTTGCATGAGGTTATATCCACAGCGGGGGCAAGTAAATCTGGTTTGTGCCCATAAATTGTTGGCCCGCGGCTAGAAAAATCTGCAATATTCATGCTGCCAGTGTCAAGCGCACCAACTGTAATAATGTAAGGGTTGTTTCCGGGTGACTTAATTGTGTTTTTGTCCGGCCCACTGTTGCCCGCAGCAGCCACAACTGTTATGCCTCGTTTCCACAAACTTTCCGCCCCGCGGGATAACGGGTCCATGTTAAAATCAACATCCGCACCAAAACTCATGCATACAACTGTAATGTTATAAACTTTGTGATTTTCATACACCCACTGCATGGCATCCAAAATAGTGTTTGAATTGCTGTTGCCATTTTCACCAAGCGCTTTAATAGCCACAATGTTAGCACGCGGTGCAAAGCCAGAAAAATCTTTATTCAAAATGCCGCAGCCACAAGCAATGCCGGCAACAAAAGTGCCATGTCCGTTGTCGTCATATGGGGTAGTTTGTTTGCCGGTTAAATCTATAAATTTTAAAATTCTGTTTTCTGGAAAAACAAAATCAAAATGCGGAAAAATTCCCGTGTCTATGAAACAAATTGTTTGATTTTGCCCCAAAAATTTGTTTTCTGTTAATTTATTTATGTTAATAAAAATTTTTTCAAATTTTTCAATGCTAACAATGCTGTTGGCAGAAATAAAGTTAACATCGTTTTGATTGGATAAAATATTAACATCATCCATATCTGCCTGCAAGCAAAAACAATTGGCAAAACGATAAGGTAAGTAATTGTATTTATATTTATTTAAAAACATTTTAATGTTATTAAAATTGTTTGCCGATACAATTACATTTTGCTTATTTTGTTTGCCTAAAATTGAAACATTGTTTATAAGTTCTTTGCTTACTTTATTTAAATTCATAATAAAAATTAAAAAATTTTAATAAAAACAACAAAAATATTTAAAAATTTTAAAATTTTGGTGTTAAAATTTAAATTTTAAAAATTTTTTATTGATTATTTATTGCGTTAACCAATTCGTTTAGCATCTTTTGTTGCTCACTATTTAAAAATGGAGTAATAGTTTGTTTTAAATTGTTAAGCGTGTTGGCGTTTAATTTCCCTTCTTTTTTTAGCCGTGCCGCCTCACTAAACAAGTTTTGCATAAGGCTGTTTTGATCCATATCCTTATATTTGTTAATCAGTTGTTCATATTCACGAACCTTATTCTTGTTTTCGTTAATAACGTTTTGGTTTTCTTCTGCAAAACTTTTAAAATCTCTTGGCATAATTACCTCTTAATTCTTTATGTTTGCGTCTGTTTTTTTGTTAAAGCTAGTAAACGAATTACAAAAATTTACATATATAACATTATGGAATTTAATGATAAAGCAGATGCACTATTTTGTGACCCAAATGCCTACATTCAAAATTGGGGGTATAGTGTTTGTCAGCCACCTAAAAAAGATAAAAAATGTGGGCAAGGTTTTTGTCAGCACCCGCCACAAAAAGTTGTGTTTGGTGAGCCATATGAAACCGTGCCCAATTTTTACATAAATAATGATTTTAAAAAGGGTAATTGCAATTGCATCCCAAAGCCAAAACCAAAATGTCCGCATCCGCCAAAACCTTTGTTTGATATAAAAAATTTGCTTCCGCTTTTATCTGGGCTAATGAAAAACAACAGTGGGGGGATTGGCAACATTTTAAGTTTATTAAATAGTGGGGATGGGAAATCTAATGTTGATATATCAAACCTAATTTCAAGCCTTTCCAGTAGCGGGGCGCTAACAAATTTGTTTAACATTTTTAAGCCCAAAGATACCCCTCCGCAAAAAGAAACAGTTTCCACTGAATATGAAATAAAAAACTACACCCGTGTAGACTAACAAAAAGCATTAAGCCAAAACGTGCTTAATGCCTTTTTTCTCACTATGCTTATATAAAACAATTTTTCTGCCAATTGTGGTTACAACCTCTGCGCCCAATTTAACAGCCATTTCAGTCAGTTCAAATTCGGTTGGCGGGGTGGTGCTTTCTTGCATAGAAATTTTAATTAGTTCGTGGTTAAAAAGTTCTTCTTCAATTTGCTTAATAACCGTTTCACTAAATCCGTCTTTGCCCACCCAAACGATGGGTTTTAAATTTTGAGCGAGGCTTCTTAATTTAATTCTTTGAGTTTTTGTTATCATATTTCTCCTTTTATTTAAAATTAGTGTTGTTTTTATTTTATTAGGGAAGCAACGAAGTTGCTAAAAATAAATTTCATATTGAAGGCTGCCAAACACAACAGTGTCGCCATCCTTAACGCCGGCCTGCTTCAATTTTTCCATAATGCCATCTTTTTCTAGCCTTAATTGAAAGTAAGCAAGGCTGCGGCTATCGTTAAACACAATTCCTCGCTGCAAATTGTTTAAATATCCGCCAGAAAGCTCATAAACATTAGGTGCAAGGCATTTAATTTCAACACTGGTTGTGTCCTTCTTTTCAAGGTCAGTCAACTCAACTGGAATAGGCTCAGGTTTGGGCAATGTTTTTAGTTTTTCATAAATAATTTTAACCAATGCGTCCACATTTTTGCGTGTAATTGAACTAATTGGCACAATTTTTACGCGTTTTTTAATTGATTTTTTAAATTTTTCAATTTTTTCATCAATGTTTTCTATTAAATCCAGTTTGGTAAATACCACAATTTGTGGTAATTTGCTAAGCTTTTCGTTATATTTTTTTAATTCTTTATTAATAATTTTATAGTCTTCAACAATATCGTTACCATAAAATTCACTTGCGTCAATAACATGCACAACCAAGCGTGTGCGTTCAATGTGCGCTAAAAATTCATGCCCAAGCCCAGCGCCTTCGCTTGCGCCGTCAATAAGGCCGGGGATATCCGCCACAACAAAACTATCATCATAAATTTTAACAACACCTAAATTAGGGGATAGGGTGGTAAATTCATAATCCGCAATTTTTGGTTTTGCGTTTGTAATAACACTAAGTAAGGTGGATTTACCAACATTTGGTTTGCCAACAAGCGCAACATCGGCAATGGTTTTAAGTTCCAAAATAACCTTGTAAGGTTTTACAACTTCACCCAATTGGCTAAACCTTGGGCTTTGGCGAGTTGGGGATTTAAAAAAGTTGTTCCCTTTACCACCGCGCCCGCCTTTTAGTGCGGTATAAGTTTGCCCGTCGGTTAACATATCGGCAAGCACTTGTTTGCTCTCAGCATCCTTAATCACTGTGCCGCAAGGAACTTTAATAAACACGTCTTTGCCGTTTTTGCCATTTTGCAAATTTCCGTTTCCGCCGTCGCCGTTTTCTGCTTCAAATTTTTTATTATATTGAAAATCTAGCAGCGTGTTTTTATTTTTATCTGCAACAAAAATAACCGAACCACCATTTCCTCCATCGCCGCCATCTGGTCCGCCTTTTGCAACATTTTTTTCACGGTGAAAGCTTACTTTTCCGCTTCCGCCGTTGCCTGCTTTAATTGAAATAGTAACCTTATCTAAATTCATAAATTTTCCTTTTAAATGCAAATTTTTAATTGTTTTTTGGCATTTTTATTAAAAATAATGCAAAATTTTAATTTTTTATTTTGTTTTTGTAATATAAACAAATGTTTTTTAGCTCGCAAATTTCACATTTTGGATGAATTGCTTTGCAAATTTCCCGCCCAAACATAATAAGCTGATGGTGTGTTTTGCTGCGCTCACTTTCAGGCACAATTTTTAGCAAATTCATTTCACATTCATATGGGGTGGAATTGTTGCTCGCAAACCCCAATCGCTTAGAAACCCTGTGCACATGTGTATCCACCGCAATGGTTTGCCCGCCAAAGGCATTGGCAATAACCACATTTGCAGTTTTTCTGCCCACGCCACGCAAGGTGGTCAGTTCTTCCAATGTTTGCGGCAATTTGCCGTTATATTTGTTAATTATATCAGCACTTGTTTCAATTATTGCCTTAGCTTTTGCATTATAAAAGCCGCAAGGGCGGATAATTTGCTTTAAATTTTCTTCCCCAAGTTTTAACATTTTTTCTGGCGTGTTGGCAAGTTTAAAAAGGCTTTTTGTAACAAGGTTTACGCGCTTATCCGTGCATTGAGCGGAAAGCATTACGGCAACAAGAAGTTCGTAAGGCGTGCCAAAATTAAGCGAACAACTGGCGTTAGGGAACAGCTTATTAAGATAGTTTTTAATGCTATCAAACTTTTTCATAAATATATTTTAACATAACATTAAAAAATAGTCAAATTTTAAAATAAAAAAGTTGGTTTTGCCCAACTTTTAGTAAATTTTTTCAACTTGTTCGTAAACTCCGTTGCGTGTAACGGCATAAACGCCAATAAGTGTTTCAACATCTGTTTGTTTAATTAAATTTAAAACAGAATTTAAATATCTATACTCAGTTCGGGCACTAAGCCCGCAACTTATTGATATGCTGTGGGGAGTGTTAATAATTGAGGCTGTTATGCCAACGCGTTGCATATTTCTAACGAAGTTTTGCAAATTGAATCGAGATTTAAAAGCAATAATTAAGTATTTCATAATAAGCCCCATTACATTTTATTTTTAATTGTTTTAATATGTTAAATTGTTTAACTTTTATAGTTTAATTTTCATAACTTGTTATATGATATATTTTGACAATGCTGCCACAAGCTTTTATAAGCCGGAGCAGGTTAAAGTGGCGGTTTTAAATGCTTTTAATAAATACACGGCAAACCCGGGCAGAAGCGGGCATAATCTTTCAATTAGCACGGCCGATGTGGTTTTTGAAACGCGAGAAAAGGTAAAACAATTTTTTAATGCTTTTAATCACAATGTTATTTTTACAAAAAATTGCACCGAGGCGCTTAACATTGCCATTTTTGGCTCGCTTAATTCAGGGGATCATGTTATAACAACTTGTTATGAACACAACTCAGTTTTGCGCCCGCTGGAAAAATTAAAAACTGATGGAGTGGAGGTAACAACGCTGTTTTGTGATGTTAACAATTTGCCAACCGAAATCGAAAATGCCATAAAGCCCAACACCAAATTAATAATTACAACTGCTTGCAGCAATGTTACGGGTGAGTGCCCAAACATTAAAGAAATTGGTGAAGTTGCAAAAGAACATAATGTATTGTATTTGGTTGATGGCGCACAATCTAGCGGACATATGGAAATTAATTTGGACGATACAAACATAGACATGTATGCGTTTGCTGGGCATAAGGGCTTGCTTGCCATAACGGGAGTGGGCGGATTAATAGTAAAAAACGGAATAACTTTAAAGCCACTAACGTATGGTGGCACGGGCACAGAAAGTGAAAATTTAATTCAGCCAACCGACATCCCCGAGGGCTTGGAGGCAGGCACAATACCTACAATATCTATTATAAGCCTAAATGCTGGAATTGATTTTTTAACTAAAAATTTTAAAAAAATTATAAAAATTGAACAAAATTTAACAAAATATTTGTATTTTAAGCTTAAAAAATTGAAATTTTTAAAAATTTTATCAACTGAAAGCTCTAAAAACGTAATATCGTTTAATGTAAAAAATTTGGATAGCTCGCTTGTTGCAAACATTTTAAATGACCAATTTAACATCTGTGTTCGGTCTGGCTTGCATTGTGCACCATTAATTCATAAAAAGAATGGAACATTATTTACAGGTGCTGTGCGCGTTTCACTAGATTTCTTTAACACTTTTGATGAGATTGATAAACTTGTTGAAGCATTAATTAAAATAGACAAAATGAGATAATTACATGTTAAACTTTGGCAAAATTTTGCAAATAATTGCAAACAACATTAACATGCTGCCAAAAATAAGATAATATACATGATAAGGCAAAATTATAGAACTAAAAATTAAAATAAGCCCACAAAAGAAATAACTTTTGGCTTTGTTTGGCAAAAACATTTGCTTAAAAACATCTTTTAGTTTTAATTTGTTTATATTTTTTTCCAAATTGCTGTCGTCCGGATAAATGCCATATTTTAAAAAATAATCATCATAAAGTTGGCGCTTATCAATTAAGTTTATTTCAATGTTTTTAAAAATTTTTGTGTTGGTTAAAGAAAAGTTGTTTCCAATTATATCCACAACATCAATTTGCTTTGTTAGGTGCTCAGAAATTAAGTTGTAAACATCATTTTGCGTTATGTTATCTATAAAGCAGCAAATTATTATTAAATGCGTTTTGTTGTCTTTAACAAAAGTCAATTTGTTTGCAGTAAGTTTTGTTTGATGCTCTTTTTCCAAAATGGATTTTAGCAATTTGTTTTTATCTTGTTTTGTTAACATTTTAAAGGCAAAAAAATTTTTGTTAATTGCATCAGCATGTGTTATGCTTATGTTTGCTTTTTCCTTTTTTTTATCTAAAACAAAATATAACAAATAAACAATTGCAAAACTAAAAATTAAACTTAAAATAAATGTGGTTGTTAAAGAACGAATGTAAAAATTAACCCATGCATAAATAATTAAAAAAATAGCAACTGTTACAAAAATTTTATCAATTAAATTTATAAATTTAAATTTGCTCATATAATGATTATTTCAACAAATTTTTCTTTTAAACATTTTTGCCATTTTATTTGACAATAAATTTTTAATATCTTATTATAAAAAATATGTTAGAAGAGATTATCGATAAGAAAACTAAACATGGCAAACTATCTCAAGTGGAATATTATGAGGCCATCGATTATTTGCTTAAGCATGGTGTGGATAAAACTATAACCAAATTCTTTTTAAGTTTGGATAGTTTTTCTATGACCAAAAAAGAGGTGCTTTATTTAACTTTGGCATTGCGAGATAGCGGCAGAATTATAAAATATAATCAATTTGTGTTTGAAAAGCATTCAACCGGCGGCGTGGCAGATGGCTCTAGCATAATTTTAATTCCGCTTATTGCCTCTATGGGCTATAAAATGATAAAAACCACTGGGCGTTCAATGGTTTACACAAACGGCAGTGCGGATAGATTTAAAGTTATTCCAAATTTTACAACAAAATTAACTGATGAAGAAATTAAAAATGTCTTAGACGAAACAAACGCTTGCGTACTTTCGCACAATGGGGATATTTGCCCGGCTGATAGGCTTTTATACGATTTAAGAGAAAAATATAATTTGTCAAAAAATTTAAACTTTATTGCCTCATCAATTGCATGCAAAAAGCTTGCAAGTGGTGCCAAAATGGTGTTGGTGGATATTAAATATGGTTTTGCTTCGCTTGTTGAAAATTATCAGCAAGCAAAAAAGTTGGCACGCATTTTAAAATATATTTTTAAGCAAAACAAAGTTAAATGCGTTATTGTAATAACCAACACATTGCAACAAATTGGCAAGGGCATTGGCAACACAATTGAAGTGCAAGAGGCCATTGATGTTTTAAAAGGCAAACACTCCCGTTTGCGCAACATTGCTTCACTTTTTGCGCTTGAAATGATAACCAGCATTAATAAACGTGTTTCCAGAAACGACACCGCCGAAATTATTAACACACTGTTAGATAGTGGTGAAGTTTACAGAAAGTTTTTGCTTATTTTAAAAAGTCAGGGTGGTGATGTTTCACTTATTGAACAGAACAAACTTTTTCAACCAAAAAATTCAATAGATTTTACCAGCACTAAAAATGGATATGTGTGTTTTGTTAATTCGGTTGTTTTGGGTGAAATTGTTAGGCAGTTAAGCAAACTTACCAACGACAACAACATTGCAATAAAAGTTAATGTAAATGTTGGAGATTATGTAAATGTTGGGGATACTTTAGTAACTTTTTATTACAATAATAGCAGCAATTTAAAGCATTACAAACAACACATTTTGGATTGCATTCATTTAACCGACCTAAAAATTAAAAAAGTTAATGTTGTTAAAAGGATTATGCGCTAATGCAAACAAAAGTTAAATCGTTAAAACAAACTGAAGCCCTAGCAAAGCGCTTTGCACAAAACATAAAAAAGGGCGATGTCGTAATTTTAAATGGAGATTTGGGCGCGGGCAAAACCACTTTTACCCAATTTGTGCTGCACAATTTGGGGGTTAAAGATATTGTTAACAGCCCTACTTTTGCCATTTTAAAAAGTTACAAGGGCAAATTTAATTTTCATCATATCGACGCATATAGAATAACAAATGAAGAGGCAATTGAAATTGGGCTAGATGAACTTTTTGAAAATAAAAACGATGTGTTTTTTGTGGAGTGGGCGGAAAATATAAGTGCACTGATACCTAAAAAAGTTAAAACAATCAACATAAAGTATATTGACGAAACAACAAGGGAATTTAATATTGATGAATAGATTAATTTTAAACACCGCCAATAAAGATTTAACCATTTTATTAGAAAAAAATGGCAAACTTTTTTGTGAAACATTAAATTCTTCTGCTCACCATAATGAAACAATGCTGCCGGCTGTTGATATGTTGCTTAAAAAAAATAAATTAACAATTAACAAAATAAACGAACTAGGCATAGTTATTGGCCCGGGTTCGTTTACCGGCATTAGGGTGGGGGTGGCCACCATAAAAGCGTTTAGAGATGCATTAAAAATTAAAGCTAAAGGCATAAATAATTTAGATTTGTTATTTAACCTTGCAACAAACCAAAATAAAGGAACGGAAATTGTGGCAATTAAGGGCAGTGCAGATAGTTATTTTGTGGCAAGAAAAGTTTTTGATAAAGTTTATAAATATACAAGAAATTTAACGCTAAAAGAATTAACAATGCTTACAAAAAAACCAATTGGGGTTTATGAAAATAGTGGCATAAAAAATGAGTTTGTTGTAAAATTTGATGCAGACATTATGCTTAACACCTTTTTAAATAGCACAGATGAAAGCTTAATGCCAGTTTATTATCAACTATCTCAGGCGGAAAGGGAAAAATTAAATAAAGGCACGCTAAAAATTGCAAAAGCCAGCGCAAAGGATGTGGACGAAATTTCCTTAATTGAAGCCAATTCAATTAGCGTTAACACCTTAACGCAGCAAGAGATGAATTCGATGTATAAAGATAAAAATTACAAAATTTATGTTGCCAAATTCAATGGTGAAATTGTTGGGTTTATTGTGCTGCAATTAACCGATGAAGTTAACATTATAAGCATTGCCGTTAAAAGTGAATTTAGAAACATTGGCGTTGGCGGCAAACTTATAAAAAAAGCGGAAAGTTGTGCAAAATTTAACAACCTTAGCACGCTAAGTTTGGAGGTTAGCAAAAACAACATTACAGCTTATTTATTGTATGAAAAATGCGGCTTTAAATTAAGGCGCACACGCAAAAATTATTATGCAGATACATCTGATTGCCTAGAAATGAGCAAGTCAATTTAACTGTAATCATCGGGCAAATCGTTAAGCAAAAGCAGGTTGTCGTTACGCTTTAAAAGTTTAAAATATTGCTTAGCATCCTCCAAATTTTTGGCGTAAAAAACTTTCGTTTTGTTTTTAACATTTAGCCCGGCGGTTAGGGCTTTTTTGTTGTGCTCGCCAACTATAACAATATAGTCACACATATTTAACATCTGCGCAAGTTTAAAATTTAAATCAAATTCAAACTTTCCGCCTTCAATAATTCCGGGAGTCACCACCATTTTTTTGTTAGGGAATTGCTTAAAAACTTTTAATGCTTCCTTTGCGCTTGATAGCGAGCAATTGTAACTATCATCCAAAATGTTAATGTGGGTTTTAATAAGTTCCAATCGGTGCGGTACAAAATTTAAATTTTTAATAGTTTCAACAAGGCAACTTTCATCAATTTTTAAATAAACGGCAAGGGAGCCGGCAAGCAAAATGTTTGTTATGTTATGCTGCCCCAAAAGCGGAGTGCAAACATCATAAGTTTTATCATTTATGTGCAAATTAAAGTGTGTTTTGTAATCTTTTATTACAATGTTATCCGCATAAAAATTTTGTTTTGTGGCAACTGAAATTGCTTGCTTTTCACCCGGTTTTTCACAAAACATTCTAAAAGTATAAATGTTATCCAAATTATAAACGCACAAATTATTTAATAAAAAATCGCTTAACTCTTTTTTGGTTTTATAAATGTTTTCAACTGTCTTAAAACTTTCAAGGTGTTGCGGGCTAACGGTTGTTATAATGCCATAATCTGCGCCAAAAGTGCTGCAAAGTTTTTTAACATCGCCAACGCGCCTTGCGCCATACTCTAAAATAGCAAAATCAACATTAAGGTTGCTTTCGTTAATAAATTTGCTAATGCCAAGCAGGGTGTTGTAACTTTTGGGGCTTACTAAAACATTATATTTTGTTTTAAGCATTTTAAACAAAATGTTTTTTACACTTGTTTTTCCATTGCTGCCTGTTATGGCAATAATTTTGGCTTTGGAATTTTGCAATTTGTTTTGTGCGGCAACTATATATTTTTTGTTTTTAACTTTGTCATAAATATTTATAAAATTTGCAAAAGGCGGCAAAAAAATTAATAAAATTAAAGAGATTATTCCACCAAATTCAAACAAACAGCAAACAAAAATTGCAATTACGCAAATTGCATACACGCGCTTTAACTTTGGCGTGTAATTAATTGGGGTTTTGTTTTGCTTAATTAAATTTAAATTAAAAATAATGCTAATTAATGTTAAACAGCAAGTCAAAATAATGTTTAACAAATTGTTGCTAACAGCAATGTCAATTATCAGCACAAACAGTGCCAGCAAACCAAACCAAAACTTATATTTAAAAAATTTAAAATATCTTATGTTTTGATAATCCTTTAACTGATAGATATGCAAATATTTTTCAATAAAAATTGAATTAATTAAAAACACAAAAAAGTTAATTAAATAAATAATCATTTTAAAAATTCAACCACAGCATTGTTAAACAATGCGCTTTGTTTTAAATATGCAAAATGGTCGCCATCCGTTACAATAAGCTTGGCATTGTTTTGTTTGCTTAGTCTTTTTGCAATCCAAAGTTTTGTTTCAACGTCCTTTTTGCCCCAAAACAAAAGCATGGGGCAGGCAAAACGCATTAAGTTTTTATAATTTGTGTTAACAACGCGCTTAAAAGTTTGCTTGTTTATGTACGGCAAATTTTTATAGTCTTTAGACGCAATATTGTTAAACAAATATTTAAATTTTTTGTTTTTTAACAAAATTTTATTGTTGTTTTGTTGAATGCGCTTAAAAATGTTAGTTTTTTTTGCCCCCGCACCGCCCGTTACGACAATTTTTGTAATGTTAATTTTTTGCTTTAATAGGCAGGCAACTCTAAACCCAAAACTGTGGCAAACAACAATAACTTCATTAATGTTGTGTGCTTTTAAAATGGAAAAAACGAGTTCGCAATAAAGTTCGTTATCCCAAATCATGTTTGTTTTTAAAATTGTGGGCATGGTGATAGCAACAATATTAAATTTTTGCTTAAATAGGTTGATGGTTTGAACAAAGGAATTTTTATTCCCGCCCCAGCCGTGCAAAAACAAAATTGTTTGCGCTGCCGCTTTTTTATAAAAATCATAATCAATCACTTCGCCATTAAACAAAAAATTCATAGCTTAATATATGTTATTTTTTGTAGAATAATGTAAAATTTTAAATTAAATTTTCATAAATAATGTTATGAAAAATTTATGTGTTGTTTTTGGTGGTGCTAGCACCGAGCATGATATTTCCATTATAACGGGCATGCAACTAGCAAAAAATTTAAAGCCCAAGTACAACTTAGTTAAAATTTATTTTGGGCTAGATAACAAATTTTATTTGGCAGATAAGGCGGAGGATATTGCCTTTTTTAAAGATAAGCAAAAGTTAAATTTAAAGGCGGTTATCTTTTATGATGGCGCGGTGTATTTAGAGCATAAATTTAAAAAACTTTTTGATGTTGAGTGCGTTATCAATTGTTGCCATGGTGGGCTAGGGGAAAACGGGGATTTATCCGCACATTTTAACCTTAACAAAATTAAATGCACTTCCGCATCCGCGCTTGCCTCGCACATTGCCATGGATAAACATCTTGCAAAGGAGTTGGTTAAAGATATTGTGCCAACGGTTAAGGGGATTTTGGTAACGCGTAAAAATTTGGAGGATGCAACAAAAATTATTAACAAAAAGTTTAGTAAAAACCTTATTGTAAAGCCAAATTCACTAGGTTCAAGCATTGGGGTAAAGGCTTGTGATAAATCCAATTACATAGACCAAATAAATGCTATTTTTGAACTTAACGATAATGCTCTTGTTGAAGAGCGCGTGGTGGATATTTTGGAGTATAATCAAGCATGCTTTAAGGATGGCGAAAATTTGGTGCTTAGCGTTATAGAAAACCCAATAACAAAATCGAACTTCTTAACATTTGATGATAAATATATGCACAAATCGGGCAAAGGGGAGGACCGCATAATCCCGGCCGATATTTCGCCCGAATTGGAGGAGCAAATTATTGATTACACTTCCAAAATTTACACTGCATTAAACATGAACGGACTGGTGCGCATTGACTATATTTTAGATAAGTCCACCAACACACTCTATTTTAATGAAATTAACACCATCCCGGGCAGCATGGCGTTTTACCTTTACGAGCCACTTGGCATAGACTATATAACCCTAATTGAACGCCAAATAGATAACTCCCCCGAAATACAAAAATTTGCCTACTTTAAAACCGATGTGCTAAACAAAAAAATATAACACCCCGAGGGGTGTTTTTTAATTTGCATCTAAGCGAGAACTTGTGTTATTTGTATTTTTAACTCTAACAATATTTGGTGTGTACCCGCCAATCTCTTTAATTGCCTTTTCAATTTTAGAAACATGTGCGCCAGCAACATTTGCGGCAAATAGTTCCAAAACTTTGGTGTTGCCAATTTTTATTAGGGCATTTTCTATCTTTTTAACATCGCAAAATTCTGAGTATCGCGCAAGAACATAAAGTTGTTCGGCACTATTTAGCTCAATTAAAGCATCTTGAAGTTTAGCAATTAAACTCTTTGTATGTTTTTCATTTGGGAGAGAAAGCGACTCAATAGCATGCCCCATTTCGGCAATGTAAGTTACGTTTTTAGATTTTATTACATAATCTACAATAGCAGATAAATCTATTCCATCAACAAAAGATAAATAACAAATATTTTCAAGATTGCCCGAGTTAAAAACAAAACTTTCAATTCTATTAAGCAGTTCGTCGCGGCCCACGCCATTTTTTAAACGGTTTAAAGTGTTAACAACATTATCATCAACCGCTTTTAATTTAATATATTTTGTTAATTTAGTTTCAAGTTCTATGATTTGGTCGTCAGTAATGTCACCCAACAATTTTTTAATTCTATTAGATATGTCCATACAATCTCCCAATAATTATGTTAACATTATAAGTTTAAAAATTAATTTTGTCAACTTTTTAAAAACAAATTAAAAAAATTGCTTTAAAAAATTTTATTTGGTATAATTATGGCGTTTGAATGCAACATTAAAAGATAAAAGGGGATTTTATGGCTAGTTATGATAGTAAAGATTTAATTGTTTTAGAGGGGTTGGACGCGGTGCGCATGCGCCCGGGCATGTACATTGGCACAACCGGTGTTAAAGGTTTGCACCATTTGTTGTGGGAAATTATTGATAACGCAATAGACGAAGTTGCCAATGGCTATGGCAATAAGGTGGAAGTAACTTTACATAAAGATGGCACTGCTTCCGTGTTTGATAACGGTCGTGGCATTCCGGTTAGCCCGCACCCAAAACTTAAAATTAGCGGGGTGGAGGTTGTTTTCACTCAACTTCACGCCGGCGGCAAGTTTGGGGATAGCAACTATAAATATTCTGGCGGGCTTCACGGTGTGGGTGCCAGCGTTACAAACGCATTAAGCCGATATTTGGAAGTTACCGTTTATAAAGACGGCAAAAAATATTTTGCCCGCTTTGAAAGCGTTGAAAGGGGCGGCAAAATACACAGCGGCGTGGTGGTGGAGCCATTGCACGAGCAAGGCAAAACCACATTAAAGGGCACATATGTGCGCTTTTTGCCGGATGATAGAGTGTTTAAAGATACCCGCTTTGATTACGAAACTGTGTTAGAAAGGCTTAAAGAAACCGCGTTTTTAAACAAGGGCGTGCACATTGAACTTATTGACGAGCGCACCAATAAGCGTGAAACTTTGTGTTACGAGGGCGGCATACGCGATTATGTTACCAGCCTTACTATGGATAAAAAACCGCTTTTTGTTCCACCAATTTTTATTGAAAGCACAATTGAAGATACTTATGTTTCTTTGGCATTGCAGTATGTGGATACATATACAGAAAGCATATTTAGTTATGTAAACAACATCCCAACACCAGAGGGCGGCACGCACGAGGTTGGTTTTAAATCCGCCCTAACAAAGGTTTTAAACGATTTTGCCAAAAAGCACCCAAACAGCAAGGATAAAGACATAACCTTTATGGGGGATGATTTTAGGGAAGGTTTGGTGGCGGTTTTGTCCATTAAAATGAAAAATGTGCAGTTTGAAGGGCAAACTAAAACAAAACTTGGCAACACCGAGGCAAAAGCGCGGGTTGAAAGCGTTTGCACACAAGGCTTAACCGAATTTTTTGAAAGCAAAAAGAACGAAAACATTGGCAATATTATTATAGAAAAGGCGCGTGGGGCGGCTCGTGTTAGGGCAGCTGCAAAGCGCGCTAAGGATTTAACGCGCGCCAAAAACTCAATTGAAGGCAGCATGCTTATTGGCAAACTGGCAAACTGCACCAGCCGAAATGCCGAAATTAACGAAGTGTTTATTGTTGAAGGCGACAGTGCGGGCGGCACGGCAAAGCAGGGGAGAGATAGATATTATCAAGCTATATTGCCATTAAGGGGCAAGCCGTTAAATAGTGAGAAAAAGCGCATAGACCAAGTGCTTGCAAATGAGGAAATCCGCACAATTATCGGCGCAATTGGCACCGGCATTGGGGAGGATTTTAAACTAGAAAATTTAAAATATAATAAAATTATAATTTTAAGCGATGCCGATCAGGACGGTATGCACATAAGGTGCATTTTGCTTACTTTCTTTTTCCGTTATATGCGCCCGTTAATCACAAACGGCAACATTTATGTTGGCATGCCTCCGCTTTACATGGTGGAAACTGCTGGCAAACAAAAATATTGCTATTCGGATGAAGAACTGGCGGATTACACCAAAAACTTAAAAAATTACACCATCCAGCGTTATAAAGGCCTTGGCGAAATGAGTGCTGACCAACTTTGGACAACCACAATGGACCCAGCAAAACGCAGCATGATACGCGTAACACTTGAAGACGCAGTTTTGGCGGATAAAGAAATAACCATGTGGATGGGCGATGATGTTGGCCCAAGAAAGGACTATATTAATAAATTTGCCAATTTTAACAAGTTGGATACCTTTGATAAAGATACAGAAGGGGATAAGTGATGAAAGAAAAGAAAATTGAAACACCAGTAAGCGCAAATATGTATGAAAAAACAGTGGAAGAAATAATGTCCATATCCATGTTGCCATATAGTGAATATGTTATTATGGACCGAGCCCTTCCGCGCGTGGAGGATGGCTTAAAACCCGTTCAGCGCCGCATTTTGTTTGATATGCTTGAACTGGGCGTTACACCAGATAAGCCCTTTAAAAAATCCGCCCGCATAGTGGGGGATACGCTGGGTAAATTCCACCCACATGGGGATAGTTCGGTTTATGGCGCAATGGTGCGCATGGCGCAGGATTTTGTTATGGGAGAGCGCCTTGTTGAAGGCCACGGCAACTTTGGCTCAATTGATGGCGACCCACCTGCCGCAATGCGTTACACCGAAGTTAGGTTAAGTCCGCTTGCGCTTGAACTTATGAGCGATTTGGATAAAGACACAGTTACTTACAGCCTAAATTTTGATGATACATTAAAAGAGCCAGACTATTTAACCGGACGCTTTCCAAACTTGTTTGTAAATGGTGCTTCTGGCATTGCCGTTGGGCTTGCAACCAACATTCCAACCCACAATTTGGGTGAAATGATTGATGGCTGCGTGGCTTACATAGACAACCCTAAAATTACGCTTAACGAGATGTTAAAAGTGGTTAAGGGGCCAGATTTTCCAACCGGCGGCATGGTTTGTGCCTCTAACGATATGGTGGATGCCTACACAACTGGCCGCGGCAAGGTTACAATGCGTGCAGTTTTCCACACGGAAGATGACAAAAACGGCAAAACCAACATTGTTATAACCGAATTACCTTATCAGGTTAATAAGGCGGAATTTTTAAAATCGGTTAGTGACCTTAAAGAAAAATTAAAAGATGAATTGGCAGATATCTCCGCCATACAAGACGAAAGTGATAAAACCGGCATGCGCGCCGTTATTCAAGTAAAAAAGGACGCAGACGTTAATAACATAATAGCCATTTTGTTAAAGCACACAGATATGCAACTTAATTTTAACTATAATGTGGTGGCAATTGCCGATGGCAGCCCTAAGCAGTTGGGTTTGTTGGATTATTTAAATTATTATGTTAAATTTCAGTTAAACATTATTGTAAGGCGCACAAAGTTTGATTTGGAAAAAGCCAAAGCCCGCGCTCATATTGTGGAGGGCTTGTGCGTTGCAATTCAAAACATTGATGAGGTTGTTAAAATTATTAAAACCTCCAAATCCACCGCCGATGCAAAAACAAAATTAATGCAAAGGTTTAATTTAACCGATGTTCAAACGCAAGCCATTTTGGATATGCGCTTAAGCAGATTAACCAACCTGGAAACTGAAAAATTGCAGCAGGAGTTAAAAGACCTTAAAAAGCAAATTAAAGAATTAACCGCCATTTTAAACAGCCAAGATAAACAATATGAGGTTATTAAAAAAGAACTTTTAACAATTAAAGAAAAATATGCCACCCCGCGTAAAACTAAAATAGTAACCGATTTTGAAAATTACGATATAACTCCAATTGAAAAATTGCTGGATACCGAATGTGCCGTGGCGCTAACTAACGATGGAATGCGCTTAAAAACGCTGGATATAAAGCAAATTCAAAACGCAACCCCAAGTTATAAATATGAAAATATTAACGCGCTGCACAAAACCATAGTGCACACAAGCATGAACAGTTCCGTTTGCGCGTTTACTAACTTTGGCAACTTCTTTAAATTAAATGTTAGGGATATACCTAGCGCCAAATTTGCCACAAAAGGCACAAATTTCAGCCAGATTACGCACGCCGAAACTAAGGAAAAAATTGTTGCCCTGTTTGATGAAAACGAACTTAAAGAGGCCAAAGAACTTGTTATGGCAACCCAAGATGGCTACATTAAGCGCATAGAAACTGCCGAGTACGAAACTTTAAAATCGGGCAGCATTGCGCTAAAATTAAAGGATTTTGACCGCCTTGTAAATGTTCAAATTAACGATAATACTCCAAGCATGCTTATGGTGGCCAATGACGGCATGGCCGTTAATGTTGAATATGCTAGTGTGCCAGTAACCAAGCGCAACAGCGGCGGGGTAATAGGCATGAGCCTAAATGAAAACGCAAAAGTTATTTTTGCCGGCCTTGTTAACACGCTGGATAGGGTGCTTGTTGTAACCCCAGATGCGTGCGCTAAAAAGTTTAGTTTAAATGAAATCCCAGTAAGCGCAAGGAACAGAAAAGGCTTAAAAATAATTACGGGTAAGGAGCAAATTTTTGCAATAATTTCACCAATTGTAACGGGTGAAGTTGTGCTAAGTGATAAGGATGGCAACATTCAAACGGTGGATGTTAACGACATTCCAATTCAGCCACGCACCGCCGCATGTAAACCATTAGTTAAAAAATCTAAAATAACCCTTAAAGAAGTTGGCTTATATTTAAATTAAAATTTTAACAAATTTGACAACTTTTTACAAATTATTTCATATTTTATGATATGGAAGCGTCTTTCCTTGAACTGAAACGCAAGCAGGTCATTAACACGGTGGACGGCAAATGTCTGGGGCATATCACAGACATAATTTTTGATGTTGTAACCGCCAACGCGCTTGGCTTTGTTGTGCCGCAGCCCAATGTTGGCTTTTGGGGCATGTTTAAGGGAAATAAAGATCTATTTATTCCATTCAATTGCGTGTGCAAAATTGGGGTGGATGTAATTTTAGTTGAACTTTATGTTAATGAAAACCCGCCTCCACCACCTCCGCCAAAAGGTGGCAAAAACAAACCAAATGTAATAACGCTTGGCAACAACAATTTAAACACAAATTACTAACAAGGTGTCGCTTTGTTTTTCTATATTTAGAACATTTTTTTGCAAAATACCCCTTATGTAGATAAATTAAATTTAAAAAATTTTTAAAAATATGCAAAAATCGTTTGTAAAAAATGTTCATCTGTGCCATAATATAATAAGATTTTAAGGAGAGTATTATGAAATGTATTTTTTGTGGCAACAGCGAAAGTAAGGTAGTTGACAGCCGTTATCTTAAGGACACCAGCATCAGGCGCAGGCGTGAATGCCTAAAATGTGGCAAGCGCTTTACAACCTATGAAACGGTAGAATCCAACCCAATGGTGGTTACCAATGTGGATAATGTGCGTGAGCCTTTTAAAATTGATAAGTTAACTGAAAGCATTAAATATGCCACCTATTGCGTTAATCTTGCCAAATCGGTTGAAGAAATTGTAAATAGTATTGAATCTAAATTATATGGCTTGCAAAAGCAGGAGATTTCCACGCAAGATATTGTTCGCGTGGCACTTGATGTGCTTATGGAAGTTAGTTCAATGGCATGCCTTGTTTATTACACTCAGCACACCGATTGCAATAGTTTTGAAGATGTGCGCAACTTTTTAAATAGATAATTTTATTTTAGGGGTTGACAAATTTTCAAAACATGCTAAAATTAAAACGAGGTGTGTAATGAAAAAGAAGCAAAACCTGCCAACAGAGGCTGCAAAACAGTTGCAAAAACACAAAATTGGGGCAGCAGCATCCATAACATTATTTGGCGTTTCTTTGGTTGCAATTTTGGCATCAATTTTGTTTGTTCCTGCTGCAATAGTGGTGGCTATATTTCTATCTTTGGGCTCGGCAGCCAGTTTTGGCGCAAATATAAGTGACTATAATAAAATTTTAATGGATTATTCTTACATTGAAAATGAAAGCAAACCCGATAATGAAGCAAATAATGTAACAAATCAAAACGCACAATCGCAAACAAAAGTTTCGCAAGAGCAGGCTAATGTATCGCGTTCGTCAATTTATCTATCTAGGCCTAAAAAATATAACACTATGTATGAAGACAATGTAAAAGAAGATAATAACGAAACAAATCAATTATAAACTTGGCTTGCCAAGTTTTTTTATTAAATATTTAATATTAATTGCAAAAAAATTAATTTTATGTTAATCTAACAAAAATAGGAGAATTATGATAACAGTAAACAATGTGGCTGTTCAGTTTGGAAGCCGAAAACTTTTTGATGAAGTAAACTTAAAATTTACAAAAGGCAATTGCTATGGCGTAATTGGTGCCAACGGCGCGGGTAAATCTACTTTTATGCGCGTTCTTTCTGGCGATTTAGAGCCAAATAAAGGTGAGGTCATTATTCCGCCTAAAGAAAGGCTTTCAGTGTTAGAGCAAAACCAAGAAAAATATAATAATTACACCGTTCTTCGCACCGTTTTAATGGGGCACAAGCGCCTTGTTGAAATTATGGACGAGAAAGAAATGTATTATCAAAAAACCGATTTTACCGAGGAAGACGGCGTAAAACTTGGCGAACTTGAAGCCGAATTTATGGAACTTAACGGCTGGGATGCAGAAAGTGATGCGGAAAATTTATTAAATTCGCTAGAAATTCCTAAAGAATTGCACAACGAACTTATGCAAAATGTGGATAGCAAAATTAAAGTTAAAGTTTTGCTTGCTCAAGCATTATTTTCTAACCCAGATAATTTAATTTTGGATGAACCTACAAACAACTTGGATGTTAAAACCATTCGTTGGCTGGAAGATTTTATTTTAAATTTCCAAAACACAATAATAATTGTAAGCCACAATAGGCACTTTTTAAACAAGGTTTGCACCCACATTTGTGATATTGATTATGGCAAAATTAATTTATATTTAGGCAATTACGATTTTTGGTATGAATCTAGCCAGCTTGCCTTAAAACAAATGAAGGAACAAAACAAAAAAGCAGAGCAACGCGCTAAAGAATTGCAAGAATTTATTGCGCGTTTTTCCGCCAACGCATCAAAATCTAAGCAAGCCACAAGCAGAAAAAAGGAATTAGAGCGCTTAACAATAGAAGATATTAAACCTTCTAGTAGAAAATATCCGTATATCGATTTTAAATTTGACCAGCGAATTGGTAACGACATTTTGTTTGTTAAAAACCTAACAAAAAAGGGCTTGTTTGAAAATGTTAGCTTTACAGTTAGGCCAGATAATAAAATTGCCATTATGAGTGATAACAGCAATGTTGTAACCGCCTTATTTGAAATTCTTTCTGGCAAAGATACTGATTATAAAGGTGAGGTTAAATGGGGCAAAACCATAACCGCCACTTATCTTCCACAAAACAACAATAGTTATTTTGAAAATTGTGATTTATCACTTGTTGAATGGATTGGCCAATTCACTAAAGAGAACGATGCCACATTCTTGCGCAGTTGGTTGGGCAGAATGTTGTTTAGCGGTGAAGAGGCAGAAAAGAAGGCAAAAGTGCTTTCTGGTGGTGAAAAGGTTAGGTGCATGCTGGCAAAAATGATGCTACAATCTGGCAACTTTTTGCTTTTAGATGAGCCAACCAACCATTTGGACCTTGAAAGTATAACCGCCCTAAATAAGGGCATGGAGCGTTTTGATGGTTGCATGATTTTCTCCACCCATGATGAAGAGATTATCTCTACCGTTGCCAACCGCATAATCCGCATAAACAAAACGCTTGAATACGATAACGAAATTGATTATGATAGTTATGTGGATACTCAATTGAAAAAGAAAAATTAACATTTTAATAAAAAAGCCTTTTAAAAAGGCCTTTTTTGTTAAATTGGGCTATAAAACTAAAATTTTTCATATATTTTTTTATGAGCATGTTAAGTGAAATAGAAAAATTTATGGGCTCTGCCGAAGCTTCAATAAATTATCGCATTGTAAATTTGGGCGGCAAAAGCTTATACATTGAAGGCTTAAAGGCAGTTGTAAGTTTTGGCGTTAACGAAATGCAGTTTCAGTTAAAACATAGCTTACTTTCAGTTGTTGGCAGCCAGTTAAAAATTAAATATTTAGATAAAACCACCTGCATAATTGTTGGGGAAATAACATCGGTGGTGAGCAAATGAAATTTACTTTAACAGGTTATAATGCGGATAACCTTTTAAAAACGCTTTATATTAAAAAAGTAACGCTATATAATGTGCAACGTCCGGATGTAAAAACCCTAATGTTTGAAGTGGCAGAAAAGGACGAAAAAAAGGTAAAGCGTTACATTGCCAACTTTAAAGTTAAGCGCACTCCAAAATTAATTAAGCGCTTGCCCAAATTTGTGCTAATTAATTTAGGGTTAATTTTAGGCGTGTTTTTAGGCGGAATTTTTTTTCTTTTTGCATCTAATTATACTTGGAAAATTTCCATTTACGGCACAAAAGAACTTTCAGTTAGCGAAATTATTGATGTTTTAAACAAAAATGGCGTAAAAACGGGCAAAATAAACCTGCAGTCTAGCGAGGAAATTGAAAGCATTTTGTTAAATAATTATGATAGAATAGCCCAAGTTTCAGTTATACGCGAGGGCACGCACATAATAATAAATTTAAGTGAAAAACTAGTTTATGAGGAAGAAGAATTTGCCCCGTTAACCGCAAAATTTAGCGGAATAATAACCAAAATTAATGTAATTTCTGGCACAAACAACGTTAAAGTGGGCTCATTTGTTAATGTTGGAGATGTGCTTGTGCTTCCGTTTAACATAAATAGCAATGGGCAAAAGGTTAGCGTTAAGCCATTGGCAGAAATTTTGGGCAAAATTTACATAACCAACACATTGCAATTAAGCAAAATTGAAACAAAACTTGTGCCAACTGGCAAATCCACCACAATATATAACTATAAAATATTTAATTTAAATTTATTTTCTGGCAAAAACAAAAATTCGTTTGCACTTTTTTCTTCAACAAGTTATAATGAAAATATATCAAGGCTAATTCCGTTATCTCGCGATGTGGTAACATATTTTGAACTAACACCAACGCAAATTGAACACAATTTTGAATTGGAGCGGGCAGAACTTGAAAAAAATGCGTTAAATTCTGTGTTGTCAAATTTGCCACAATATAGCCAAAAGTTTGGTGAAAAGGTAACCACCAGCATTGTGGATAATGTGATGTATGCCAGCGCGGTGGTGGAGTTGGAGGGCTCGTTAATTGGTTGAATTTTTAGGCAATTTTAATGAAGAAATTAAGGCTAATCTTGTTAGGGTTTATAACGAAGTAAGCCGCGTTCTTTCATTGCCTAAAAGCGTTATTGTTAACTTAAATTTGGTTAATGAAAAACAAATAAAACAGCTTAACAAAACCACACGCAATATAGATAAGGTTACCGATGTTTTAACATACCCTTATGTTAATTTAAAAGTGGGGCAAAAGTTAAAACTTAAAGATTACGCTTTTGAATTGGATCCTGCTAACAAAATGCTTACAATTGGCGATATTTACATTTGCAACGAGCGGGCAATTGCACAAGCAAAAGAGTATAATCACACTGTTAATAGGGAGTTTTGCTTTCTTTTCTTACATGGCCTGCTTCACATTTGCGGGTACGACCACTTAAACGATGCTGACGCAAAATTGATGGAGGCAATGCAAAACAAAATTTTAAACGCACTAAACATCACTCGCAACAGTTATAAATGTGGGTTTGTAACCATTGTGGGAGATACTAACGCGGGCAAAAGCACATTAATAAACCAATTGGTTGGGGAGCATGTTGCCATTGTTAGCCCCAAAAGCCAAACCACGCGGGAAAATATTAAGGGCATATATAACGATAGCACCACCCAAATTGTGTTTGTGGATACGCCCGGTTATCATAAACGCAAAACGCTTGTGGATGAGCAGATGGACAAGCAAATTGAAGAGGCCACTGCCGACACTGAAATTGTTTTAATGCTTATAGATGCAAACAAACCGCTTGTGGATAGTTACCTTAAACTAGATAAAAAAATTAGCACTAACGCCAAAAAAATTTTGTTAATAAACAAAATTGATGAGGCAAGTTATCAAAAACTCTATCCTCAATTGGCGGAATTATCTAAAATTGCCAAAACGGACGAAATTTTGCCAATTAGCGCATTAAAAGGCAAAAATTGTGATGTTTTAATAGATATGATAAAAAAATATCTTCCAACTTACGATTATGAAATGCGCTATTATCCAATTGATGAATATACCGACAAAAACTTGCGCCAAATGGTGGCGGAAATTGTTAGGGAAAAGGCACTTTTATGCTTAGATGACGAAATCCCTCACGGTGTGCAAGTTGTGGTGACGGATTATAAAGAAAATTCAACTCCAATTGAAATTTATGCCGACCTTTATTGCGAAAAAGAAAGCCACAAAGCCATAATTTTGGGCAAAGCTGGGGAAATGATTAAAAAAATTTCCACTTTATCTCGCATCAGCATAGAAAAATTGGTGCAAAACAAGGTTAATTTACAACTTTATGTTAAAGTTAAGCCAAATTGGCGCAACGATATTAAGGCAATTGAAAATTTTGGCTTAAAAGTTAGTGAATAATTAACAAATTAAATCATAAAATAAACAAAAAGGAGTAAGATATGAGAGAAAATGATAAGATAAATGGATATTTTAAATTGTTTTTGGATACCGGCAATTTTACATTTTTAAGGGCATCTATGTTTGAATACGCAACCCACACTCATATAACTCTTCCGCCAGTTTCGGCAAAAGAATTAGAGGAAGAAGACAGTCTTTCTTTATAATATATTTTAACAAAAGAAATGGAATATAAATCAACAGGAATTATTTTAGAACTAACTCACTATAAGGAAGCGGACAAGCTTGCTAAAATTTTTACGCTTGAAAATGGCATTGTTTCTGCCAAATTTGTTGGTGTTAAAAAGGAAAAAGCCAAATTTAAAGCGGTGGCACAACCCCTTGTGTATGCCGATTTTATTATTAACAAAAACGGCCAAACCAACACAATAATTCAAGCGGAAATTATTGATAGTTTTGCTGGCATTTT
The DNA here is from genome assembly GCA_947589025.1 of uncultured Clostridia bacterium. Taxonomy (GTDB): domain Bacteria; phylum Bacillota; class Clostridia; order Christensenellales; family UBA1242; genus Onthoplasma. Next base: position 57,793 of record CANQAY010000003.1, read on the forward strand.
ATCTAACTATAACAAAACGATGTGCGCCTACATTGTTTTAGATATAGTTCGTTCAATTTTGCCAACCGAAAAAATTGAACAAGACCTTTTTATGTTAACCCTAGCCAGTTTAAAAAATATAGAAGAAAAAAATGAACTTGTTTCGCTAATTGATTATATATTAAAATTTTGCTCTTTTTCGGGCACCGAATTGCTTTTTGCTGATGCCAATAAAAGCATATATTTAGATATAAATTCGGGCAATTTTACAAATTTAAAAGATGTTAATTTTAGTTTGATAGACAAAAAGGTTTATTCCACAATTTTTGATATAAACAATCAAACTAAGCGAGAGTATAAAGAGGCCGAACTAAAACAGGCATTGCATTTGTTGCACAACATAATTTATTTAAAATTTGACGCCAACATAAAATCTTTTCAATTTATATAAATTTTAAATTTTAAAAATCAACTTTAAATTAGTTGATTTTTTTTTGCAGTTTTATTATGCTTAAAATGTTGAATAAAATAAAGGAGTTTTATGAAAAAGAAATACGTTTACTTGTTTAGCGAAGGCAACGCAAACATGCGTGAACTTTTGGGTGGCAAGGGTGCCAATCTTGCAGAAATGACAAACTTGGGCTTGCCAGTGCCACAAGGCTTTACAATCACAACCGAAGCCTGCACACAATATTATGAAGATGGTAGGCAAATTAACGAAGGCATCCGTGCCGAAATTATGCAATACATTGCCAAAATGGAAAAAATTACGGGCAAAAAGTTTGGGGATAAACAAAACCCATTGCTTGTTTCAGTGCGCTCGGGCGCAAGGGCAAGCATGCCAGGCATGATGGACACTATTTTAAACCTCGGTTTAAATGAAGAAGTAGTTGAAACACTTGCTAAAAAGAGTGGCAACCCTCGTTGGGCGTGGGATTGTTACAGGCGCTTTATTCAAATGTTTAGCGACGTTGTTATGGAAGTTGGCAAAAAATATTTTGAAAAATTGATTGACCAAATGAAAGAGAAAAAGGGCGTGGTTTACGATGTTGATTTAACAGCGGAAGACCTTAAAACCCTTGCAAATCAATTTAAGGCAGAATATAAAAAGCAAATTGGCAAGCCTTTCCCAACCGACCCTAAAGAGCAATTATTTGAAGCCATTAAGGCCGTTTTCCGCTCTTGGGATAACCCTCGTGCCAATGTTTATCGTATGGACCACGACATTCCATATTCATGGGGCACAGCCGTTAATGTGCAAATGATGGCTTTTGGCAACATGGGTGAAACCAGCGGCACAGGTGTGGCATTCACACGCAACCCAGCAACTGGTGAAAAGGGTTTGATGGGTGAATTTTTAATGAACGCGCAAGGCGAAGATGTTGTTGCCGGTGTGCGCACCCCAATGCCTATTCAAAAAATGGCAGAAGTTATGCCAGATGTTTATAAACAATTCCAAAGCATATGCAACACACTTGAAAAGCATTATAGAGATATGCAAGATATGGAATTTACTATTGAAGACAAACATCTTTACATGCTTCAAACGCGTAATGGTAAACGTACTGCAGCCGCAGCAATAAGAATTGCTTGCGACCTTATAGATGAAAAAATGATAACCGAACAGGAAGCATTAATGCAAATTGATGCTAAAACTTTGGATATGCTTTTGCACCCAACTTTTGATGCAACCGCATTAAAGCAGGCGGATAAAAACAATGTTGTTGGCAAGGGCATTGCTGCCAGCCCGGGCGCTGCTGCCGGCACAATTGTGTTTACAGCAGAAGATGCTGTTAAAGCAGGCAAAGCAGGCAAAAAAGTGGTGCTTGTGCGCCTAGAAACCAGCCCAGAAGATATTGAAGGCATGAAATACGCACAAGGCATTTTAACTGTGCGCGGTGGTCAAACTTCACACGCTGCCGTTGTTGCGCGTGGCATGGGCACTTGCTGCGTTTCAGGATGTGGCGATATTAAAATGGATGAAGAAAACAAGCGCTTTACACTTGCTGGCAAAACATATAAAGAGGGTGATGGCATTTCTCTTGATGGTACCACCGGCAAAATTTATAACACAATTATAAAAACTGTTCCAGCCGACCCTAACAGCGGTTATTTCGGCCGCATTATGAAGTTGGCAGATAAATATCGCGCTTTGGGCGTTAGAACAAATGCCGATACACCTGCCGATGCACGCCGTGCCGTTGAACTTGGTGCAGAAGGCATTGGGCTAACAAGAACTGAACATATGTTCTTTGACCCAGATAGAATTGGCGCTTTCCGTGAAATGATTTGTGCCGATACTGTTGAAGAGCGTGAAGCAGCTTTGGCTAAAATTGAACCTATGCAACAGAAAGACTTTGAAGGTTTAATGGAAGCTTTACAAGGTAAACCAGTAACAATCCGTTTCTTGGATCCACCTCTACATGAATTTGTTCCAACTGCGGAAGAAGATATTAAAGCCCTAGCCAAAACTCAAGGCAAAACAGTTAAACAAATTAAACAATTAATAAGCGATTTGCATGAATTTAACCCAATGATGGGGCACAGAGGTTGCCGCTTAACAGTTACTTACCCAGAAATTGCAGTTATGCAAACCAAAGCAGTTATTAAAGCTGCAATAAATGTTCAAAAGAAACATAAAAATTGGAATGTTGTTCCAGAAATTATGATTCCGCTTGTTGGCGATGTTAAAGAACTTGCTTATGTTAAAAAGGTTGTTGTAAACACTGCGGACGAAGTTATTAAAAAGGCAAAATCCACCCTTAAATATGAGGTTGGCACAATGATTGAAATTCCACGTGCCGCCCTAACAGCAGACGCAATTGCTAAAGAGGCAGATTTCTTCTGCTTTGGCACCAACGATTTAACTCAAATGACCTTTGGCTTCAGCCGTGATGATGCAGGCAAATTTTTGCCATCATACTATGCAAACAAAATTTATGAAAGTGACCCATTTGCCCGCCTAGATACAACCGGCGTTGGCAAACTTATGGATATGGCAATTAAGCTAGGCAAAGGCACTAACAAAACCTTGCACGCCGGCATTTGTGGTGAGCATGGTGGTGACCCTTCCAGCATTGAATTCTGCCATAGCATTGGGCTAGATTATGTAAGTTGCAGCCCATTCCGCGTTCCAATTGCGCGCCTTGCTGCCGCTCAAGCCAACATTAAAAACCCTAGAAAATAAAATTAAAATCTTAATAAATAATAGCAAAAAGGGCATTTTTGCTCTTTTTGTTTGCTATTTGTTTGACATTTTAATATTAAATAATTAAACTAAAAATATAAAGGAGATTTGTATGCCAACTAAAACTTTAAAAACTAGCAAAACGCGTTCAACTAAAACAAATAAGTCTAGTTCAGCCAAAACGCGAACAAAAAGCACAACAAAAACAAGTTCGCCCACAAAAGTGGCTAACAAAACAAAGTGTTAACAAATCGGCAGGCTCAGATCTAAATAAAATAAAAACATTATTAAAAAAATCTAATTCAATAAACAAACTAACAGATTTAAAGCTTGATTTTGCTAAAATAAATTTTGATGTGGAAAGTATTGAACTTATAATAAAGCAAATGAAAATAATCCATTTATCTTTTACACTTTCCCTTTTGATGAAATAAAAAATTGGAGAGAATTAATTAAGCAAAACCCAAATTTGGCTTTGCAAAACAGCATGCTAGTAGCAATGGAAAAGGTTAATTATTTTAGTAAAAACAGCTTGGCCGAGTTTAAGGAAAAGTATGACGCTTTGTTAAAAATTAAATTTTTCTATAACTATTTTATTGAACGGGCAAAAACCAGTGTGGAAGAAAGGGTTAAAACTATAAAAGAATCCAGAAGTGTGGCAAAAATAACGGAATCGTTAAATTATATGGAGCAAACTTTTAAAAAATATATTAAAGAGCGATAAGCTCTTTTTAATTTTTTTAGGAATTTTAAATTTTACATCATATTATGTAAATAAACAAGTTTTTAAAGTGGAGTTTACAAATGAATAAGGGTTTTCCCAGCGATTTTCTAGAGCAAGTGCGCAATAGAAACGACATTGTTGATTTTGCCAGCCGCTATATAACTCTTAACCGCCGTGGCGGTAATTTTTGGGCATGCTGCCCATTTCATAATGAAAAAACTCCTTCTTTTTCAATAAAACCAGACGGGCAATTTTATAAGTGTTTTGGCTGTGGAGAAAGTGGAAATATTTTTTCCCTTGCCATGAAGTTAGAAAATATTGATTTTATTACAGCTGTTGAAATGCTTGCCAAAAATGCCGGGCTAGAAATGCCATCTTATGCCGATAATGCCGAACTTCAGCGCCAAAAGAAAGAGCGCGAAACCATGTTTAAAATTTTAAAATACACAGCCGAGTTTTATCATAACAATCTTATAAACAATCCGCAATCAGCACAAGCTAAATATTTGCAAACCCGCCTAATGAATGCTGAAATGATAAAAAAATTTCAAATTGGTGCCTCACTTAATTTTGAAGATTTGCCGAAATATCTTTTAAAAAGCGGCTTTAAAGAAGAAGAAATTATAAAAGCGGGCGTAGTTGGGAAAAACGAATTTAATAAATTATACGATTTTTATGGCGGAAGATTGATGTTCCCAATATTCAACGGCTTTGGCGATGTTGTTGCCTTTTCGGGCAGAAGTGTAGATGCAAATCCAGAGCATGCAAAATATAAAAATACTCCACAATCACCAATCTTTAACAAAAGTGAAATTTTGTTTGCCTATAATTTTGCACGAGAACTAAAAAAACAACATATGCTAGATTCTTTGGTTATTGTGGAAGGCCATATTGATGTAATTATGTGCCATCAGGCAGGCATAAACAACACAATTGGTTGCATGGGCACGGCATTAACAAGCTTGCACGCACGCAAAATTAAGCAGCTTGTGGATAATGTTATTTTGTGTTTGGATGCCGACGGTGCTGGCAATGCCGCCACATATAAGGCAATAGACACATTAAAAGAAGTTGGCTTAAATGTTAGGGTTGTTCGCCTTGTTGGGGCAAAAGACCCAGACGAATATATCAAAAAATTTGGCAAAGATAAATTTGTTGAGTTTTTAGAAAATTCTATAGATTGTGTGGATTTTGTTTTGCAAGATAGTGCAAAAAAATATAATTTAAATTCAAATATTGGCAAAAATAATTATGTAAATGAGGCACTTAATTACATTTCTAAATTTTCATCCCCTGCCGAACAAGAAATTTATTTGAAAGTGGTTCAAAATTTAGTTAAAATCCCTTTAGATGCCTTGCGAAAAAGCCTAACAGAGCCAAAATATAAAATAAAAGAGCAAGAGGCAGAACAGGCAGAATCAATTAAAAACAAATCCATAATAGATGCTAAAATTTTAATATTATCGGCATTGCTGTATAAAAAAATAAAAAATTTTGAAGATTTTAAAGGAGTTTTCCAATCGGACGACGAATTAAGTAAATTGTATGATTATTTGCTTAACAAGGCTAAAAATAATGCAGATTATAGCGTTTCCGCAATATTTGACACCTTTGAAATAACGCCAAATTCGTTGTTGGACAAGGTTATAAATTATGCTTTCCCTGAAGATAATCTTTTAAACAGCATGCTTTCTGATGCCACTAAACGATTAAAATTATTTAATTTGGAACAGCAAAAATCTAATTATACGCAGTTAATGATGCAATCCAATAGCAATGAGGAGAGATATAAATATTTGCAAAAAATTCAAGAACTTACCGTCCAAATTAATAAGGAGAAGATGTGATAAAAATAGATCAAAATGATACACTTTACAAGTTTTTAAAAGGGATTGGCGCCGATGATGTTGAGGCAGATTATTTAGAACTTGCTTCAAATGGCAGATATTCAATTTCAGATATAAGAAAATATTTAAAATCGAAGTTTGACCCAAGCCTAACAAAAGAACTAGACGATAAAGAACTGGAAAAAATTTTAGATTATTACATAGATATTAAAAAAATAAAGCGCATAAATAAAAAAGAACTTAAAAATTTGCTTGAAATGTATTACGATACGCAAGATGATGCAATTAAAAACATAATAATAACTTCATGTTTAAAAGATGTGCTGTGTTTATGTTTAAACTATTCCACCATGCACACTAACATAGATATTCAAGATTTAATTCAAGTTGCAAACATTGGCATTATAACCGCACTTAACAAATATCAACCAAAATCAAAAATAGATTTTAACGATTATATTTTGTATTGGACAAGAAAGGAAATAATTAAAGAATTTGAGGAGAAAAATTAATGGATATGATTGATGTTAAACAAAAGATTTTAGAACAACTTAAAGCTAATCATCAAAAGTCAATTTCGGAAGATAATTTAATTGGCAAATTAACCAGCAAATATGGGGATTTAGATTTAAGTGAAATTGAAGATGTTAAAAAATATTTAACCCAAAATGGCATAACAATAACCGATAGTGTGCCAGACATTGCCATTGACGATAAAGAATTTGAAGATATTATAAGCCAAATTAATGTTAATGACCCTGTTAAAATGTATTTAAAAGAAATTGGCAACATTCCGCTATTATCCGCTGATGAAGAGCGTGAACTAAGCAGGCAATTGATAGAAGAAAATAGTGAGTATGCGCGCAACAAATTGTGGGAATCTAACTTAAGATTGGTTGTTAGCATTGCAAAAAGATATCAAAATAAATTGCCATTTTTGGATCTTATTCAAGAGGGCAATTTGGGCTTAATGAAAGCCGTTGAAAAATTTGACTACACAAAGGGATACAAATTTTCAACATACGGCACTTGGTGGATAAGGCAAAGCATAACACGTGCAATTTCGGATCAAGCACGATTGATGCGTGTGCCTGTGCATATGGTGGAAACAATTTTAAAACACAATAGGGCAGTGCGCGATTTATTGCAAGAGTTGGGCAGAGATCCTACAGTAGAAGAGATTGCCGAGCGTTTGGGCACAACAGTAAGTAAAGTTGTTGAAGTGCAACGCATATCGCAAGATCCTATTTCGCTGGAAAGTAAAATGGGGCATGAAGAAGATAGCAAAATTGGAGATTTAATTCCGGACGAAAACATGCTATCTCCACAAGAGGTGACCCAACAAAATATGCTAAAAGAACAACTTATGAGTTTGTTGGAATCTTTAACTCCAAGGGAACAAAAAGTTATTCGTTTGCGCTATGGGTTGGACGATTCTCACCCACGCACACTTGAAGAAGTTGGCAGAGAATTTTCAGTTACTCGTGAGCGTATCCGCCAAATTGAAGCCAAGGCATTAAGAAAATTGCGCCATCCAAGTAAATTAAAAAAATTGCGTGATGAAATTGGTGAAGAAGACCCACGCGACAGAGACAAAAAGTAAGGAGAAATATGAAAACTATTTTAGAAATTCAAAAGTTAGATAGGCAAATTAAATTGTTAAATAGAGAAGTTGAAAAATGCCCCGCAAGTGTGGATTTTAAAAAATATAAGCAAATTTTGCAAGAGGGAAGAACGCGTTTTGAACAACTAGAATCTCAAGCTAACGAAATTATAAAAAGTTACAATAATGCTGCAAATAAATACAATAAACTAAAAGGCAACAGCGAAATTATAAGAAAACGCAACACAAAGGATATAGATTTAGATAGCGTAAATTCCCTTATAACTGATGCCAACAGTTTGGTTGGTGAATTAAGCGAAGAAAACCGCCGCGTTGAAGATTTGGTGCGCAAATCTGAAGAGATTGTTAGAAAAAGTGCCGAGCTAAGCAACAAATTAACCGAGGCAAAAAGGCGTTCGGGCTCAATTAAGGCAAAAATTGAAGAAAAAAAGCAAGAAGTTGCCCCAAAAATTGCAGAAATTGAAAAGAAAATTAAAGAATTAGAGCCAAAAGTTCAAGATAAAGAAAAATATGCAAAATATAAAGAAATGAAGCAAAAAGGCATTTTCCCTGTTTATGTTTATATTGAAGATGTTTTTTGTGGAGGCTGCAAAGTAGAACTTTCACTTAATTTTATTGAAAAATTAAAAACAAAAAAGATGCTTACTTGTGAGCATTGCGGCAGAATAATAATGCTAGATAAGTAATATTAAACTTTGCTTTTCATATATTAAATTATGAAAGGTGGAAGTTCTTTTTGGTCCACTTTGGTGGACTATTTTTTAATTTTAAGCGCAATTATTGGGGTGGGCTTTGCTTCCGGTAAAGAAATTGGCGTGTTTTTTTTCAATTTTAGCGGTGCTTCCATATTCGGCATTGTTGCTTTTGGCTTGTTGTATTTATATTTGTTTTTTATAATAGAACATATAAAAAATAAAATTTCCCTCAACAATTATAACGAATTTAACAAAATGCTTTTTGGCAAAATGTGCAAAATAACCAATGTTGTTATGCTAATTAATTTTACAATAACCAGTGCGGGCATGTTGGCGGGTGCAGATTATTTATTTAAAACATTTTTTAATGTTGGGTATCACATCCCTTCAATTATTTTAAGTGTGCTGGTTTGCGTGTTACTTTTGGGCGGCATTAACAAAATTAAAGCGGTTTCAAATTTAATCATTCCAATAATGATAAGTGCAATAGTAATAAATTCACTTGTTAACATTAATCCGCAAAATATCAATTTAACAATAACCAAACAAAACGCCTACATGGCAATTTATTATGGCTTGCTTTTTGGCGTTAACAATTTTGTTGCGGCATTGCCCGTGCTGTTTGAATCAAAATCTAAATATAAAAGCAAAGTGTTTGTTGTGCTAACCATTTGTTTAATTATTTTATTTAACATTTTAGTGTTGGCTTCACACAATTTTACAACCGACATGCCAATGTTTGAAGCAAGCGTGAATGTATCTGCTTGGTTTTATTATGTATATTTTATAACATTAATTTTGGCATTGTTTTCAACCCTTATGATATGCAGCTATAACATGCAAAAAATTATTTTTAATAATAAAAAAAGTTTGTTTTCTGTCATGTTTGTTGTGCTAATAAATTTAATATTTTCCCAGTTGGGTTATGCTTTTATTGTTAAATATATGTATGTGGTGTCGGGCATTATTAGTGCTGTTTACATAGTTGTTATGATAATTTTAATTATTAGCAAGCTAATAAAACTTAAAGCAAAAAAATAAAAAATGCTAAAATTTTGCCAATTTTTTTAAATTTTGTAGCATTTTTTGTAAAATTTTAAATTTTTTTCAATTTTTTTAATGTAAAGTGCCGTTTCGTTATAGGGGATTTTATTTAAAGTTTTTTCATCGTTTGAATAAGTTTTGTCTTTAAGCCAACTTCTAACTTTAGTTTCGCCAGCGTTGTAAGCCGCCAACGCAGTGTTTATGTTGTTAAATTTTTTTAGTAAATAATTTAAATACATACACCCAAATTTTATGTTTGTTTCTGCCTTAAGCAAATCCGCTTCATTAATTGTAACATTAAGTTTGTAATAGTTTACTAAATAATTTGCCGTATCTTGTTTTACTTGCATTAAACCCAATGCATTTTTATTTGACTTTGCATTTTTGTTATATCCGCTTTCAACATTAATAACACTTGCAATTATTGATGGCGAGATATTGTAAATTTCTGCGTTTTGCATTATTATATTTTCATATTTAACAGGGTGAGTTAGGCTTAAAAAAGTTTTGCCAAACGCTAAAAAAAGCGTGCAAACAAAAATAACTATTAAACAATATGCCCACCTTTTCATATTTTTATTATACTCAACAAAAACACAAATTTTCATTTATTGTAAAAAATCAGTTGACTTATTTTTAGGGGGGTGGGGTAAAATATTATTAATAATAATGGAGGTAAAATGAAAGGTTTAAAAAAGGTTTTAAGTTTAATTTTTATTTTAATGTTTAGCTGCACAATGTTTTTTGGCTGCGGTGAAAAAGCCCCAGACACAACCGAATCAATTATAAGCCTAACCGAAGCTAAAAAGATTGTTGAAACGGGCACGGACGCAACCTACAATAAATATCACAAAACCAAAGCCATTGCCGCTTTAACTGGGGCGGAAGGACACAATGTTTTTGATTGCTTTAAAACAGTGGAATTTAGCGGTTATGCGGATTTGGCCACCCCATACGGGCCAACCATCGATTACTATAAAACGCTAATGGAAAATGTTGATGGTGAGTTTACAAAATATACCGTTGAATTAAGTGACATAATTAATGGAGAAGAACATATATCAATAAAAGAATATTTTGACGGGCAGGATAAATACTGTTATTATGCACTAAATGAAGAATACACAAAAAATGACAATTCAAGCACGCTTGGTCCGGATCATAGTTATGTGCAATTTGCTCTTCGTTGGCTTAACACGGATAGTTATGATCAAATGTTTAAACAAAACGTTAAAAAAATTACCACCAATGACGGATACAGTTTAGTTTTTGATATTTCGCTTGAAACAGTTGTAACCTATTGCTTTAATTGGGATGCGCAAACAGTGGCGGATTTTATGGATAAATATGGAAATCCGGATAACGAACTGTATGAATATTATCAAGCATGCTATTCCAAACTTGTAAGCACCTTAACCATACAATTTAACAATAATAATGAATTTTTAAACTTTGAATTGCACGCAAAAGGGCAGGAATTGTGGGATAAAAACCCAGAGAATTTTTATGATATGGAATTTAGCCAAACATTAAAACCATCAAGCGCTGAGGTTAGCGAGCCAGATTGGTTTAAAACCCACACTTGGTAAGAAAATTCAACTTTTTAGTTGAATTTTTTTAAAACAATTCAAAATCCTTTGCCAAGCCTATGGCACCTTCCCCAAATTTTTCTTTAAGTTTATCTATTGCCGAACACAATTGCTCGTTTTTAGCATCTGCAAACAAATTTACCTGCTTATCTTCCCCCTTAATTGTTAGGTTTGTGGTGCAAATGCGCAATGCTCGCACTGGGGCAAATTTTTCACCCGCAAGGCCCAAAAAAAGTTCCAACGCAAGCTTATAAATGTCGTGTTCATTGCTAAAATAATAGCTCATGCTTGTTTGTGCACTCAAATATGTAAAATCGGCAAACTTAATGCTTAAATGCACCGTTCTTGCCGCAAATTGGTGCGCACGCAAACGATGGGAAATTTTAACTGTCAAATCTTTTAAAAAATCCTTAATTTCATCAATGGTTGTCATATCATGCACGGCGGTTGCACCATTGCCAACGCTTTTTGTATCCTCATCTTTGGGCGTAATAAGTTTATCGTCATCAATGCCGCTAACTGCGTTGTGCAGTGCCACGCCCACAATGCCAAAATGGTGCTTTAAAAGGGCGGGGTCAAGCAAATATAAATCATAAAGAGTGTTAACATTCATCATGTGCAGTTTTTTAGCGGTGTGCCTGCCAACCATAATCATATCTTCAATTTTTAATTGTTTTATTGTGTCAATATAATTGTTTTCATTAATTTCGGTTAAGCCAAGCGGCTTTTTCATATCGCTGCCCAATTTTGCCAGCGTTTTTCCCCACGAAATGCCAATTGAAACGGACAACCCCAACTCTTTTAACACATCATTTTGTATGCGCCTGGCAAGTTCAATTGGGGTGGAGTTAAACAACTTTAAGCTGTCCGTCACATCCAGCCAACACTCGTCAATGCCAAACGGCTCAATCATGTCGGTATATCTACAATAAATTGCGTGTGCTTTTTCGCTAAGTTCTTGATATTTTTCAAATTTTGGTGCCACAATTATAAGGGTGGGGCATTTTTGTCTTGCCTCCCAAATTGCCTCGCCCGTTTTAATGCCAAACGCCTTTGCCAAATAATTTTTTGCCAAAATTATGCCAGTTCGCTTGCTTGGGTCGCCCGCCACGGCAACCGCATAATTTTTAATGCCGGGGTTAATTAAGCACTCCACAGAAGCGTAAAAATTGTTCATATCAATGTGTAAAATAACTCTTTTTTTGTTCATCCCGCCCTCCAACATACCAAAATTATAGCACATATGTTCTATAAAGTCAATAATTATCGAACATTTGTTCGAATAATTTGCACAATAATTTAACAAAACCATATTGACAAACATATAAAAGGATGATAAAATTATAATGTTTTAAGGAGGGGAAAATGAATTTAACCGAGGAACAAGCATTAAATATTGCAAAAGATGTAGATAAAAGATTACCTAAATTTGCATATACTTTTAAGCCAGCAAGCGAAGTTGGGCTAGAGGGGTTTGATTGGGTGTTGTCTTTTGAAGTTAAATTGGAACAAGGCGGCAATGATAGTTACGATTTTTATTTTGGAGATGATAAATCTGAAATGTATCCATTAAAAAATTCGTTGCAACTAAAAATTGACATAACCAAAATTGTTGATGACGTTTTAAACCGCACCACCAATAACAACTTGTAAATAAAGGGCAAAACCCTTTATTTTTTTGACATTAAATAAAATTTATGCTATATTAAAGCAAAATGGAGATGTAATGAGATTTATTAACGCAAAATTTATTAAAAGCGCCAGCAAAAAGGCGGAATTTATTGTGGATGATTTGCCACAAGTTTCTGTTGTTGGGCGCAGCAATGTGGGTAAATCCAGTTTAATAAATATGCTAACCAACATAAAAAATTTGGCAAAAACAAGTTCCACCCCGGGCAGAACGCGGCTTGTTAACTACTTTAACATAAATAACCAGTTTTATTTGGTGGATTTACCTGGCTACGGCTACAATAAGGCGGGCAAAAGCACGGCAAACGCGTGGGATAGCATTATGAATGACTATTTTTTAAATAACGAAAAATTAAAACTTGTTTTGCTTTTGCTGGATTGCCGCCACGAGCCAAGCGAACTTGATAAGCAGATGGCAGATTATTTAATGACAAATGAAATTCCTTTTGTTATAGTGTTAACCAAAACGGACAAAGTTAGCCGTAGTGAACTTAACCTAAACAAAGCAAAAATAGCAAAGTTTTTGCGTTTTAATATAGATTTAATTGTGCCATCCAGTGCCCTAAAAAAGCAGGGCAGTGACAGTTTGGGCGCAATTATTGAAGAATACATTGGAAAATAAAAAATTGCCATTTGGCAATTTTTTTAACGGGTGTTAGTTGATTGTGGGCTAACGGCGGTTGGGTATAGTGGCAAATCAAACACGCCTGGGCAAACGCCTTCGTTTTGATAAGGTGTGCATGGTGGTATTGGGCAATAGCCATAACTTGGCACAAGCACATCAACCACTGCAACAACTTTTAAAATTGTTGTAACGCAAGCGTTAATTGTAAAGCCGTTTGTGGTTGGGTTAAAACTGCCCGCACCAACAACTGCGCTGCCAAATGCCACAACTTCAATTGGGGTTAAAGATGGCTGCGGAACATATAAAATAACATCTTGGTTTAAACTTATTGTTCCGGTTGCCGTGCCCGGCACATTGTTTGCATCGGTATATGTAACTGTTACAGGAATGTTAATTGTTGCTTGCACGCGTGAAAAGTTTGGCCTATCATCAAATCTTGTTATAACAAGGTTTGTTACGGTGGCAGTTCCTCCTAACGAATTTCCACTTATAAAAGTTAGCGGGTAGGTTGGGTTGGCAGGATTTTGATTGGTTAATGTAAGTGAATAATCTTCAATTTGAGATTGATTCATACATGCGTCAAAAACCTTTGTGGCTTGCAAACAAATCCTTTCACATAATCCGTTGGTTACATTGTTTGTCTGCCCAGGGAATATACCCGGCCTAGAATCAGTGTAAAATGACATTTTTTTATAAACCTCCTATGATATTAATATAATATTCATAGTTTTGTTTTTGTGTGAATGGGGCGTTTGTAAACTTCGTTTAAAAATGTTTAGCCGCGCACGGCTAAACATTTGCGGGCGCAAAAGCGCCCGCAAACGCCCCTAATTGTTTGACAAGTTTAAAAAAAAATGATAATCTTAACAATAATGCTGTATGTTATTTTAATTTTAGTGGGCTTATCAATATCAATATTGTTAGGCTTAACGGTTGGCGTAAACACATTGCCTTTCACTTTAGGTGAAATAATGCGTTGTGTGTTTGTTTCGTTTATTTTTCTGTTTGTAATAGACCTTATTATTGCATTAATTGTTCGTTGGTTTTTGCCCAAAAAATTAACAAACCCCTTTTTAAAAATTTACACAGTGCATAACTGGGAGCGTAAATTTTACAATAAATTAGGCATTCGCATTTGGAAGGATAAGATACCCGAAGCAGGCAAATTTTTTGCCAATTTTGATAAAAGCAAGGTTAACAATATAAGCGACAATAATCATCTTTACAAATTTATGCAAGAAACCATTTATGCCGAGCACATGCACTTTTTAAGTGCAATATTTGGGTTGCTTGTTGTGTTTGTTAATTTAAAGTTGTGGTATATTGTGGCTTTGCCGTTAATTATTGTTAATGCAATAATAAATTTAATGCCAGTAATGGTGCAGCGTTATAATAGGCCAAGGTTAATGCTAGCATATTTAAGGAACGAGCGCAACTTAACCCCAAAAGGAACATAATATGAAAATTTTTTCAATAAGTGACCTGCATCTTGATATAAACAACACAAAGCCGATGGATATATTCGGACCTGTTTGGCACGGCCACACAAACAAAATTGTTGCCGATTGGAAAAATAAAGTGACCGATGACGATATTGTAATTTTGGCGGGAGATTATTCTTGGGCAATGAAATTAAACGATGTGGTGCCCGATTTTGAGTTTCTTAATAACTTGCCGGGCACAAAAATCATAATACGCGGCAACCATGATTATTGGTGGAGCAGCATAGCCCGTGTGCGTGAAAAATTGCCGCCTAAAACGTTCGCCCTTCAAAATGATGCAATTAAAATTGGGGAATATATATTTTGTGGCAACCGTGGTTGGCTTATTCCACAAGGCAAATATGATACTGAAGAAAACCGAAAACTTTACGCTCGCGAAGTTATTAGGCTGGAACTTTCTTTGCAAGCCGCAAAAAAATTGCAAACAAATAATGAAAAAATCATTTTTATAACACATTATCCGCCTTTTAACAATAAAATTGAGCCAAGCGAATACACTAGCCTAATTGAAGAATATGGCGTTTATAAAGTTGTTTTTGCCCATTTGCACGGCTATGTTAACCCAAAAATGTTGTATAATGAAATTAATGGCGTAGCATACTATTTAACAAGTTGTGACGCCTTAAAAAACACATTAATTCAAATAGATTAAGGGAAGTTATGAAATTAAACAAAAAAACAACATTAAAAAATGGTGAAGTTTTAACATTGCGTACTGCCAAATTAGAAGATGCGCCCAATTTGGTTGATTACTATAATCAATTATATGCCGAAACCAACAATTTCACTCGAGGCAAAGAAGATGCCCCTCTTGTTTTAAAAAGTGAATTAGAGTATTTAAAAACCCAAAATTTGCCAAGAAATGTTATGCTTGTTGCCATAATTAACAAAACAATTGTTGGGCATGTTGTTATATCTGAAAAATCTTCAAAAATGAAATTAAAACATAGGTGTGAATTTACTATTGGCGTGCTTAAACAACATTGGGGCAAAGGGATTGCTGGCAAGATGATGATGGAAATTATAAAGCTGGCAACAAACTTGAATTATGAACAAATTGATTTGGTAGTTTTAAAATCCAACACACGCGCTATTGAATTATATAATTCTTTTGGGTTTGAAATAACAGGTGAAATAAAACACTCATTTAAAATGGCGGACGGAAGTTATGAAGACGGCATTTTTATGACAAAATTTTTAAATTTAAATAAAACAGTTTAATTTTAGGTGTAAAATGGAATTTAAACATATTTCAGTTTTAAAAAATGAAAGCATTTCAGGGCTTAACATTCGCCCTGATGGTGTTTATGTGGATTGCACAACTGGTGGCGGTGGGCATTCGCTTGAAATTGCTAAAAAATTGACCACTGGCAAATTAATTTGCATTGACAAAGATACCGATGCACTTAAAAAGGCCAAACAAGTGCTAAAAGCTTATAGCAAAAATATAACTTTTGTTAACGATAATTTTGTTAATATAGATAACATTTTAACAACATTAAACATCGATGCAGTTGATGGCATTTTGGCAGATTTAGGGGTTAGCAGCTATCAACTGGATGAAGGCTCGCGCGGGTTTAGTTTTAAACAAAATTTTAGGCTGGATATGCGCATGGATAAAAGCCAAAAATTAGATGCCGAATATGTTATTAATAATTATAGTGAAGAAGAGTTGGCCAAAATAATGTATCTTTATGGAGAAGAAAAAAATGCTCGCCAAATTGCACGCAAAATTGTAAAATTAAGGCAAACAAAACCAATTGAAACCACTTTTGAATTGCGGGATATTGTAATATCTAGTTATCCGCCAAAATTTCAAAATAAGGCAAGTTTATGCAACAAAGTTTTTCAGGCAATTCGCATAGAGGTTAATAATGAACTTAACGATTTGCCCATTGCAGTTGAAAAAATGTTGACTAAACTTAAAAAATGCGGTAGACTATGCATAATTTCTTTTCATCCACTGGAAGATAGAATTATAAAAAATGCTTTTAAGTTACATGCAACCGATTGCATTTGCCCACCCAAAATTCCAAAATGTGTGTGCAATCATAAGGCGGATATCGTGTTAATAACCAAACATCCAATAGAGCCAAGCCAAAATGAAATGATAAATAATTCGCGTTCGCAGTCTGCCAAATTAAGGATAGCAGAAAAGAAGTAATTTTTAAAAATTTTTAAAAAAAACTTAAAAAACATTAAAATTTGCTAAAAAAATTAAAAATTTTTAAAAAATTTTCACAAAAGGAGAACTTTTATGGAAGAAGAAAACTTACAGCCAGAAGTTACAACAGAAACAAAAGTTGAACAAAAAACAGAAGAAAGTTATGAAAATATGCCCAAGTTAGAAGATTTGTTAAAAAGTGAGCAAGAGTTAAAAACTTCTACCGAACTAAAAGGGCTAAAACAAGTTGATGACGAAACAGTAACCGAATATAAAACTTTTACGCGCAAATCGGATGAAAAAAAGGCCCTTGTTAAAAAGAGGCTAAAAATTTTAACAGGCGTTTATGTTGCAGTGCTTTCACTTTTGTTGCTTTTTGTTGGTGCCAATGCCATAACCTTAATTAACACAACGCGAGATGTTAATTCTTATACCACCACCATTAGGCATGAGGAGGGCGTGGTGCAAGGGTTGGAGCAGGGCTCAAACAATGTTGGCACGCCAGTTTACGATGTTCAACTTAATGAGCCAAGAGATTATAATGACGATACTCGCGGGCTATCCTTTATGGACAAACTAATAATTTTATTTAGAAATTTGTTTGGATAATGGGCAAAATGCCCATTTTTTGTTGCCATATTCTAAAAAAAACAAACAAAAAATATAATTTGTTATGAAAAGATTTAAAACTTTTTATAACCTATATAACCTTCAAAGAAGATTTATTGCCGTTTTGCTTATAATATTGACGCTTTTTTTAACTTTGCTAATGCGCATTTTTTATTTGCAAATTATTAACGGAAAGCACCTTCAACTTTTGGCATCGGAAGAATGGCTTAGAGATTTGCCACTATCTAGCAAACGAGGGGAAATTTTGGACACTAACGGCGTAAGTTTGGCAAGCACAGTAACAACCTATGATATTTACGTTAGGGCAAGGAATGTGGTTAAGCCGGTTGATTTAACCAACGCTTTATGTGAAAAATTAAACTTAAACTTTGATAAAACTTATAACAAAGTTACAAATAAAAGCCTAAGCGAAATATTAATTAAAATGCAAGTTGATGAAAACATAGCCAAATCTTTAACCGAATATGCAGGCGTGTATCTATCTCAAAATGTGGCACGCGTTTATCCATATTCCAACCTCGCAACTCAGGTGCTAGGATATTGCACAATAGATAACATTGGTCAAGCCGGGCTAGAACTTTATTATGATAAATATTTAAAGGGCATAGATGGCAAAAGTTTAACCCAAACCAATGCGCAGGGCAAAGAGATAGAAAATTCATTAAATTATTACATACCAAGTGTGCCGGGTGCAACCTTAAAAACCACCCTAGATGCCCAAATGCAAGCCGTGTTAGAAAGTGAACTGATGTCCGCTTATAAAGAGCACAAAGCACTTGCTGTTTCTGGCATAATTTTGGATGCACAAACGGGCGGCATAAAGGCAATGAGCAATTTGCCAAGTTTTAATTTAAACGAAGTTCCGCGCGACGATATTGCATCCCTTCAACAAATGAGCAAAAACACCACAGTGGTTGATGTCTACGAGCCGGGCAGCACATTTAAATTAATAACACTTGCAGCCGCGTTAAACGAAGGTATTGTTAGTGAAAATGAGCATTTTTATTGCCCGGGCAGAATTACAGTGGACGGCGAAACAATAAAGTGTTGGAAATCCACCGGACATGGCAGCCAAACATTAACCGAAGCTTTTAAAAATAGTTGCAACTGCACCTTTGTAAATTTGGCTTTAAGGTTGGGCGTAAACAAATATTATGAATATTTAAAACTTTTTGGTTTGGGCGAAAAAACTGGTGTGGATATTTTTAGTGAAAGTAGCGGCATTATTATGCCAAAAGAGCAAGTAAGAACGGTGGATTTGGCGCGCATTGGTTTTGGGCACGCCGTGGCAGTAACTCAACTGCAACTCGCCAATGTTTATGCAAAAATTACCACTGGCAAACAAACAACACCGCATCTATTAGATAGTTTAACAACTGAGGATAATAAAACTCTTTATTCTGCGTCTAACAGCTATAAAAGCTTAAATTTAAAGCCAAGCACAATTGCCACCATTAATAATATGCTGGCAAACAACATAAACAGCGAAGGAAAGTTCACTTTTGTTTCGGGCTATGACGTTGGCGGCAAAACGGGCACGGCACAAAAGTATGGCGAAAATGGGCAAATTGCACAAGGTAAATATATATCAAGTTTTGTGGCAACATATCCTGCAAGCAACCCAAACTATGTGCTTATTGTGTGCGTAAACGAGCCCAGTGCAGGCGCATATTATGGCGGTGTTGTTGCAAAACCAATAGGGCAAAAAACACTCTCGCGCATTTTCGAATTAAAATCAACTCCGCCAACCGATATTAGTCAACTATCTAACCAACCAACAATTGAAATGCCAATGGTGGAGGGCATGAGTTTGGCGCAAGCATCTGCACTGTTAAAAAGCTTGGGCTTAAATGTTATGTTTGATGGAGATGGTGAATATATTTTATTGCAACTTCCACCACAAAAAACAAAACTTTATTTAGGAGAAATTGTATATTTAATCACAAATTAAAACATTTTGTCTATTTTTGTTGGCAAAGTCAATTACAAATTAACATGTGCTACATTACTAAAAAGGGGTGAATATGAAACTTTATGACCTTATTTCAAATTTAAAATTTGTGGGCATAAAAAATTATAAAGAAATCGAAATAGATTCATTATCTTTAAACAGCAAAGAAAAACTTGAAAACGGAATGTATTTTTGCATAAAAGGCATGAAAACTGATGGCCACAACTTTGCCGGCGAAAGCATAAAAAATGGTGCAATTTGTTTGGTGGTTGAAAGATTTTTAGATTTGCCCATAACACAAATTTTAGTGGAAAATGTTAGGGCAACAATGTCGTATATCAGTTCAGTTTTTTACGGCACTTATAAATCTAAAATGAAATTCATTGGCATAACGGGCACAAATGGCAAAACCACCACCACCTTTTTAATGCGGGAAATTTTAACAAATTTGGGCAAAAAAGTTGGGCTAATAGGCACGGAAGGTGTGTACATCAACAACCTTTTGCTGCCGCCAATGTTAACCACGCCCGACCCAATAGTTTTGCATAAACTATTTTCGGAAATGGAAAGCAACGGATGTGAATATTGCATAATGGAAGTTAGCGCGCACGCAATTGCACTTAATAAAATAGACAATGTTTATTTTGATGTTGTTGGCCTAACAAATATAACAAAGGACCATTTAGATTTTTTCTTAACTATGGAAAATTATATAAAATGCAAGGCAAGTTTGTTAAGTTATAAATATGCCAAAACTGGGGTTGTAAACACCGATGCAAAATATTTAAAAGAAATTGCCAAAAAAGCTAACATAGAAACAATTACATTGGGAAAAGATGGCGATGTAAAATTATTAGAAAATCACCTAACATTAAAGGGCAGCAATTTTAAATTTAGCGTTAAAAACAAAACATATTCCGCCCACACTAATTTAATGGGGGAATACAACGTTTATAACTGCCTAATGGCAATAATATGTTTAAACACACTAGGGTTTGAAATTCCAACAATATTATCCACTTTAAAAACTTCACCCGTTATAGTGCCGGGCAGATTCAATGTTTTAGAAATTAATGCCAATTTTAATGTGGTTATAGATTACGCCCACACGCCAGACGGCATTAAAAATGTGCTAACCACAATAAAATCTTTGCCAATAAAAAGGTTAATAACAGTGTTTGGTTGTGGCGGCAATAGAGATAAAACCAAACGCAGCGAAATGGGGCAAATTGCAGCTTTATTAAGCGATCAAGTTATTGTTACAAGCGATAATCCAAGAGATGAAAATCCGGATATGATTATAGATGACATTTTGCGCAACAACAACGCAAAAAACATGGTGCGAATAACAGATAGAAAGTCGGCCATAGAATATGCATTAAGCATAGCAGAAAAAAATGATATAGTTGCCATTTTGGGCAAAGGTGCCGAAAATTATCAAGAAATTCAAGGCGTTAAAGTTCATTTTAGCGATTACGAAGTGGTGGATAACTATTTTAAATATTTTTCAAAGGGTAAAATTAAATTATGATTAAATTATTATTAGCATTTTTGTCCAGCTTTGCCCTTAGCTTAATTTTAATGCCTATAATAATAAAAATTTTTAAACGCAAAAAAGCGGGACAAACCATTTTAAATTATGTAGAGGAGCACAAGTCCAAAAATGGCACTTTAACTATGGGCGGCGTGGTGTTTATGATAACCACACTAATTTTGGCATTTGTGTTTTTAAAATATGACACAACTTGGTTTTTAACTTTGCTTTTTAGTTTGTTTTTTGGCGTGCTAGGGTTTATGGACGATTATTTAAAAATTAAATATAAGCAAAACTTGGGGTTAAAACCCTATCAAAAAATAATAGGGCAGTTTGGTTTGTCGTTAATATTTGCAATTTTTATATATTTTTTTACAACCCAAGCAGGCAACATTTTTGTGCCATTTAACCTAACAACTTTAAATGCCAAATATTTTATTATTCCGCTTATAATTTTGGTGCTTATTGCCACAACAAACAGCGTAAATTTAACCGATGGGCTAGACGGCTTGGCAGGGAGTGTTAGCTTATATTATTTGGTGTTTTTTACAATAATTACATCAATTTTAGGCAACAAATTATATCTATCGGGAGAAACGGGCGCAATAATAACAAACATTCAAAACATAAACATATTATCCATGCTGTTTGTTGGTTCAATTTTAGCTTTTTTGCTTTTTAACACAAACAAGGCAAGCATTTTTATGGGTGATGTTGGGTCTCTTTGCTTGGGCGGTTACATTGGTGCTTCCGCTTGCGCAGTTGGGTTAGAACTTATTTTGCCAATTTTAGGTTTTTGCTTTGTGTTCAGCGCAATTTCGGTTATTTTGCAAGTGGCGGTTTATAAATTAAAGCACAAGCGCATTTTTAAAATGGCGCCATTTCATCATCATTTGCAAATGTCCAATTTAAGCGAGCCCAAAATTGTTATTATTTATTCCACAATTACGGTTATTTTGGGCGTTATATGCGTTATTTTTTACCTTTTGTAATTATTTAGTTTTTTAAAAAATAAAATTTGTAGGTGCAAAATGAAATTTAAAAATAAAAACGTGTTAGTTTATGGATTATCCGTTTCTGGAGAGTGGGCAAGCAAATTGCTTTTAAAATTAAAAGCCAATGTTTTTTTGTATGACGACAACAAAGAAAAATTAAAAACAAAGCCAATTCAATCATGCTATTTAATAAATGAATTAAATGAAAATATAATAACCCAGTTCGATTATATTGTTTTATCACCTTCAATAGAAAAGGACAACCCATTTGTGCAAATTGCCAAACAAAACAACATAAAAATTTTTAGTGAGCTTGAATTTGCATCGCTTTTTTGCAAAAAACTGGTGGCGGTAACGGGCACAAATGGCAAAACAACCACCGTTCAACTCATAACCGCCTTATTAAACAAAAAACATAAAGCAGTGGCGTGTGGCAATATTGGAGAACCACTATCCAAAACTGTTCTGCGCAACAAAAGATATATTAAAGTGGCGGAAGTTAGCAGCTTTATGCTAGAAAATGCCAGCCTGTTTCACCCACACGTGGCAACAATTTTAAACATAGAGCCCGATCACCTTGTACGCCATAAAACGATGGATGAATACACAAAACTAAAATATAACATTTTTGCAAATTTGCAAGCCAACGATTATGCTGTTGTAAATTTAGATAACAACATTCGCCCACAAAACGATTGTTTAACAGTTACATATTCTTGTGAAAAAATTGCCGATATATTTTTAAAAAACAACGCAATATACATTCATCAACACAAAATTGTAAATCTTAACGAGTTAAAAATAAAGGGCAAACACAACATTTACAACATAATGTGCGCACTTGCTTATGCCTATTTATACAATGTTAAAATTAGCGACATGCAAGATGTGCTGCGCAATTTTAGTTTAGATAAATTTAGAATGCAATACATTAAAACAATTAACGAAATAAATTTTATTAACGATAGTAAATCTACAAATATTGCCGCCACTTTGGCGTGTGCAGAATCAGTTAAAGGGGCAATAATTTTGCTTTTGGGCGGTTCTAAAAAAGGGCTAGATTTTTCCAAATTATTTTCAAAATTAACAAAGCGTGTTAAATTAATTTGCGCCTATGGAGAAATTAAAGACGATTTATTTAATGCAAACAACAACAAATTTAAATTAATAAAATGCAACAATTTAACCGAAGCATTTAACATTGCCGTAAAAAATGCTTTGCCTAACGATAGTGTGGTGCTTTCTCCCGCCACGGCTAGTTACGATCAATTTGCAAATTACATAGAACGAGGGCAGGCATTTAACAAAAAGGTGGCGGAATATGAAAGTGAAGTTGCAAAAGGATAGCATAATTATTATAGTTTGCACTGTTCTGCTTGCCGTTTTTGGCTGCATAATGGTGTATAGCGCCAGCAAATATTCTGCCAACGTAAATTATGGCAATCAGTTCTTTTACCTTAAAAAACAAATTTTGGGCGTTGTTATTGGTGCGGCAGGTTTAATAGCGTGTTATTTTATTAATCATAAAATTTTTAAAAAGTTTTATTGGATTTTTTATTTTGTTGGCATAATATTTTTGGTGTTGGTTTTTGTGCCCGGGCTGGGCAAAACAAGTTATGGCGCCACAAGGTGGATAGGCTTTGGCAGTTTTACAATTCAACCTAGTGAAATTGCAAAATTTTGCTTAGTTTTCTTTTTGGCTGGATATTTATGCGATGGAGATAAATTATCTAACTTTAAGCACATTTTAATAACATTAACACTTGGTGGCATATATTGTGTGTTAATTATGCTAGAGCCGAATATGTCAATAACCATGTGTGTGGCATTCACTTTAATTTTTATGCTGTTTATTGGCGGGTTAAGGTTGAAAGTTTTTGGGCTGTTAATAATTCCTGCCATTGCATTAATTTTGCTGCTTATTTTAATGGAGCCATATAGGTTAAGCCGCATTGTGGCATTTTTGGACCCATGGAAAAATCCATTAGACGAAGGCTATCAACTTATTCAGTCGCTTTACGCCATAGGCAGCGGTGGTGTTTGGGGTGTTGGCTTGTTTAACAGCCGGCAAGCTGAACTTTTTTTGCCATTTAGCGAAAGTGATTTTATTTTTTCCATAATAGCGGAAGAATTGGGCTTTGTTGGATGCACATTGCTTGTGATAGTGTTTGTTGTGTTAATTGTTTCAATTTTTAAAGTGGGCATGCGCGCAAACAACAAGTTTTCCGCCTTCCTTTGCTTTGGCATTGGGGCAATAATAAGCATTCAAGTTATTTTAAACATTGCAGTTGTTTCCGGCTCAATTCCGCCAACAGGGTTGCCTCTTCCATTTATAAGTGCGGGCAGCACCTCGCTTTTTGTGTTTATGTCGGCAATTGGGGTGGTGCTAAATGTTAATAGGCAAACTAAAAAAGAAAGCGAACGCCCACTAAACGCCAAAAATTAACTTTTTTCATATACTGATATATGAAATACAAAAAACAAGATAAATTTATTATTAATGGCGGCAACAAACTTTTTGGCGAAATTTCAATTCAAAGTTCAAAAAATGCAAGCTTACCATTGTTGTCTGCCTGTTTGCTTACAACCGAAAAGGTAACATTACAAAATTTGCCAGACATTTTGGATATTCATAATATGCTTTCAATAATGCGCAAACTGGGCGTTAAAATTAAAAAAGAAGGCAACAACCATCAAATTGACAGCCTAAACGCCTCATGCAAACAAATTGATTGCAAGCTTTCCAAAACAATGCGCTCGTCATTGTTCTTTCTTGGTTCAATGCTATCTCGATTTAAATCGGCCATGTTAACAATGCCGGGCGGATGCAAAATTGGAGAACGTCCGATAGATATGCATATTTCATCATTTAAAAAACTTAATGTAAAAATTGATTATTTTAACGACTATATTTATTTTGACGCCCAACACGCCAAACCAAATAAAATAAAATTAAAAATACCAAGCGTTGGGGCAACTGAAAATATTTTGCAATTTGCCTGTTTGCTTAAAGGCAAAACCACAATAATAAACCCTGCAAAAGAACCAGAGGTGGTGGATCTTGCCAATTTTTTAAATTCTATGGGTGCAAAAATTTTAGGCGCCGGCACAAACAAAATTACAATATATGGTGTAAATAGCTTGCATGGTGTGGCATATACGCCAATTGGAGATAGAATAGTTGCAGGCACAATAATGGTTGCTGTGGCAATGTGCGGGGGCAAAGTTATAATAAAAAATGGGGTGCCTGAACAAAATGCAAAATTAATTGAAATATTATCAAAATTAGGTTGTAAAATAAAAATTAAATATGATATAATAGAACTGTCGAAGGATGATGCATTATTGCCAATTGGTAAAATTGAAACTGCTTATTACCCCGGCTTTCCAACCGATTTGCAGTCGGTTATGTTAGCATTAAGCACCATAACGGCTGGCAAAACAAGAATAATAGAAAATATTTTTGAAAACCGCTTTTTAACAGTTAAAGAGTTAAAAAAGATGGGCGCCAATATTAATTGCGTTTCTTCAAATGAAATTGAAGTTGTTGGCGTAACGCATTTGCACCCAGCAACTGTTGTGGCGGAAGATTTGCGCGGAGGCGCAAGCTTGGTGTTGGCTGCCTTAGCAACAAAGGGGCAAACAGTGGTTAAAAATGCTCATTTTATTGATAGGGGATATGACCATTTTGAAGATGTGTTAACCCAATTGAATTTAAACATAAGAAGACAATGACAAAAAAACAAATAATATTAATTTCCACATTAAGTGTGTTAACAGCAATAGTTTTGGTGTTAACCATTTTGTTTGCAGCTGTTTTTTGCTTAAGGCATGTTGAGGTTGCCTTTATTTCCGAGCAGGACAAGCAAGAAATGCTTTCGCTTTATGAAGATTTTAACGATCAAACAATTATTGATTTAGCAAATTTAAATGTAGGCAAATCTATATTTACTCAAAACACTCAGCAGGCACAAGATAATATTGAAAGTTATAAAAATAACCCTTACATTAAAGTAACCCGCATAACCGCCAAAAACATAAACACTTTTCAAATAAGGCTTGCCGTAAGGCACGAAATGTTTAGTTACAATTATTTAAGCAAATATTATGTTTTGGATGACCAATTAAAGGTTTTAAGGGTGGAAACTGAAAAGCCAGAAGGCCTTATAGAAATTAATCCAACCCAAACTAACGAAGTTAGCAAAATAGAAACTGTTACAAACATTTTAAATGTCACAAACGAAACGGATGTGTGCAACTTCTTGGCAAGGGGCTATTATCAATCTATTTTTACAAATTTATATTCTTCAATGTATTCAACTGTGGTAATTGAAGATGGCGAAACCGCTAATTATGTTGATTATAAAAACATCAATTCGGTTATAAAAGATGTGTCGTTTACAATGGGTTATTCGTATGAAAAATTAATTTTAAACGTAACATTACCTCAAGCAAATTTTACAATTGAAATTGGCAAACCAAATAGCAATTTGCAACACAAAATTAATTCTTGTTTTAGTTTGGCAAATAATTTAATAAAAGAGGGCAAATCAATTCAAACAATTCGTTACTATTTTAATGGCAACGGCGGCGATGTGCTTGATTATGTTGAAACTACATAATTATGCAAATTTCTTTCATTAAATAGTGTATTTTAAAATGTGTCACTACCACATGTTGTGTCAATTAAAAATTTTTATTAAAATTTTTTAATAAATCAAATAATAGCATATAAAATTATTTGACATATTTTTTTGTTTTTTCTATAATAAAACAAATAATCTTGGGGGAAATGTGCTTACAAATATCAAATATGTTATCGATATAGGTTCATCAAGTATACGGCTTATGGCAGTCACCCGCTTTGGCAAACAAACCAGGCTTATTGCTGAGGTTGAGGAACTGTATGATGGCTTTATGGATGGGGAGTTTTTAACCCCTAACAAGCTTGACAATGTTTTTGCCGATTTATTTAATAACCTTATTTCGCGGGTTAGAAGGCCAGTTCGCTCGGTGTTCGTTGGCGTTCCGGCAGAATTTAGCAAATGCGTTTGTAAACGAATATCGCGCAAATTTGTGGCTTTGCATAAGGTTACCGATGCTGACATATTAGATCTTTACACCAGCAATATGGATTTTAGCGATAGTTCTGCCTATTCAGTTATCAATTATAGCCCAATGCAATATGTGTTGGACGATAATGTTAAAACTTTATCGCCAGTTGGCAAAAAAACCACAAGTTTGGTGGTGGATGCAAGTTACATATTGGCAAAAAAGTCATTTATTAACCTTATAACGGAAAAGCTAACAAATTTGGGTGCTGAAAATGTTGAATTTATTTCCGCACCACTTGGGCAAGCAATTAGTTTGCCAGAAACAACCAACAAACCAGTTGCAATTGTGGATGTGGGGCATATAACTTCAAGCGTTTGCGTGTTAAAAGGTGAAGGCCTTGCAATGTTAAGTTCGTTTTCAATGGGTGGCGGCCACATTTCAAGTGACATTATGCAAGTTTTGGGCCTAAATTTTAAGGATGCCGAACTAATTAAGCGTAAGGTTATTTTAACAATTGAAAGCAATAAAAATGAATATTACGAAGTTTGTTTTAAGGGCAATTTAATTAAAGCGCCAATTAACATAACAAATCAAATTGTTAAAAGCCGCATTGAAATTATAGCAAAAATTATTGGGGAAATTTTATCAATAGACGAAGTATTTAAGGGCATAGATGTATATTTAACAGGGGATGGCATTGCCAACTTTAAAGGCGTTAAAAATATTATTAAAGAAGTTGCCAATTTAAATGTTATTGATTATAAAAATCCTTTCGATAACACAAAAAGCAAATATCAAACATCAAAAACAGGCTTGGCTAATTTAGCCTTGGTTGCAAAATAGGAGGGTAAAATGAATAATTTTGACAGTTCAAATTTAGTGTGCAACATTAAAGTTGTTGGCGTTGGCGGCGGCGGCAACAATGCAATTAATCGTATGGTGGCATCGGGCATAAAAGGTGCACATCTCATTGCCGTTAACACCGATTATCAAGATCTTCAAAATTCCAACGCCGATGAAATTATTCAAATTGGCGCAAAATTAACAAAGGGCTTGGGCGCGGGCTCTAATCCGGAAGTTGGTAAAGCCGCAGCCGAAGAAAGTGAAGAAGAATTAAAAAAGATGCTTCAGGGCACTGACCTTTTGTTTATAACAACCGGTTTGGGTGGCGGCACGGGTAATGGTGCAGCCCCAGTTATTGCCCGCCTAGCTAAGGAAATGGGCATTTTAACCGTTGGTGTTGTAACCAAGCCATTTAAGTTTGAAGGCCCTAAACGTGCAGCAAACGCGGCACAAGGCATTGAAGAGATGCGCAAATATTGCGATAGTTTGGTTGTTGTGCCAAATGAAAGGCTTTATACAATATTTAAAAAAGATGTTTCGTTTGTGGACGCATTTAGATATGCGGACGATGTTTTGCACCAAGCAATTCGCGGCGTTAGTGAATTAATTTCTGTTCCCGGCTTAATTAACCTCGATTTTGCCGATGTTTCAACAATTATGCGCAACAAGGGCATTGCGCACATGGGCATTGGCAAGGGCAGAGGCGCAAACAAAACCATTGAAGCAGTGCGCCAAGCCGTAACCAGCCAATTGTTGGAAACCAGCATTGAAGGTGCAACCGGCATTTTAATTAACATAACCGGCGGAAGAGATTTAACATTAAGTGAAGTTTACGAGGCTGTTGACCTTGTGCGTGACGTTGCAGATAAAAATTGTAACATTATTTTTGGCGCAAAAATTAATAATGATAATAGTGGGGAAACTGAAATTACCGTTATTGCCACTGGGTTTGATAAAAATGAAACCAAAAAAATAGAACAAGTGCCAGATTTTAAACAAAATAGTGCCGATTTTAAGCCTTTTGTCAACTATCAGCCAGCAAATGAAGAAAAACCAGCCGAGCAACCTCAAACTGAGGAGCCAAAGCAAGAAGAGGAACAACCTAAAAACGATGACGAAGTGGAAGATATTTCCGTTTCACAACAGCGCCCAATGTTGGACGATGATGACATCCCTCCTTTCTTAAGAAAGTTAAGAAAATAAGCAAAAAACCACCAATTTGGTGGTTTTTTTATTTATTTAAAATGTTTATTAACCATTTTTTCAAATAGGGCAACCGCAAAATACATTAAACTTGCCAACACGCACAACACAACCGTTGCCGTCATAACAAGGTTTAAGTTAAACACTTGGCCGCCATACACCAGCAAATAGCCAAGCCCGGCCCTACTAACCAAATATTCCCCCATAATTGCGCCAATCCAACTAAGGCCAACATTCACTTTAAGGGTAGAAACAATATCTTTAATTGAATTTGGCAAAATAAGTTTAAAGAATATTTGAAATTTGTTTGCCCCAAAAGACGAGGCAAGTGCAATTAATTGGCTATCGCAACTTGTAAACGAATTTAAAATGTTTAAAATTGTAACAATAATAACAATTAAAATGCACATAAAAATAATAGCTTTACTGCCTGCGCCAAACCATATAATAATAATCGGCCCCAAGGCAATTTTTGGCAGCGAATTTAACACAACCAAATAAGGCTCACAAACCCGCCTTAAAAAGTCGCTATACCACAACACAAACGCCACCAAAAAGCCAATTCCCGTTGCAATAGCAAAGCCTATTAAAGTTTCGCTTAAAGTAATCCTTGAGTGGTAAATCAACTCGCCGTTAGTCATAAGTTCTTTAACAGTTTTGCATATTTTAGACGGACTAGAAAAGAAGAAAGAACTTATTATTTCATATTTTGTAAGCAATTCCCAAGCAATTAACAGCACAATTAAAATTGAAATTT
Organism: uncultured Clostridia bacterium; assembly: GCA_947589025.1. Classification (GTDB taxonomy): domain Bacteria; phylum Bacillota; class Clostridia; order Christensenellales; family UBA1242; genus Onthoplasma. The sequence goes on from CANQAY010000003.1 coordinate 87,430, forward strand.
GTGTAAACACAATCAGCAATTTTTTGGCGTGAAGTTTGTTTAAATAATCGTAATGTGCTTTGCTAAATTTCTTTTTGTTTTTCATCTTGAATTTCCTGCCAAATAGTGTCAAACAATTCTTTGGCTTCAACAGTGTTTCTGCGTTCAAAAGGGGTTAATTTTGCGTTAAATTTAGGTGTGTGCACGGCTTTAACTCTAGCAGGCCGGGAAGATAGCACATAAATTTTATCCGACATGCTAATTGCCTCTTGAATATCGTGTGTTACCAAAATGGCGGTTTTGTGTTCTTTTTTAATAATGTCGTAAACATCGTCGCACAATTTCAGCCGGGTTTGATAATCCAACGCGCTAAAAGGCTCATCTAATAAAAGCAATTCAGGTTGCAAGGCAAGTGTTCTAATCAAAGCCACGCGCTGACGCATTCCGCCGCTCAACTCGTTAGGGTGTTTTTTTAAAAACTCCTTCAGGCCATATTTTTCGGTCAAGTTAAGGGCATAATCTTTTTTTTCTTTGCTTAATTGCTTGCTAATTTCCAACCCCAAAAAAATGTTTTTTTCAATGGTCCGCCAAGGCAAAAGGTTGTCGCGCTGAAACATATATCCAGTTAAATTTTCCTTTAAATTTGGCTGTTTGTTGGCAACCGTCAACGTTCCCCAAGTTGGCTTAATAAGCCCAGCAATAATAGAAAGAACAGTGGTTTTTCCGCATCCGGAAGGCCCAACAATGGCAACAAATTCATCCTTTTTAACGCTTAAATTCACATCCTGCAAAGCCTGTGTTTCACTATCCAAACTTTGATAAATTAAATTAACATTGTTAAGTTCAACTAAGTTCATGCCATAACTTTTTGGGCAAAAGAGGTGTCAACAGCGTCCGCATAGTTCACATTTCCTTTAAGTTCGCCCGCGTTGTCAATAATTTTGTGCAGCATATCCCAAGAAGATTGCTTTAACACAAAGCTATCGGCATAAGCACCAAGTTGTTTATAACTTTTAACCGATGCTAATAATAGGCCATCATCCGTGTCCGCAAAAGATTTTTTTAACGAAGCAACAATTTCATCATCCGTTGCCTTAACAAGATAATCATAACCCTTTTTTAAGGCGCGCATAAACTTTTCCACCTTGTCACTGTGTTTGCTTAAATAATCGCTGTTTGCAACAAAGCAGGTGTAAGGCACATCTTTCACCTCGTCGCCCAGCGCGGCAACATTAACATAATTGGCGTTTTGCACGGTTTGGCTAGCAACCGGGTCAAACATAGTAACATAATCTCCCGTGCCGCCCAAGAAGGCAGAAGTGGTTAAATTAAACTCAATAACAGTGTCCAAAATCACATCCACATTCTCACCGCTCAAGCCGGTGGTTAGGTTATAGTTCTTTTCCAAAATATATTTTAATGTCATAGCAGGCATTCCGCCTTTGCGCCCGGCAATAATATATTTTCCTTTAAGGCTTTGCCAGTCAAAATTGGCGTTAGCAGGGTTGCTTGCTCTGCCAATAAGGTACGATCCATCGCACGCTGTAAGCTGAGCAAAAATTTTAGGTGCGTTTTTCATGCCGTTGTTTCTAACATAAATAACGCTTTCCGGCCCCATCAAGCCAATGTCCGCCGAATTAGAGGTAAGTGACGACATAACCGTGTCGCTTCCGCCGGCGTTAGTCAACTCAATTTCAAGCCCTTCCTCGTCAAAATATCCCATATTCATGGCAACATAAAGTGGGGCGTAAAAAACCGAGTGGGTTACTTCACTTATGCGCAATTTGTTATCGTTTTTGCCGCACGCGGTAAGCGATAACGTAAAAATGCTCATAAAAATAACCAGTAAAACAGAAATTTTTTTCATTCCATCTCCTTTTAGGAAGGTAGTGTGGCGTTCCTTCCATATTTCATAATATGAATTGATTAAATTTTGGTTAAAATTTGTTAAAAATAGTTGCAAGTTTTGTGTTTTTTTGCTAATATTAAATGTATCAATATTAAATAGAGGGCGAAATGATTAAAAACGATTTATTTTTTAAAATACTTTTTGCAATAGAGCTAGCATTGCTTCCGCTTGTGGTGTTTGCCTATTTGTTTTTGCCACTTTGGGCAATGGGGCTAATAATTGCCGGCGTGCTGCTTGCAAAAATTTGGATGGAGCTTTATAAGGATAGGTTATCCTTCACCCACACGTTAATAAGTTCAATTGCCAGCGTTGTGGTTTTCACCACATTGCTAATTTTGTTTATAAACGCGGGCTTTGTTAACCAAACCTTGGCAATAGCGGATATTATATTAATTTTCTTTATGAACTTGTTTTTGGTGCTGTTAAAAAACAAAAATATGCCGGAGTTTATTGAAGCGGTGGATTATTGCTACATGCTTTTTGAAATTTTAACGCTCATTTCATTTATTTTCTTGGCATATAATAACACAGTTATAGTGTTAATTGGCTTGTTCACGCTTTTGTTAACCACCGTGCTTTCGGTTGGCTATAAGCTATATTATTTTTGCCGATACACCAAATTTAATAGCCTTTTTTGGAGAAATTAGTCTTTTGCCTATTGACAAACCCAAAAAATAGTGTTAATATATTAAAAGGAGAGTAAATATGAGCACTTTATTATCTTTTGTTAATCCGTTGGAGTTTTTACTTCGTTACACAGTCATTGGCGGCACCGTTTTGGCAATAATTGGCTTGGCAATTTGCCTTCTTGCTAAAAGAATAACCATGGCAGTAAGAAAGCAAGATTCCATTAATAAGCAAGATAGGGTTTACCTTGCTTTGTTAATAACCGGCATTGCCTTTATGCTTATTGGCATGATTGTTATTGCTTTGCCAGTGGATGCAACATTATACACTTTATAAGGTAAATTATTATGCAACACTATTTTATAGATAAACCTCATAAAGAAACGGACTTTTTTGAGTTCAAGGATAGTGTATTGGGCTATGAATTATGCTTTCGCAGTTGCGATAGCATTTTTTCTAAAACAAAAATAGACGATGGTACCCGCGCACTGTTAAATGCAATAGATAAACACTTTGTTTTGTCCGGCACAGGGCTGGATGTTGGCTGCGGCTTGGGTGTTATTGGCATTGCGCTAATTAAAAGGTTTAATGTTAACATGCATATGCTAGATGTTAACAACACCGCCGTTAGCCTAACCCAACAAAACATTGTTAAAAATAATGTTAAGCCCCAAGCCAGCGCCTTTTTAAGCAACGGCTTTGCCAATGTTAAGGATTATTATGACTTTATAGTTTCTAACCCACCAATAAAAACGGGCAAAAAATTGCTTTTTAGCCTTATGGATGGGGCAATGCAACATTTAAAACCAAACGCCCCGCTAATTGTGGTTATAAGGAAAGATCATGGCATGCAAAGCCTTAAAAACTATCTAACATCCCTGTTTAATAACTGTGAAATTGTGGCAAGGGATAAGGGCTATTACATCCTAAAAGCTATAAAAAATTAAAATTTTTAAAATTAGCCATTTTTTGTTTGACTAATTATTTAAACTGTGTTAGCCTAACAATAGTTAAACATTAAGGGGGTTTAAATGAAAAAATTTTTTAGTAAATTGCCAGTTATGATCGTTTTATTGGTGTTGTCCGTTGCCGTGCTTGGCACCTACATTGGCTTGCTTGCCCGCCCAATTGCATACGGCATGGATTATGCTAGCACTGCACATAAAGAAGATTTGATAAGTAGTATGGAAATGGACGAGTATGCAGATATTTTAAAAACTTTAGACATTACAACCCATGTTAAATTTGGGAGCAATCACAAAGTTGTTACGACAACAGAATTAAATTATGAATTTAAAGCCGATGCGGATGAGGCATTAAAAGCACTTGCCGAACCAGGGTTAAAGACTATGAAAGAAGACATGGAAACTGAAGCTTCAGTGGAATTCTATTATTTTGAAGCCAATCATAAAATTTATATGTTAGATGTTGAAGGTGATTTAACTAATGAACAATATAAGGCAGCAGTGGAAGAGTTTAAAAGCCGTGAAGGTTGGGAACAAGAATCCAGTTTGGAAGCCAATGCTTTTAGTCTTAAAGGTCCAGAAACATTTGGAGATAATGAAACAACATACACTTGCGCTGGCTCAATTGTAATTGCAGTTGTTTTAGGGCTTGTTGAAGTTGCTTTAGTAACATTCTCAGTTTTGTCCGTTTTATGGTTTGTAAAATCTAAACACAAAAAAGCTTAACAATAAAAAACTCACCATCAGGTGAGTTTTTTGTTAGCAATAGCAACCGCAATAGCCAACAAATTGGCAAATGGTGTTGGCAACAAGCGGAATGCTTAAATTGCTTATTCTAACGCAATCGTATGCGCCCGTTCTAAAATAAAAATAATACATAACTAGCCTCATATCAGCCTATGAAATTTTTTTTGTTATTGTTAATTTTTGTTTTGGCAAAATCTCTTGCAAAAACTGTCAATTTTTTTAAGAGTAAAATTATATTTAGTGCATATTATACATTAGAGGATAAGTTATGAGAGAAATTGCCTTGGCCTCTAAGCTGGAAAATAAGGGAATAATTGAGTTTTTGCACAATGAAATACACAACAAAATAGATTTTTGCAAAATAATAATCACTAGCTATAGCGATGCCAATTTTTGCTATTTGCTTTTTGCGTGTGAAGAGGGCTACATTGAGCCTTGCGAAACAATAATTAAAGATATTATTATTGATTATATAGAGAGTTGTTACAAGGTTAATTATTTAAAAAACAAAATTAAAAATCCGTTAAACAACACGCTTGCTTTTAATGCCTACATAAAAGTGCTTTCGTTGTTTGATAAAGCCACCGACCAAACTGCATTAAGCAAAATTATATTGTTTAATCAAACATTTTTTATAGATAGTTTTTTAGAGTTCCGGCTTAGCCCATTAAAACATCATTGGGACAACCTTGCCGAACTTTCCAGTGACAACATAACGCTTTTTAACTCCGCCACATTTTTAGATGTTATCCGCTTTTTAATTAACACAATGGATAGTTTGGTTTATAAAGTTAAAGTGGTTTGCAAGGGCAACAACTTTAGCATTTACAACATGAAAAACAAAAATGCCAAAATTAAAAAGGTTGCCGATTGCAACAACTCTGTAGACCTTATTACAAATGTGCTTAACTTTTGCCCAAGCTATATAGACATTTATGTTGGAGATAATGTTAGCTCGGAGGCAGTTAGTTTTTTAAGCAATGTGTTTTCTAACAGATTAAAAATTATTATGAAAAACTAAAAATTTTTTAAAATTTGTTAAAAAAGCATTAAAAAACATAAAAAATTGCAAAAATTTGTAAAAATTTAATTAACATTAAAAAAATTTTACATTTTTTAATTTGTTAAAAACGGTTGACAAATTAAAATTTTTTATGTAAACTAAAACTAGTTTAATGGATTATTGGTTGGACAAGTAAATTTATATTTAGGTTTACAGAGAGTGTCTGCCGGCTGAGATTGACACAACACATTATAAATTGAAACCACCAACTAGGTCAGTAAACATTAAAATTAAGTGGGTGCTTTGCGCCAATTAGGGTGGAACCGCGGTTATATAAAAAATCGTCCCTTGCAACAAGTTTTTGTTTGCAAGTTTTTTATTTTTAAAGGAGAATTTTATGGAGCAAAACGAAAAACAAACAATGTATCGCCACAGCATGAGCCATGTGCTTGCCAAGGCAATAAAATCACTTTACCCAAATGTTAAGTTGGCAATTGGCCCCGCCATTGAAAATGGCTTTTATTATGACTTTGACAACCTTAACATAAGCCAAGCAGATTTTGAAAAAATTGAAGCCAAAATGCGTGAAATTATTGCGCGGGATGAAGCCTTTGTGCGCAAAGAAGTAACCAAGGCAGAGGCGCTTGAACTTTTTGTTGGCGAGCCATATAAAACCGAACTTATTAACGAGCTGCCAGCAAATGAAAAGATTACTGTTTATTACACTGGCAATGATTTTTACGATTTATGCCGTGGCCCGCATGTGGAAAACACAAAATTTTTGCGCGGCTTTAATTTTAAAATTAATAGGGTAAGCGGCGCTTATTGGCGCGGCAGCGAGCACAACAAAATGCTAACCCGCATTTATGTTTATGGCTTTGTTAATAAAGAAGATTTAAAAGAGTGCCTGCGTTTGGAAGAAGAAGCCAAAATGCGTGACCACAGAAAATTGGGCAAAGACCTTAACATTTTTATGATGAGTGACCTTATTGGCAAGGGTTTGCCTATTTGGCTGCCTAACGGCTTTTTGCTGCGCCGCGCGTTAAGTGATTATATTATGGATAAAGAGCTTTCGCTTGGCTATCAGCATGTAATGACGCCATCTTTAGGCTCAATTAACCTTTACAAAACTTCCGGCCACTGGGAGCATTATAAAGAGGATATGTTCCCAGCCATGGAGCGTGAAAGTGAAACTTATGTTTTGCGCCCAATGAACTGCCCGCACCATATGATGATTTACAAAAACTTTATGCATTCTTATAAAGATTTGCCTGTGCGCATTGCCGAAATTGCCAACGATTTTAGGTTTGAAGGCAGCGGCAATTTGTGTGGGATAGAGCGCACCCGCGCATTTACTCAAAATGATGCGCATATCTTTTGCCGCCCAGACCAAATTAAAGACGAAATTAACAACGTTATTTCCTTAATTTTAGATGTTTATAAAGATTTTGGCTTTAAAAATTACAGCTTCCGCCTATCTCTTAGGGATAAAAAGAACACCGCTAAATATTTTGGCAATGACGACCTTTGGGAGAAAAGCGAAACCGCATTAAGAGAAATTTTAAAGAAAAGCGGCGCCAACTTCTACGAGGCTGAGGGCGAGGCGGCATTCTACGGCCCTAAAATTGACGTTCAAGTTAAGTCTGCCATTGGGCACGAGGTAACTTTATCCACCGTTCAGCTAGACTATCAGTTGCCAGAGCGCTTTGAATTAGAATATGTTGACGAGCACGATAATCGCGTGCGCCCAGTTGTTATTCACCGCGCAATTTTTGGCTCGCTGGATAGGTTTACCGCCTTCTTAATTGAAGAAACAAAAGGCAATTTGCCTGTTTGGTTAAATCCGCTGCAAGTTAAAATTGTTACGGTAAGCGAAAAAAATGTGCCTTACGCAAAAGAGGTTGAAGCTAAACTCCGCCTTAACAAAATTCGCGTTTCGGCAGATGTTTCCAACGAAAGTGTTGGCAAAAAAATACGCAACTCAACCCTAGAAAAAACACCTTATATTCTCGTTTTGGGGGATAAAGAAATGGGCGAAGGCCTTGTTTCTGTGCGTGCGCGCGGCAGCAAAGACACCACCACAATGCCTTATGCCGAATTTGAAAAACAGCTGCTTTCGGTTATTGCAAACAAACAATGATGGTGCAAAACTGAACATTTTTGCTAATTTTGTTAAATATTTGTTAAAAAAACGGTTTAAAAAAATTGTTTTGCCATTTTTTTTGAAATATTATGTTTTTTGTGCTAAAATTTTAAATGAGGAGTTTATATGAATTTGTTTAAAAAATTATTTTGCAGGGTTTATCAGGGCATTTTTAAATTGTTGTTGCCCGTGTTGCCTTATCGTAGGCCAACATTGTTAAATGATTATGATGGTTTAATTGACCTATTAAAAAATGAAAATAAACACAGCGTTTTGTTGGTTACCGATGCCGGCATTCGCAGTTTGGGTTTAACAAAACAATTAGAAAGCAAAATTGTTAACGCAAATTTGGTGCTTGCCGTTTACGATAAAACAATGGCAAACCCAACCACGCAAAATGTGGAAGATGCACTGCAAATTTTTCACGAAAACGAATGCGATTGCATTGTGGCTTTTGGTGGTGGCTCGCCAATGGATTGTGCAAAGGCTGTTGGCGCAAGGGCGGCAAGGCCGGAAAAACCTTTAAATAAAATGAAAGGCATTTTAAAAGTTCACAAAAAAATTCCGCTTTTAATTGCAATTCCCACCACGGCAGGCACGGGCAGTGAAACCACGCTTGCAGCTGTCATAACCGATAGCGAAACACGTCACAAATATGCAATTAACGATTTCCCACTCATACCAAAATACGCCTTGTTGGACGCCAATTTAACCGTTGGTTTGCCGCCAAAAATTACTGCCACCACAGGCATGGACGCACTAACTCACGCAGTTGAAGCCTACATAGGCCGCAGCACCACTAAAGAAACGCGCGATTGTGCCTTGCGCGCCAGCAAATTGATTTTTGAAAATTTGCAAGCCGCTTTTACCGATGGCAAAAATTTGACCGCGCGTGAAAATATGTTGCAAGCCGCATTTTTGGCGGGTGTTGCGTTTACAAAATCATACGTTGGCTATGTGCACGCAGTTGCGCACTCCCTTGGCGGAAAATATAATGTTGCACACGGCCTTGCCAATGCAATAATTTTGCCGCATGTGTTAAAAAAATATGGCAAATCCGTTTACAAAAAATTATGGCAAATGGGTGTTTATTGCAATCTGTTCACAAAATCCACCCCTAAAGAGGTTGGCGCCAAATTGTTTATTGAAAAAATTGAAGAAATGAATAAATTTATGAACATTGGCGCATCAATTTCTGAAATTAGGGAAGAAGATGTTCCAACTTTGGCAAAAACGGCAGAAAAAGAAGCCAATCCGCTTTATCCTGTGCCAAAACTATTTACCGCAAAGCAACTAGAACAAATTTATTACGAGGTTAAAAATGGAAACGACTAAAATTGATGCCAAACTTGTTGAAATGCGCGCCTTTTTAGAAAGGGGCACAATGCAAAATGTTAACGAACGCAAAAAATCGTTAAAATTATTATATAAAAATATAAAAGCTATGCAACCGGAAATTTATGCTGCCCTAAAAGCCGACCTTAATAAAAGTGAAGCGGAAAGTTACATGACCGAAGTTGGCATGACACTGACCGAAATAAGCCATATGATACGCCACATTAAAAGTTATGCAAAGCCAAAGCGCAAACACACCCCGCTAAACAATTTCCCGGCAAAAAGCTATGTAATTCCTTCGCCTTATGGCATTGTGTTGGTTATAAGCCCGTGGAATTATCCTTTTATGCTTAGCCTAGAGCCAATTGTTAACGCTGTGGCGGCAGGCAACTCGGTTATTTTAAAGCCAAGTTCGTCATCCACTCACGTTAGCGCCGTGTTGGATAAACTTATTAAACGCACCTTTGTTCCGGGCCATGTAACCACTTTGTTGGACGGGGTGGAAGCCTGCAATTATTTAATGGATCAAGACATAGACTACATATTTTACACCGGCAGCACCCGTGTTGGCAAAATTGTTATGCAAAAGGCGGCCGAACATTTTATTCCTGTTACACTTGAAATGGGCGGCAAAAGCCCGTGCATTGTGGACGAAACAGCAAACCTTCCGCTTGCTGCCAAACGCATTGTTTTTGGCAAACTTTTAAATGCCGGGCAAACTTGCGTTGCACCAGATTTTATTTTTTGCCACAGCACAATTAAAGATAAATTGATTAAAGAACTATCTAAGCAAATTGTTTTGCAATATGGCATAGACCCACTTGCCAACGAAAATTACCCTAAAATGATTAACAAAAAGCAGTTTGATGCAACAAAATTGCTAATTGAAAAGGGCAATGTTGTTTTTGGCAGCAAAACTAATGAAAACACATTAAAAATTGAACCAACAATATTGGATAGCAGCTTGGATGACCTTGCCATGCAGGCAGAAATTTTTGGCCCAGTTTTGCCAATTATAACATATGAAAATTTGTGGGAGGTAATTTCCACAATTAATTCAAATTCAAAACCGCTTGCGCTTTATATGTTTTCAACCAACAAAAAAAATCAAAACTTAATTTTAAACAAATGTAAATTTGGCGGTGGTTGCATTAACGACACCATTATGCACATTGCAAACCCAAATTTGGCATTTGGCGGGTTTAAGCAAAGCGGCATTGGTGCATATCATGGCAAGGCGGGGTTTGATACCTTTACTCACTACAAAAGCATTGTAAAAAAGGCAAATTGGCTAGATTTACCTATGAGATATCAACCATCAACCAAGTTAAAAGAAAACATTATTAAAAAGTTTTTAAAATAGGGGGTTTTATGAAAAAATTAGCTTACATATTTAATTCAATTTTGTTGGCATTAATTTTAGCGGGGGACATCTGCTACATTATTTTTGGCGGAACATGGCTTAAGGGCCTAACCAGTGTGATGTTCGTTTTGTTGGCAGTTTTAAATTTAATTTTTGCAATTAGGCTTAAAAAATGCAACATAAAATTTGCCTCATTTTTGCTTACTGGCCTTGTGTTTGCCATGTTGGGCGATATTCTGCTTAACATTCACTTTATAACGGGCGCAGTTTTGTTTGCAATGGGGCACGTGTTCTTCTTTGTTAGTTATTTGTTTCTTGTTAAGTTTAATTGGTGGGATCTATTATGCGGAGCAATAATTTTTGTGCCATCAGTGCTGTTTATTGTGCTTGCGCCAATGTTTAACTTTGGCGGCGTTACTATGGAATTGGTTTGCGTGTTTTATGCACTAATAATTTCATTTATGGTTGGCAAAGCGGCTAGCAATTTTATAAGGCAAAAAAATTTATTAAATTTGTTAATATTAATTGGCAGCGTGCTATTCTTCTTTTCCGATTTAATGCTTTTATTAAACGTTTTTGGCGGGTTGCCAAAGTTTGTGGATGTGCTTTGCTTAATAACTTACTATCCGGCAGAATTTCTGCTTGCGCATTCTATTATTGCCAACGCGCTATGGCGCAAATAAATTTTATGCAAAAATTTTTAAAAAACTGTTGACAATTAAATTTTTGTATGCTAAAATAACTTTTGTAAAAGTAGGAGTTACCACTTCTCACCTTGAAGCAAAAGCGACAATGGTATATAAAAATTGATTAATAACTGTTAATTTTTATTTGAGTTGTGGGTTCTTTTACATAAAGAAACCCATTTTTCTTGGGTAGGAGGGAAATTGAAAGAATCACTTAAAAATGAACAAATTGTTTTACCAGAAGTGCGCCTTATTGGTGCCAATAACGAGCAACTTGGCATTATGTCCAGTGCCAGTGCGCTTGAAATTGCCAAAAACAGCGATTTAGATTTGGTGTTAATTGCACCAGATGCAAAACCGCCCGTTTGCAGAATTATGGACTATGGCAAATTTAGGTTTGATGAGCTTAAAAAGCTTAAAGACCAAAAAAAGAACCAAAAAGTTCAAAAAATGCAAGAAATGCGCCTAAGCATGACAATAAGTGATCATGACCTTGGCTATAAGGCAAAACAAGTTTGTGAGTTTTTACAAGAGGGCAGCAAGGTAAAGGTTAGCATTCTAATGAAAGGTAGAATTCAAGCTCGCCCACAATTAGGCATTGATATTATGAATAAATTTGCCGAAATGTGTGCCCAATCTGGTGTGATTGACAAACCCGCTCAAGTTAATGGACGAAACATCTTTATGTTTTTAGCCCCTCAAACAAACAAAAAATAAAAGGAGAAAATTATGCCAAAAATGAAAACAAGAAAGGCCGTTGCAAAGCGTTTTAGTGAAACCGGCACAGGCAAAATTAAAATGATGCACGATGGCAAAGGTCACATTTTGACCAAAAAATCTCGTAAGAGAAAAAGAAGACTAAGAACCACAGGTTATGTATCCAAACAGTTCGAAAAGAACTATAAGGATATGATGTAGGAGGCGCAAAATGAGAGTAAAACGTGGAGTAAACGCCGTTAAAAAACGCCGTGCAATTTTAAAGCAAGCAAAAGGCTATAGGGGTGCAAAATCCAAATTATATCGTGTTGCACGCGAAGCCGTTATGAAATCTGGCCAATACGCATACGTTGGCAGAAAACTTAAAAAACGTGATATGCGTTCTCTTTGGATAACGCGTATTAACGCCGCTTGCCGTGAGAATGGAATGTCTTATAGCACATTCATCAACGGGCTTAAAAAGGCAAACATCAACCTTAACCGCAAAGTTTTGGCCGATCTTGCAGCAACCGATAAGGCTGCTTTCAATAAGCTTGTTGAACAAGTTAAAAATGCAAAATAAAAGGCGCTCGAAAGAGCGTTTTTTTATTTAATTTTATAATCTTACAAATTAAATATTTGACTTTTAAAAAGCATTTTTATACAATTATTATATGGAATTAACAAAACAAGAAATAAAAAATTTAAAAGATAAAAAATACAGAAAAACAAACAAATTATTTTTTGTGGAAGGGGAAAAGTTTTGTTCCGATATTTTAGGCAAAGCAGAAATTTTATATACAATAACTTCTAACAAAAATTTAACTAAATTTCCTAACATTTGCATTGTTAGTGAGGCCGTTTTATCTGGCATTGCAACCACCAAAACATGCCAAAACATCTTATGTGTTTGCAAAATTAAAGAAACTGAAATTTCATCTGTTGGCAACAGTTTAGTGCTGGACGCAGTGCAAGACCCGGGCAATGTTGGCACATTAATTCGCTCTGCCATGGCATTTAATTTTAAAGATGTTTATTTAATTAATTGTGCTGATGCTTATAGCGAAAAAGTTATCCGTTCTTCAGCCGGCATGGCGTTATCTGCAAGGCTGCATATTTTAAATGCGGAAGATTTTATTAAAAATAAAGCTAAAATTGCAAAAAAATTTTTAGTTGCCCATATGTTTGGCACACCTTTATCCCAAATTCGTTTGCCAAAAACAAAAATTGCTGTTATAATAGGTAATGAGGGTAATGGGGTAAGCGAAGCTTTTATGTCGCTTGCCGATACCAAAATTGCCATTCCTATGTTTAATGGGGTGGAAAGTTTAAATGCCGCAGTTGCCGGCAGCATTATTATGCAAAGATTAAGTGAGGAGAATTAATATGTCAGGACACAGCAAATGGAACAATATTAAAGGCAGAAAAGAGAAAAGCGACGCCGAGCGTAGCAAAATTTTTACCAAAGTTGGGCGTGAAATTATGGTGGCTGTTAAAGAGGGCGGCGCCAATGTTGATAGCAACAGCAAACTAAAAATGGCTATTGCCAAAGCAAGGCAATATAACATGCCAAATGACCGCATTAATAACATTATTAAGAAAAATAGTGAGGTAGATAACTCTTCTTTCATAGAGCAAACATATGAGGGCTATGGTGTAGGCGGCGTTGCAGTGGTTGTTAAATGCTTTACAGATAATAAAAACCGCACCAGCAGTGATATGCGCTATGCGTTTGATAAATTTGGCGGAAGTTTGGGCTCTTCCGGTTGCGTTTCTTATATGTTTGATAATAAAGGCGAAGTGGTTGTTGAAAAGAATGATAAATTCAACTCAGATGCCGCTATGGAACTTGCCATAAACATGAACGCAATTGATTGTGAAGATGATGAAGTGTTTACCGTTTACACCGAGCCAAACGCCACTGCGGTTAACGAGCTGGTTACCGCATTTGAAAACGCGGGTTACACAATTTTATCTTCAGGGGTTGAAATGATACCTCAAAATTACATAAAATTAAATCCGCAACAGACGGAAACGTTTAATAAAATGATAGATAAAATTAACGAGAGTGACGATGTTATAGACGTTATTCACAATTTAGAGGAAGAAGATGGAAATTAGCGCACGCCAAAGAGAAATTTTAAAACAACTTAACGACAACAGAAGCAAACTTTCTGCTTTATTTTCTTTGTATAATAATTCGCTAATTTTAGCGGAAGAAAATCGCACCGAACTTATGAACTATTTTGAGCAGTTGTTGGATTATAGAAACGAACTTTCCACAATAACAAACACCATTTCAACCTTCAAAAAGGCGGAAAGGAATACTGAATTTGCAAAAATTCAGCCTAAAATTAAAAAAATTGGTAAAGATTTAAAACTTATTAATGATGAGTTTAATTCGGCCACCGAGCGCTTTAAACTTGCCTTGCAAGAGTGCGGCTCGCTTAAAACCGAATATAAGCACGATGTTAGCCTTTTGTGTAAAGAGTTTAAAACTACCATTGACGATTCCACATCCCCAATTATTTTAAAAGGCTATAAACAACAAGTTAAAATTATACGCACAATTTTGGATAGAATTGAACTTTTAATAAGTGATTATAACGTAAAAAAGAATAAGGTGGAGCAAGATAGCGAGCGTTTTAACGAACTATACAATAACGCAACCCAGCTTGTTTCCCGCCTTAAAACCTCTGCATAGGTGAAATATGAGAGTTTTAGGCATTGACCCGGGCTACAACATAATAGGCTATGGCATAATTGAAACTGAAGGCTTTAAAGTGGTGGATTATGGCGTTATAACCACGCCAAAAACAATGAACATCAGCGCCAGGCTTAACACAATTTTTCAGGCAACATGTGAGTTGATGGAAACTTTTAAGCCTGACGAAATTGCTTTTGAAGAACTGTTTTTTAACACTAACACCACAACGGCCATTGCGGTGGCGGAAGCACGCGGTGCACTGATCGTTGGCTGCAAGCAATATTCAAACAAACTTTTTGAATACACTCCACTGCAAATTAAACAAGCGTTAACAGGCAATGGCAGGGCAGAAAAAAAGCAGGTGCAGTTTATGGTTAAAAACATTTTGGGGCTAAATTCAGTGCCCAAGCCCGATGACGCGGCTGACGCACTTGCAGTTGCAATTTGCCACATTCAAACCAGCAGCGTTATGAGCGACAATAGTATGTAAGGATTGTTTATGATAGGTTTTATTAAGGGTATTTTAAGAGATAAGGATATGGGCACAGTCACCGTGGAAGTGGGCGGCGTTGGCTTTTTAATTGCCGTAACAAACAGTTGCATGGCAAATTTGCCTAATATTGATGAAGAAGTTAAAATTTACACATATATGCAGGTCAAAGAGGATGAATTAAGCCTATTTGGTTTTGTAAGCCCAGAAGAAAAAAAGTTTTTTATGCAACTAATTTCCGTCAGTGGCGTGGGTAGCAAAACCGCGCTCCAAATTCTTTCTGCCGAGCGTATGACAACGCTAATTTCCAGCATTATTAATGAGGATTCTTCCGTTATTGCAAATTGCAAGGGCATAGGCAAAAAGACTGCTGAACGCATTATTGTTGAACTTAAAGATAAAATTAAGCCATTTGATTATATTTTGCCAAACGAAACAAACAACACGGCAAGCATTAAAAATGCGGCCATTGATGATGCCGTTGTTGTGTTAACCAGCCTTGGCATAGGCAAAAATGAGGCTTTACGCCTAGCAAAAGAAGTTGCCGCGGAAAACGACACAGCCGAACAAATTGTTGCCAAAGCATTGCACAATATGGGCGGATAATATGATTAAAAAAATTTATTCAACCATAAAAGCAAAAAATATTGTTTTTATATGCGGGTTGGGAGGAGATGCTGGCATGACATACGTTCCAAACTTAAAACTGTTTTGCAATAAAAGAAATATGCGTTTTTATGCTCCAAGTATGCCATCTTTTGAAGAAGGCATTTCCTATCAAAAGTATGTGAATAACTTTGAAAAATTTGTTGAACATGAAAAAATTAATTTAGAAGAAACATTGTTAATTGCTCAATCAGCAGGCACTAATTTTGCAGTCAAATATTTTTCAAAGCATCCCTTTAATTTTAAAGGTTATATAAGTGTATCAGGATTTTCTAAACAACCTGACCAATTGCTTTCTAAAAATAATCAAAAACTTTCTGTACTTGAAAGTTTTTATCCAACAGAGAAAGAATATGAAATTTTTAAAAATTTAAACTTTCCTAAATTTTCTATATATGGCGGAAAAGATTGTTTCTTTACAAAAGAAAATCTTAAAAATTATGCTATTAAAATTGGAGCGAAAGAATATTTTGACCAAAATGGTGTTCATTGCACAATAAGTGAAAATATTAAAACTCATTCACTCTTGCATAAAGTAATTGAAGAAAATTTTTAAAGATTAAAAGGAAAATATGCAAACAATTGTTGAAGTGGGTTTGCCGCTTAAAAAGAATTTAATATATTATCATGATATGTTGCAAAAGCACGGCCTGGAACTTGTTTTTGCCTGCATAACACACGATTTATATTATGCAAAAAACACAAAGTTTGATGGATTAACCGAGAGACAGATGAAAGATGCTTGCATTAGGTTGCGTATGTCCGGTGGCGGCATTAACACAAAACCGCTTGGCAATAACAAGAAAATATTAAAACAAGAGCAGGAACTAATTAAACAAGGTTATACTAAGGTATTTGACACTCTTAAGTTTGATTTTCATTATTTTAAAGAAGGCATGAATACCCGCATTCAACTTCAAGATATAAAAGACATTGGTTTAATGGTATATTATAATAATCATAATTACGATAAGTTTTCAGCCACAAAACAGCGGGCACATTTAATTGAAGAGTTAAATAGTTTCGGCTTTAAGTTTAAGCAAACAGATTTAGGGTTAGATAAATTGCGAACTTTCTATTATGGTAAAAAGATGTATAGTGAAAATCAAAATGGTTAAAAGGAAATGTTATGGAAGAGAAAGATAGGTTTATATCCAGCACAAAAAATATGAGCGATGTTGAGGTGGAAAATAAACTCCGCCCAATGTCTTTTGACGAATATGTGGGGCAGGAAAAGATTAAATCCAATCTTAAAATATACATTAACGCGGCAAAAAAGCGTAAAGAGGCATTAGACCATGTTTTGCTTTATGGCCCGCCGGGGTTGGGTAAAACCACATTAAGCCACATTATTGCCAACGAAATGGGCAGCCAAATTAAAATAACAAGTGGCCCAAGCATAGAAAACGCTGCCGACCTTGCCGCAATTTTAACAAATTTAGGCACAAACGATGTGCTGTTTATAGATGAAATTCACCGCATATCAAAATCGGTGGAAGAGATTTTGTACCCCGCCATGGAAGACTATGCACTAGATTTTATTGTGGGCAAAGGCCCAAGTGCACGCAGCATGAGGCTTAAAATTCAGCCCTTTACACTTATTGGTGCAACAACTAAAGCGGGCAATCTTTCTAGCCCATTAAGGGATAGGTTTGGCGTTTTGTGTAGGCTGGAAATGTACACAGTGGATGAAATTGCAAAAATAATTTCACGTTCTGCCAACATTTTAAATATTGAAATTGAAAAAGCCGCCGAACTTGAAATTGCCAAACGCAGCAGAGGCACACCAAGGGTGGCAAATAGGCTACTTAAGCGCGTTAGGGACTATGTGCAAGTGGAAGATAAAAACATAATAACAGCCGCAGACGCAAAAAAAGCGTTAACTTTAATGGATATTGACGAACTGGGACTGGATTTTGTGGATAAGCGCATAATTATGGCAATGATTGAAAAATTTGGTGGCGGCCCCGTTGGGTTGGAAACTTTGGCTGCAACCACAAACGAAGAAGTTTCCACTATTGAGGACGTGGTAGAGCCATATTTGCTTCAACTTGGGTTTGTTGTGCGTTCGCCGCGCGGCAGGCTAGTAACCCGCTTGGCTTACGAGCATTTTCATTTGCCAGTACCAAAACATCTGCTGGCTGATGATGTGGAAAAGCCAGAAGAGGAGGATAAATGATAAATTATAAATCACTTTCAACTTATGACTATCATTTACCCGAAAATTTAATTGCCCAAACTCCACTAGAAAAGCGGGATGAAAGTAAATTGCTGGTTTTTGACCGCAAAACTAAGGAAATAAAGCAAAGCCAATTTAAAAATATAACCGATTTTTTAAAAAAAGGTGATTTATTAGTTGTTAATAATACGCGCGTGCTTCCCGCCCGGCTTATTGCTAAAAAAGATACTGGAGCCGAAGTGGAAATTTTGCTTTTGAAGCGCATTAACATGACCGATTGGGAATGCCTTTTAAAACCCGCAAAACGGGTCAAAATTGGGCAAACTCTTGTTGTTAGTGATGAACTAAGTTGTGAACTAACCGAAGTTTTAGAAGATGGCAAGCGCAAAGTTAAATTTAATTTTAATGGCGTGTTTGAAGATATTTTAAACCGCGTTGGCAGCATGCCTTTGCCGCATTATATACATGAAAAATTGAAGGACAAAGAGCGCTATCAAACGGTATACAACAAAATTGAAGGCAGTTCAGCGGCCCCAACAGCCGGCTTGCATTTTACTAATGAACTATTGCAAAAAATCAAAGATATGGGGGTTGAAATTGCTGAACTTACACTAGATGTGGGGTTGGGCACATTCCGCCCGTGTAAAGAAGAAGATATAACAAAACACATTATGCACAGCGAGCATTATCACCTAAGCCAAGAGGTGGCAGACAAAATTAACAAAGCCAAGCGTGAAAACAGGCGCGTTATTGCCGTTGGCACAACAAGCGTGCGCACATTGGAAGCGGTGGCGTTAAAAGGTGTTCCGCTTATGGCAGATGATGACGAAACGGATATTTTTATTTATCCGCCATATAAGTTTAAGGTGGTTGATGCGCTAATTACAAACTTTCACTTGCCCAAAAGCACATTAATTATGCTTGTTAGTGCCTTTGCAGGCTATGATAATACAATGAATTTGTATGAATTTGCCGTCGAAAACAACTACCGCTTTTTCAGTTTTGGCGATAGTATGTTTATTGAATAAGGATTATGAAAAAGAATTTTAGTTATGAAGTTTTGCATGTAGATAAAAACAGTGGGGCAAGGACTGGCATCCTTCACACGCCGCACGGGGATATTTACACGCCAATTTATATGCCGGTTGGCACGCTTGCCACAGTAAAATCCCTTACAAGTGACGATTTGTATGATGTTGGCGCGCATATTATTCTTGCCAACACCTATCATTTGCACATTCGTCCGGGAGATGAACTTGTTAAAAAGGCAGGCGGGGTGCACAAATTTATGAACTTTAACCGCCCAATGCTGACAGATTCTGGCGGGTTTCAAGTTTTTTCGTTGGCAGATATTAGAAAGATTACTGACGATGGCGTTGAATTTAAAAATCATTTATCTGGCGCCAAAATGTTTTTCACGCCTGAAAAAGCAATTGATATTGAAAACAATTTGGGTGCAGATATTATTATGGCTTTTGATGTGTGCAGTGATTATGGCATTTCCCACAAAGATGCAGAAAAGGCAATGACCCGCACACTTGATTGGTTAGATAGGTGCTATAAACATCACAAAAACCCTAAACAAATGCTGTTCCCAATAGTGCAAGGCAATTTTTATGAGGATTTGCGCCTAAAAAGTTTGGAAGAAACAAAAAAATACTGCAAATGTGGCATTGCAATTGGCGGGCTTTCGGTGGGTGAGCCAAAAGAAGTTATGCTAAGAATGTTGGATGTTATGCAACCGCACTATCCGGAAAATATGCCGCGCTATATGATGGGGGTTGGCACGCCGGATTATATTTTTGAGAGTGTGGAGCGGGGCATTGATATGTTTGATTGCGTGCTTCAAACGCGTGTTGCGCGCAACGGCCTGGCAATGACCAGCCGCGGCAAAGTTACGTTAAAAAATGCCAAATACAAAGAGGATTTTTCGCCTCTGGACCCGGAATGTGACTGTTATTGTTGTACGCATCACACAAAGGCATATTTGCATCACTTAGTTATGTGCAACGAAATTTTGGGTGCGCGATTGCTTAGCTTGCACAACATTCGTTTTACTTTAAACATGATGGCTAAGATGCGTGATGCAATTAACAATGACCGCTTTTTAGAGTTTAAAAAAGAATTCTACGAAAAGTACGGAATTAAATAAAATTTTTAAAAATTTGCAAAAAAACATATAAAAATGCAAAAAAACACAATAAAAACTTTGAATTTTGTTAAAATTTATATATAATTATTAAATCAAGGAGTAATTTATGCAAGGTGGAGATATTGCTTTAATTTTAATTTTAATAGTTTTAATTGTGGCACTTTTTGTTGTAAGTTTTGTTAGAAGGAAAAAATATAATACAGAACTTTCACAAATGCGCAACGAGCTAAAAGTTGGTGATAAGGTTATGACGGACACTGGCGTGGTTGGCGAGGTTGTGGATAGTTATTTTGAAGATGAATATAAATATTTTGTTTTAAAGTCGGGCAGAGGCAATAATGTTGGATATTTTTCAGTGCATGCAAACGCAATTTATTATGTGTTTGGCAAGGAAAAGGAAGAAAAACCAAAAAAGCAAAATTACAATGCTAAAAAGAAAGGAACACCTGCCGAGCAAGAAGTTAAAACAGAAAGTCAAAATAAAGAAGATAATAAATAATGGCGCTTGCCATTTTTTTATTTTTGCAATTTTAATTTCTACAAAAAAACCAATAAAACAAAAAAAATTTATGTTTGTTTTGTTTTAACGCAGTTATCTTAACGCAATTTAAAAATAAATTATGTTAGGAGGATGTATGAAATTAAAATCAATAAATTTTTCTGGCTTTTTATCCATATTAAAATCGGTTATGGTGGGCATTATTACAACATTGCTTGGCATTGTTGTTTTTGCCATTGTGCTTAAATTTGTAGATTTATCTTCAAATGTTGTTGGTTATGTTAACGACGTCATTAAGGTGTTGTCGCTGTTCGTCATGGCATTATTATTAAAACGCAACAATACTGGCAAACTGCTTTTTAAGGCAATTTTTGGCGGTGCAATCTATGCAATTTTAAGTTTTGTTATTTTTTCAATTTTAAATGGCGGAATGGTATTTAATATGTCTTTTGTTTATGACCTTCTATTTGCCGTTATTGCATCGGCAATTATAGCCGTTATAGTTAACCTTTTAAACAGAAAAACTGTGTAAAAAGCCGTTTTTAGTCAATAATCTATACAAGATTTTAATTCTTATTTATATTTTGTTTGACAAATTATAAAGTTTAAGTTATAATAAATCTTGATTTAGGAGAATTTATGACTAAAAAACGATCTAAATGCTTATTTGTTTTGTTTTCAATTATTTTAGTTGTTTTGTTAATAGCATCTTTTGTTAATTTTACCTATCCCTTTTCGGTTAACGGAAATTATTATTCCTATTCCAACTTTGTTTCCAACTTAAAGTTGGGGGAGGATATTAGTTCTTCATATAGGTTTATCTATCGTGCCGATTTGCCCGATCATGTTTCTGGCAGCAATTATGGTGAACTTAAAATGGTTACGATGGAAGGCCTTAAATCTATTGTTCAAAGTGAAGGGTATAAAGATGTTTCGGTTGCAGGATACGCAGAGGATTATATTGTTTTGCAAGTTGGCAACATTTTAACAAAGCAAGACGAAACTGACATTAATTATCTTGTTGGCGCTCCGGCAGCCATCAGTTTTTGGACAACCAGCACGCGAGATGAAGGCTCACTAATAGCTTCAGCGCAAGATGTTGTTTCGGTTGAAGAGCTTGACGTGTTTAATGGCACAGAAAATGTGCATATTGTTGAAGTTAAGTTTAAAGATGAATTAAAAGATAGTATTGCTTCAAAAACCAAGGGTGCAAGTGCAATATTCATCTTTTTTGGTGACGAAATTTTTACGCCAGATGGCATGCCTCTTGGCAGTGATGGCATAACGGATGGCATTATACCAATTCAAAGCTCAGCATTTGTAGATAAAACAACTGCAAACTCATATGCCAACAAAATTCGCACCGGCATGCTGCCTTTAAATTTAACGGCTGTTGATCATGCAATTATAACAGCAAGCTACGGCAATGGTGCCAACATTTTGCTATATATTGCCATGATATTGCTAATTTTAATAGGTTTTGTTTATTTAATTGTAAAATATAAACAACTTGGTTGGCTTGCGTGCTTTAACTTGTTGTTCTTTATAACAATTGGCTTATTCTTATTGCAATCAATTCCTTTAGTTCACATTAATTTTTCGGGCATAATTGCCATGGTAATTTGCCTTATTATTGCGGTGGATAGCCTAATAACAATTTTTGAACGCGCAAAAAAATATTATAACAATGAAGCCAAATTATATGTTTCAATGAAAACCGCGCAAAAGGATAGTTTGTTTAAAGTTTTAATAAATAATTTGCTTGTTTCAATTGTAGGTTTGTTTTGCTTATTAATGCCTTCAATGGGCATCCAATCGTTAGGTTGGGTTATGTTTGTGTTGCCAATTGTAAACTTGTTTACATCACTAGTTTTAATGCGTTTGTTTATTAAAATGTATTTGGCGTTAAATGCTTTTGATGGTAAAAAATGCAATTTCCACAAAGGAGGCAAAGATGCTTAAGCGTGATTTTACTAAATCTAATAAAGAATATTTTAAACAAAACAAAATTCCTCTTATAGTGTTGGCGGTTGTGTTTGTTGTGGCAATAATTATAATGGCAGTGTTCGGGTTTAATGGCAATTTTGAAATGGCTGGTTGCACCGAATTTAATGTGGCAATTCACACCGAAGATAGTGCAACAGTGTCAAAATATTCAAAGGAAATTGAAAAAATTGTTAACGAATGCGGTGGCAATTTAGATACCATTTCAATTTTTGATAAGGGTGGCAACACCAAATTGGTTGTGAGATATACTAAAGAGCTTTCAACTGACAAGCAAACGGAAATAACCAAAGCCATTATTACTAACTTGAATTTAACAGAACTAGATGTGTCTGAACATGTGGCAGTATCGCCAGTTGTTCGGCCTGCAGATTATATTTACACAGTGGTTGCTGTTTTGCTTTTAACAACCATTGCAAGTTTGTTTGCTTATTTTAGATATAACGGTGCAAGTGCAGTGGCAATCATTTTATCAACCATATTTGCAAATTTTGCATTTTTATCAATTTCCGCAATTTTAAGGTTAACAATTGGCCTAAGTTATTTTGCAATGATTGTAGCCTTAAATGTTTTGCTTGTTTATTGCGCATTTATGCTGTTTGGACATATAAGAAGTTCTAATTGGTTAGCTAATAAAGAATATTCAAACGCGCTTAGCGATGCTTTAAAAAACAGCAAAACGAGGATGATTTTTGTAACTATTGCATTGCTTGTTGTTGGGCTGTTGTTTGCAATAATTGCACCATCTAACATAAAATATGTTTCACTCAACATCATGTTTATTGCAGTTGTTCTTCTTGCAACAATTTGGTATGCGTTACCTTTTGTGTGGAGCGTTTTTATAACCAGCACCAAAAACAAAAGCATAAAAAACAGTAAGGTAAAAGAACAATAGTAAAATGCCTTTCATTAGAGAGGCATTTTGGTTTTAATTATGAATTATATTTGCACTATAGAAGACAATTTTAATGAAAATGAAATAGAGGAGATGTCAAAAATGTTCAATTTAAACGAACATTTAATGCGTCTTCTGTTTTCGCGCGGATATAACAGCATAGAAAAAATTAATAAATTTTTAAACCCTTCAATTCATGATATTTATGACCCATTTCTATTTGAAAACATGCAAGAAGTGGTTGAAAAAATAAATTATCACATTCAAAAAAATAGCAACATATTAATTTTTGGAGACTATGATGTAGACGGCATAAGCGCCAGTGCAATATTAATAAAATATTTTCATTCGGTTGGTGCAAATGTAACCAATTTTATGCCAAACCGATATGAAGATGGTTATGGACTTACAATAGATACATTAGAAAAGATTTTTGCCACAAATAAGCCAGATTTAATTATAACCGTGGATTGCGGAATAACTGCAGTTGACGAAACCGAATATTTAAAACAAAATGGGGTGGATATAATAGTAACCGACCATCACGAGCGTGGCGAAACATTGCCAAATTGCTTAATTATTAACCCTAAAATAACCGAAATTTATCCTTTTCACTCATTATGCGGTGCGGGTGTTGCATTTAAGTTGGTGCAAGCTCTTGCCGGCATTGAAAAAGCTGCAGAATATTTGCCTATTTGCGCAATTGCCACAATAGCAGATATTGTTGAATTATGTGACGAAAATAGGGCAATAGTAACTTTGGGCTTAAAGCAAATGAACAAAGCCCCAATTGGCATAATAAAATTAATGCACGAATGTGGCCTTTCGCCAAACAATTGCAAAGCGAGTGACATTGCATTTAAACTGGCACCTAAAATAAACGCAAGTGGAAGAATGGGCTCGGCCGAAACCAGCTTGCAATTATATTTGGAAGATGACCCATATATTGTAAGAAAATTAATAAAACAAATTTTGGAGTTTAATAACAAGCGCCAACAACTTTGCGATAAAGTTTATGTGGATGTTAAAAATGAACTAACAAAATTAGATATATTTAAAATAAGCGCAATTGTAATGTCCAGCCCGGAATGGGATAGCGGCATTTTGGGTATTGTTTCTGCCCGAATAGCGGACGAATTTCATCGCCCAACATTTTTGTTTAGTCAGGTGGAAGATAACTTGGTTGGCTCGTGCCGAAGCGTAAACGGAGTTAACGTGCACTCTCTTTTAAGCAGCATGCCTAATCTTTTAACCAAATTTGGTGGGCACCCAATGGCGGCTGGCTTAACGCTAAAAGTGGATAATTTTGACGAGTTTATAAAACTTACAAACGTTTATGTTGAGCAAAACCTTAACAAAATGGCGTTTTTGCCAACAAAGGTTTTTGATTTTGAACTAGACGAAATGGAAATAACCATGAAAATGGTTGAAGATATTGATAGGCTAGAACCTTGTGGGCATATGAATGCTCGCCCAATTTTTAAGTTTAAATTAAAAAACGCTAACATAAGCAGCCTACCAAAGCATCCGCAACATTTGGTGTTGTCTTATCCAAATTTCAATTTGTTGGCATTTAACGCAAGTGAAATGTATTTTGTGTTGTCTGGCAATACATCGTGCAACCTTTTAGCGGATTTAAATATAGATACTTTTAGAAACACTAAAAAAATTTCTGGCATTGTAAAATCAATTGATTATGAAGATATTTATCGCCCGGCGGATAGCGAAATTATTGAAGCAGAATACCTAAAACAATTAATTTATCCGCTGGATGGCAGTTATGTGTTTAATAATTATAATAGAGACCAATTAATTCGCTTGCTTGTGGATATGGATAAAAATGTTTATGGCACACTAATAGTTGCTAACGACTATAACACGTACATCAATTTTAAGGCAATTTTTGATAGTAAAAATATATTTAGAAATCGCATTTTTGATATTAATGATGACACTGGACTAAACACAATAGTGCTAGCGCCAACCAATTTTAAATCCTTTAACACTTTCAGCCGAATAATCTTCTTAGATCCAATAATAAACATGGGTTATTTATGTGCGTTGCAAAAAGAAACAAAATCCACAATATATTTGCCTCATACACCAACATTAAATTTATCAATTCTTAACAAAATTGACCTTTCCCGCAACGAATTTGGCAGATATTTTAGACTTATTCAATTTGCACACGAAAATAAAATAACGGGGTATTACACGCACAACCTTTTCAGTAATATATTAAAGAAGGTTAAAGATAATAATTATTCTTATTTGCAATTTTATATTTGCTTGCAAGTTTTTAAAGAACTTAACATTATTAACACCAACGAAACAGATAGTGAAATAGTGGAAATAACCGACACTAAAAATGCCTTAAATTCAAGTTCAACTTATAATAGAATTAACTTACTTAAAACCCAACAACAATAAAATGTTATTTGCACTGTTAAATACACAATATATAGGCATGCAATTTTAATTGCTGAATATAGCAAAAAATGTTATAATCATTAATAGGAGCAAATGTGTTATATTATTTATTGTATCATCAAAGTTTATCATTCTCTCAGGTAATATTAAGTTTTGTCTTTACAATATTTGCCTTTATTGTTTCTTTGTCGGTACATGAATTTGCTCACGCCTTAGTTGCATATAAAATGGGTGACCCAACGCCAAAACTTACTGGCAGGCTAACACTAAACCCGTTTAAGCATATAGATACATCTGGATTTATTATGTTTATGTTGTTTGGCGTAGGTTGGGCAAAACCAGTGCAAGTAAATCCGCTTAACTTTAAAAAGTTCCGCAAGGGTATGAGGCTGGTTGCAATTGCCGGTGTGTGTGCCAACTTCTTGCTAGGCTTAATTTGTGCAATTATTTTTGCCTTGTTGTTTAAATTTGTTGGCCCGGTTAATCAATTTGTTGTTTATTTGTATGATTTACTTTCTTACTTCATGTTGGTTAACAGTTTCTTGGTGTTGTTTAATTTATTGCCAATTTATCCATTTGACGGCTTTAGTTTTATAACCACCTTTATGAAAGGGGATAATAAATTTATTCGTTTTAGCGTTAAAAACAGTTTTTACATTTTGCTGGCAGTGTTTTTAGTTAGCATAATAACCGATTTAGCTTTTGGCTTTGATATTTTGGATTTGTATTGCATGTTAATATATGATAAAATATACATGCCAATAGTGTTTTTAGGGGTGTTGTAAGTGGATAATTTAGAACTTGACGAAAATGAAGAACATTCATCTAAATTAACTTTTAAATTAGATGGCTTTGAAGGGCCATTGGATCTTTTGCTGCACCTTATTAAAGAAAAAAATATGACAATTAAAGAGGTTAAACTTGCTGAAATTACCGACCAATATATAAAATATATGGACGCAATTAACGAGCTGGATATGGAAGACGCAAGCGAATTTTTGGATGTGCTTAGCACACTTTTGGAAATAAAATCTAGAAGTTTGCTGCCTGTTGAACAGATTATTGAAGACGAAATTGACCCAGAAACCGAACTTAAAATTAAACTGCAAAATAGGGAAGAATATCTGCTGTTTAAAGAGGCGGGAGATAAGCTTCATTTAATTGAAAATGTAGATCGATTCTACAAACAGCCAGATAAATCTGCCGGGGATTCAAGGATAGTGTTTAACCAGTTTAATTTGGATAAATTGTTAGACGCATTTGCCTTTATTTTAATGCGCACAAAGGATAGAGATAACCCGCAAGAGAAAAAAATAAATAGAGATAGATGGACAGTTGCCGATAAAATTTCATTTTTAACAAATGTTTTAAAAGATAATAAAGAAATTAACTTTTTTAGTTTGTTTGATGAAACATATTCAAAACTAGAAATTATAACCGTGTTTATGGCAATTTTGGAGTTGTTAAAATTTCAAAAAATTGAAGTTGTTCAGGCCGAACGTTATGGCGACATTATTATTAAACGAAGGGAGGAAACCAATGGAGTTGAATGAAATAGCAAAAGTTATTGAGGGCGTTTTGTTTGTGGCGGGCGAAGGTGTTGACATTGACGAATTTAAAACAAAATATGAAATGAACGATAGAGAATTTAACAAATGTTTGGATATTTTAAAGCAAAAATATAACGAAGCTAGCGGAATTAACATTATTCAATTTAAAAATAAAGTTCAACTTTGTTCCAACCCCAAAATAGCAGAAAGCATAAGTGAAATTTTAAACCCAATAAGGGAAAAGAGCTTAACAAAAGCGGCGCTTGAAACTGTTGCCATTATAGCCTATAAACAGCCTATAACAAGGCTTGAAATTGAAAATATAAGAGGTGTAAATTGTGATTACGCCATTCAATTGTTGCAATCAAACAACCTTATTGAAGTGGTTGGCAGAAAAGACACTATAGGCAAGCCAGTTTTATTTGGCACAACCGATAATTTTTTAAAGCGCTTTGAATTGCCATCTATAGATTCTTTGCCAGATTATAACGAACTTTTGGATAGAATTCGCGTTATACATAGTGATGGTGATAGTTTGTATAGGGAGTTTACAATTCCGGACGAGGATAAACCCGAACCAGAGCCAACTGAAACTAAGCCCGAAAATGAATAAACTTGCAAATAAATAAGATACTACATATATGTGGAATCTTATTTTTTTATTTTTAAGCATAATAAATTTATTTCCTTTAATTTATCCATTTTTAATTAAATTTGATGTTAAATTTAACATTTTAAAGTTAAAGGGGAGCATTGTTATTAAAATTTTTAATAAAATTAAAATTGAATTTAAAGTGCGCATAAAACATGGCTACATTTACATTAATCATAAAGCCAAGGAACGCAAAGAAAAAATAAGCAATAAAAACAAAAAATTGATGTTTGTTTTAAGTTTAATAAATCAGCTTTATTTTAGAGAACAATTTTTAACCTTCGATTTTATATCAAATTTTGGCTACAACCTAGATGCGCGCATAACAGCAGTTGCTTGCGGTTATATTGATGTGGTTATAAAATCAGTTTTAACAAAATTAAAAAATAATAAAAAATCTTCACATATTTTTGTGTCGGTTGAGCCACAATATAATAAAGATATATTCAATTTAAGAGTAACAAACACAATTCGCGTGTCCATATTCGACATTGTTTACTCATTGATATATACAAAATACATTGTGTGGAGAGAGTATGAAAAAAACGGAAAACGTAAAAT
This sequence comes from uncultured Clostridia bacterium, assembly GCA_947589025.1. GTDB lineage: Bacteria > Bacillota > Clostridia > Christensenellales > UBA1242 > Onthoplasma. The sequence goes on from CANQAY010000003.1 coordinate 115,668, forward strand.
TAAACAAGGATAGCAAAATAGAATCATTAGTGGATGTTTCGCTGGATAAAATTCGCACACTAATTGATGTTAATTGCGTTATAGGCAATGCAATTTCCATGCCAGATGGGAGTTCAATTATCCCTATTTCAAAAGTTAGCGTCGGCTTTGTCGCCGGCGGTGGAGAATATAGCGATTTAAACGCCAAGCGCAATTCGGCAGATTTCCCAATGGCGGGCGGCACGGGCGGTGGGTTTACCGTTTCCCCAATAGGGTTTTTTGTTGTGGAAAAGGATAAATTTAAAATTATTCATGCCGATAAATCTACTGCTTATTTAGGCTTAATTAAAAACGCCACTGAAGTGCTAAAAAAGATTGTGGAGAAAAAATAATGAAAAAATTAAAATTTTTGTTAATTTTGGTAATACCTATTGTGCTTTTAAGCACAATTTTTGTTAAAATGCCATTTTTGTGCACAAATGCCATCAGTTCAAGTGCAGTGGGCATGTGCGTGTTAGATAAAGAAAGTGGTAGAATTTTGTATTCTAAAAACGAAAATAAACAACTACCAATGGCATCCACAACAAAAGTTGTTACGGCAATAACTGTGCTAAATAACTGCAATAATTTGGATGCATATATTCAGGTGGACGACAGCGCCATTGGGGTGGAAGGCACAAGCATATATTTGCGAAAGGGCGAAACAATTAAAGTTAAAGACCTTTTGTATGGATTAATGTTAAGAAGTGGTAACGATGCAGCAACTGCGCTTGCCTGTCATGTTGGGGGCAGTGTAAATGGCTTTGCACAATTAATGAATGATTTGGCTTTAAAAATTGGCACTAAAAACTCTCATTTTGCAAACCCTCACGGGCTGGATAATAAAGAGCATTACACAACCGCTTACGATTTGGCATTAATTACTGCTTACGCACTAAATAACCCTATTTTTAAGCAAATTGTTTCAACAAAAAATTATGTAATAGAGGCAACAAATAAATCCGATAAAAGATATTTAACAAATAAAAATAAACTTTTATCCACATTAGAAGGTTGCTGCGGCGTTAAAACTGGTTTTACTAGCAAGGCTGGCAGGTGTTTGGTTAGTGCTTGCGAAAGAGATAACTTAACTACAGTTTGCGTTGTTTTAAATTGTGGCCCAATGTTTGAAGAAAGTGCCGATTTGCTTAACGCAAGTTTTAAAGATTATGAAAGTGTAAAACTTTTGGATAAAAATAAGCAAATTTATAACGAATATATTATTAATGACAATACGGGTAGATTATATTTATATTCAGACGAAGATTTTTATTATCCATTAACAGATGATGAAAAAGATAAAATTAAAATAGAATATGATGTAACATTAAACGATGCAAAAGAAGGCGATGAAGTGGGCGAAATTAAAATTTTTCTTGCCGAACAGTTGATTAAAAAAGCAAAATTGTTTACAATGAATAAAATCGATAAATTAATCGATAGCAAAACATTGCAGATTAATGAATTGTTGTGGGAAGAAAAAGTAAATGAGAATTAACAAATATTTAGCGCAGGCAGGCATTGCCAGCCGTAGAAAAGCGGAAGACTTAATAAAATCTGGCAAAGTAAAGGTTAATGGCAAGGTTATAACCGAACTTGCAACCGATATTAAGCCAACAGATAGCGTGGCGGTGGAAAATAATTATGTTAATGTAAATAACGGCTTTGTTTATTATAAATTAAATAAACCAAAAGGTTACATTTCTTCCGCCAGCGATGAAAAGGGCAGAAAAACAGTTTTGGAACTGTTGCGCGGGGTGCACACTCGCGTTTTTCCTATTGGAAGGCTGGATTACGACACAGAAGGCTTGCTTTTACTAACTAACGATGGAGATTTAACGAATATAATTACAAAGCCAAATAGCGAAATTGAAAAAACATACGTTGCAACAATTTTAGGTAAAATATCGGACGATGAAATAAAAAAGTTGTGTTCGGGCGTGGATATTGGCGGATACATAACAAAACCGTGCAGCGCAGTTAAAACTGAAGAAACGGAAACGACAACAAAATTAAAAATAACCATAACAGAAGGCAAAAATAGGCAAGTTAGAAAGATGCTTGCGGCCATAAATAAAGAAATTAAGTTTTTGAAGCGCGTTCAAATTGGTGAAATTCATTTGGGCGGGCTGTCTCGCGGCGAATATGCCAAATTAAATTCAAAAGAAATGAAATACATAAACAAAATAAAATCTAACTAGCACCGCTAGTTTTTTTATAAAGCATTTTGAATTGTAACTGATTTGTGTTATAATATTAATATGGAAAAGTTTGATGTTGTTGTTATTGGTGGTGGGGCATCTGGCATGATGGCGTCTATTTTTGCCGCCCGTAATGGCAATAGCACACTTATAATTGACCACAATGAAAAGCTTGGCAAAAAACTTTTTATAACTGGTAAGGGTAGGTGTAATTTAACTAACAATTCGTCAATTGAAACTCATCTAAACAACATAGTAACAAACAGCAAATTTATGTATTCTGCTTTAAACGCTTTTTCCCCACAAGATACAATTGAATTTTTTGAATCCAACGGGCTAAAAACCAAAACGGAGCGGGGTAATCGCGTGTTTCCGGCAAGTGATAAATCTAGCGATGTTATTAAAACATTAAAAAATTGCATGCAACGTTATGGCGTAGAAATATGCTTAAACAGACAAATTGAAAAAATTTACAAAAATCAAAATTTCCATATATTGTGTAGCAATAACAAAGAATACGCTTGTAATAGCTTAATAATTGCTACGGGTGGGTTGTCATATTCAGGCACAGGTGCTTCGGGTTTGGGGTATGAAATAGCAAAGCAGTTCGGTCACAAAATAGTTGAGCCTGCCGCCGCGTTATGCCCAATTAAAGTTAAAGACGACGTTTCGTCATTAAACGGATTGTCATTAAAAAATGTAAATTTTACAGTTGACATTGGCAAAAAATCTTTTTCCGAGTTTGGTGAAATGATGTTTACATACGAGGGGGTTACCGGGCCTATTGTGTTATCCATTTCAAGCAAAATTAATAGGTTAGATATAAAAAATGCCAAAGCATTTATCGATTTAAAGCCTGCCTTAACATTAGAAAAGCTTAACGAAAAACTTTTAAGGGAATTTGCTGATTTTTCTAAAAAAGATATTAAAACATATTTGCAAACTCTTTTGCCCAACCGTTTAGTTGAGTATTTTATGCATAAAATCAATTTAGTTAACAAAAAAGTGGCAGATATTTCAAAGGCCGAACGAAATAATATTATTAATGCCTTAAAAAAATTTGACTTTAAAATTAAATGTTTGGATAATATAAATGTTGGTGTTGTTACGGCTGGCGGAGTAGATATAAAAGAAATTAACTCAAAAACTTGCGAAAGTAAACTAGTTAAAAATTTATATTTTTGTGGCGAAGTGTTGGATGTTGATGCACTAACAGGTGGGTTTAACCTCCAAATTGCGTGGTCCACCGGCTATTTAGCCGGCAACGCTGTTAAATAAAGGATTAATTATGATATTTTTTATAGCAATATGTATTTTGTTTTTGCCATGTACTTTGCTTTTCCCTATAAAAAAAGTTGGCAAAAAGAATTATAAAAAATTAAAAGGGCAAAATTACATTATTTCTTGCAACCATACCAGCAACATGGATCCTGTTATGTTGGATATAGTTTTTCGCAAAAAACATAGAATTTTAGCCAAAAAAGAGCTTTTTAATAATAAGGCCTTCGGTTGGCTATTAAAACAATTGGGTGCAATACCAGTTAACAGGCAGAACGTTGAGCCACATTCAATAAAAGAAATTCTTTCAGCAATAAACAAAAAACAAAACATTATGATATTCCCGCAAGGCACCCGGGCTAAAACCATAAATGTGGAAGATGGCAGCGCAAAAGAGGGCGTGGCATTGTTTTCAATAAGAACAGGCACGCCGGTTATACCTATGATGTTTAACAAAAAAATTAAATTTTTAAGGCGCACAAAACTTTTGATAGGCGAGCCAATTTATCCGGATATGGAAAGGAAAAAGGATAAAGAATATTTGACTGAATACGCCAATTTGATTGTGCAAAAAATGAATGATTTGCTTAAAAGTGAGGACAAAAAATGAAAATGAAAGATTTTACTATTAACATGACGCAATATCACGCTGGTGATATTATAACCGGTACCATAGTTATGATTGGCAGTGCAGAGGTGGTTGTTGCTATTGGTGGGCTTAAAGAGGGGGTTTTCCCAAAAGAAGAGCTTGATGCCGCATTTAAAGTTGGAGATGCAATTTTGGTTATGGTAACCGGCAAAATTGACGATAAAGGTTGTTTAATTTTAACCCATGCTGGTGTAAACAAAGCACTTGAAGATAAGGAAAAATTAAAAAATTTAAAAGTTGGCAGCACTTTAACTTTTATGGTTAATGAAATAAATGGCTCGGGCTTGCTGGGCAATTTTATGGGGTATAGGGTGTTTTTGCCTTTTTCTCAATGTGCGCCAGAAGATTTTATAAACAAAGAAACACTTGTTAACCGAGAAATTGACGCCAAAGTTATAGAATTAAACAACTTTAAAAAATCAATTGTGTGTAGCACAAAACTTATGTCCAACACAAAAATTCAGCCTGTTGGCATTGGAGATATTATTAGCGGCATTGTTATAAAATTAGAAGATAGATTTGCTTTAATCCTATTAAAAAACGGCATGAAGGCTAAAATATCAATTCAAGATGTTTCTTACAAACACTTAAACTCGGTTTCGGATGTGCTTAATTTAAATGAAGAATATGAATTTAAAGTGCTGGATGTTAACACAGATTATTCTCGCATTAGTGTTGGATTAAAACAGTTGCAAGATAACCCAATAAACGAACTGTTTAATAGCCTTAACATGGGCGATGTTGTTGAAGGCGAAGTGGTTAAAATTTTGCCAGTTGGTGCAGTTATTAAATTGGATAATGGGCTCACCGCGTTGGCGGTAACCAAAGAAAACAGCGATAGGGCAAATGTGGCAACCCACCATTTGTATAAATTGCATAGCCGGGTTAAAGGTGAAATATGCTATTTAAACAGGGATAATCACAAAATTAACATTTTAACCAATAAGAAAAAAGACATTTAAACTAATTTTTCGACATTTTTATTGCCAAAATTTGGAAAATTTATTATAATCTTTTTGTGAAGAAAAGATTTGGCTTTTTATTTGCCATTTATTGTATTATAATAATAAGTTTACTTGCACTGGCATTGGTGTTTTTGCCGCGCGGATCAAAAACCCAAAATTATGCCGATAGCCTTATGTTAAGCATCCCTAGAGGAATAACTATAAATATTAATGAACAAGTGAAATTAAAAGACGATTTTATAATTGTGTCGCCCAGTTATTTAAAAGATAAAATAAGTTATCAAATAACTTCAAGGTCAGATAAAAACCACGGCGGGTTAACATTTAACGATAATACTTTAAAAGCAACTATAGTAGGATCTTACGATATTAAGTTTAGTGTGCCGGGCAAGAAGGCAGACATAAACGAATATATGTTAGTTACCGTAACGCGAGAAAATGAAAAGGCAGATTTGCTTAAACCAGTTGGCAAACAAAATGAATCGTTTGATATTAGTGAAGTTTTAAGTTTCAATTCTACTTTAGAACATAAAATATGGCTAGATGATAGCGGTGTGGCAACGTTTAATGATGCAACATTTTATTTTAATGAGGTTGGCAAATTTGTTATTTATGTTGAATTTTATGATAGTTATGCCGTTTATAAATACCTTTTTGAAGTGATTGTTGTTAAGGATATTCAGCCAGAGCCGGAGAGCTACATTATTAAAATTAACGATATTTACAAAATAAATGAATATGTTTTAATAAGCTATTCTGTTTTGCCGGAAAATGGATCGGCAGATGTGGATCAAACCATAACTGTTGACATTGTTGGCAATGCTGTTTGTGAAAATGTAATTCCGCCATTAATTTATATTATTCCTAATTCTAACGATTTTTTTACTGTTAAAATTTATTCTCCAATAGCCAACATTACAAAAGAAATTACTGTTAACATAGCCGAGTTGTAATTTTGACCCCAAATTTGACCCCAAAAATTGGGCAAAAAACACAAAAAGGCCACTTTTTCAAAAAATTGAAAAGTGGCTAAATCCCTTATAAAATAGATAATATTTGGAGCTACTGGGCGGACTCGAACCGCCGGCCTGCTGATTACGAATCAGCTGCTCTACCAGCTGAGCCACAGTAGCATATTTTATATTATAACATAAATAAATTTGTTTTTCAAGGGATTACATTAATTTAGTTGATTTTAAACCATTTTTTTGCTATTATCAAACATATGGTTAAAACAATATTGATAATATTAGCAATAGTATTTTTTATTATAATGAGTTCTATTATGTTAATTTTGGAAAGAGATAAACCAAGGAACATGATTATTTGGCTTATTATATTTTTGTTTACTTCAATTATTGGTGGGCTAATTTATTTAATGTTTAGGCTTATAATTTATAAAAAGAAACAAACCTTGCAAACTAAACAGTGGGAAGATGATATTTTTGCAAACTTGATTGATAATCAAATTTTTAAAAATGATGTTGATTTAAATGACGATTTATTTACTTTTAACAAAATGGCGTATAATGCATCCACAACAACCAATAATAGCTATGATTTAATGGAGAGCTATAATAAGTTTAAAGAAAGTTTAATTAAAGATATTCAATCTGCCAACAATTACATAATATTTGAAGTTACTAAGGTTAATGCGAAGGATTTTGAAAATATTAAAGCTGCGTTAATTAAAAAGGCGAGTGAGGGCGTAATTATTAAGTTTGTTTATGACAGGCTAAACAATTTCAAGTTAATTAAAGAAATGAAAAATGCCGGCATAAGGGTGGTTAGATTTAGCAAATTTTATGCTGTAGGCAAAATTTATTCTAACATCCGCAATTGCATTTGTATTGATGGGGAAATTGCATACATTAGCAATTTAGATGTTAGGCAGGGTGAAATTAACGGCAAAAACGATGTTTTGCACACCCATTTAAAATTTAAAGGGGATGTTGTTCAAAGCATTGATGTTGCCATGCATCAGGATGTTATTTTTGCAACAAATAAATTTTTAGAATATACCGCTCCAAAACAAGAAAATTTTGCCAATGCAAGCGTAATTCAATATGCAACAAACCATTTAAATAATAACATGGAATTGCTATTAATTAAAGCAATTAGCAAGGCGGTAAAATCCATAAATTTGCAATTGGAAGAATTTATTCCAACCGAAAGCATAATGGCATTGCTTAAATTTGCAATTAATTCAAACATAAATGTAAACTTAATGGTGCCTTTAAAAACCAACAAACACAGCAAATATTTTGCTTCTCGCGCTTATGCAAAGGAGCTTGCCTTGATTGGCGCAAATGTTTATTTGTATGATGGCTTTATAAGGTTTAACGCAATAACAATTGACGATAAATATGTTTTATGCGGCTCGTATACTTTGGATAGGGAGCATATAACCAATAGCTTACAAAATGTTGTAATAATTCAAGACGGCAAAGCAGTTAATTATTTTAATAAATTGTTTGATTTTGGCATTGAAAATAGTTACAAAATAGCCAATGCAAAATATATGCTTATGCGTGAAAAATTCTTTAAAAATTTTGTTTAGAGGTGTGTTATGGTGTTTGGTGTTGCGGGCGTTCCCACTAATTATAAAGGCAAATTTGCGGGCGTTTTTCCTTGGCTGAAACAAATGGGCCTTAATGGGTTTGAAATTCAGTGCACATATGGTTTTAAAGTTAGTGATGATAGGCGCGATATAATTAAAAACATGGCAAAAAATGGCTTTTATTTTAGCATGCATGCGCCATATTACATAAATTTAGGCAGCCTAAACGCCGCCGTTGTTGGGCGCAGCAAAAGCAACATGAAAGAGGGCATTGAGCTTGCCAAAGAGCTTGATGTTAACAGAATAATTTTTCACCCCGGGGGTGGGCATGAAAACACTGCTGAGGGTAGGAAACATGCAATTAACCAAATTGTTGACGCTATAAACGAATTCACTAGCCAAATAGACATGGGCTCGGTGCGTTTATATCCTGAAATTGGTGGCAAAACCGCAAATTTGGGCAGCTTAGATGAAATTATAGAAATCTGCTCTAGGTGTAAATATTGTTATCCGTGCATTGATATAGCCCATTTACACGCACGTGAAATTGGCAGCATTACAACTAAACAAATTTTATTAGAAAAATTAACAAAAATTAAAAATGCATTGCCAGAAAAATTTAAATATATTCATTTTCACGCCTATACAATTAATTATGGGGATAAGGGTGAAATTAAGCATCTTAAACATGGTGAAAACATGCCGGATGGCAGAGTGGGCATGCCAAATTTGGCAGATTTTGTTGATGTGCTTAAAGAGATGAAAATCGATCCATGGGTTATAAGTGAAGCGCTTGACACACAGGAAATTGGTGCCAAATATATGCGCGATTTATATTTTAATAATTAGTTCATATTGTGTATTTTATTAATAAAACATACTGTATATAGGTGGATATTGCAAAAATTAGATTTCAAAGTAAATAAGGAAGTTGAATTGGCAAAGGCAATTATAGATAAGTTGCCATTTCTTTCTCGCTATGATATTAAAAAATTGTTGGAAGATAAAGATGTTAAAATTAATAACATTCGCGTTAAGGAAAATTTAATTTTAAAGCCAAATGATATTGTTACGGTTTATTATCTGCCAAAAGAAACTAAAGAATGGTATAGCGTAGTTTTTTGTGATGATAATGTGCTTATTGTAAACAAACGCGCAGGCATTGAGGTGATTAGCGAAACGGAGAGGGATTTATTATCAATTTTAAAACAGACCTATCCGTCAATAAAGGCTGTTCATAGAATTGATAGGAACACGGAGGGGCTAATTATTTTTGCTTTAAATAATTTGGCAGAAAAGACACTTAATTCTGCGTTTAAAACCCGTAAAGGAATAATAAAAAAATATGCATTGTTGGTTGAAGGCAGGGTGGACATAGAAAAAATTAAGCGTACAGTTTATTTAAAAAAAGTGCCCAATTTGGCAAAAGTGTGGATAAGTGAAGTTAAAACAACTGGCTATGAGCCTGTTATTACAGAATTTAGTGTGGTTGAATATAGAAAAAATCAAACCCTAATGGAAGCAAACTTAATAACAGGCAAAACTCATCAAATTCGTGCTCATATTGCTTATTATGGATATCCTATAGTTGGCGATAATAAATATGGCAATGATAATGAAAAAACGCTGCATTTAACTGCTAATTTTTTGGCATTTAACTTTGATAATAAAAGCCCGCTAAAATATTTAAATAGTCACACATTTGAAATTGTGCCTAGTTGGTTATAATTATCAAAAATTGCAACATTTATCATAATATAGATGTAATAATATTTAAAAATTTTGAAAAATTTGTTTAAAATTATTGACAAACAAAATGTTTTATTGTAAAATGCATAAGTATGTCGGGGTGTAGCGCAGTTGGTAGCGCACGTGATTTGGGATCATGGGGCCGGGGGTTCGAGTCCCTTCACCCCGACCATTAGGGGCCTTTAGCTCAGTTGGTTAGAGCAACCGGCTCATAACCGGTCGGTCCGCGGTTCAAGTCCGTGAAGGCCCACCAGCCGAAAGGCTAAAAACCCTAATTATATGGCCTGTTAGCTCAGTTGGTTAGAGCGCCAGCCTGTCACGCTGGAGGTCACGAGTTCAAGTCTCGTACAGGTCGCCATTTTTGCCTCGATAGCTCAGTCGGTAGAGCAAAGGACTGAAAATCCTTGTGTCACTGGTTCGATTCCGGTTCGAGGCACCAGCCCAGAGGCGGAATGAACAAGCGATACAAGGCAAATCTCTTGAAAGGCAATGTGTTCGATTCCGGTTCGAGGCACCAGCCGAGAGGCGGAAACAAATGAAATTTGATTCCAACTTAAGGCGATTAGCCGAGAGGCGGAAACAAATGAAATTTGATTCCAAATTAAGGCACCACCTCAAAGGTGTTTGGACAGCCATGGGAAGATTGCAGAGCGGCCAAATGCAACGGACTGTAAATCCGTCGACTTCGTCTTCGGTGGTTCGAATCCACCT
>CANQAY010000004.1 GCA_947589025.1 uncultured Clostridia bacterium
GCGGCACCATCGCCAAGTGGTAAGGCCAGGGTCTGCAAAACCCTCATCACCAGTTCGAGTCTGGTTGGTGCCTCCAACATCAGCCTAAAAATTTGTGCAGCAGCACAATTTTTTTATAAAAAAAGGGGGTTAATTAACCCCAAAGCATTCTTCCAAAGTTAAATACGCTGAACGCGTTTTTTTATAATATTTTGTAAAATAATCTAGCCCAATCATAATGGAGTAAACCATTTTTTTGTCATTCCTGTCACTTGCCAAATATAGTGAATTTAACAGCATAGTAAATTCTTCTTTTTCATTCATTTTAAGTTTATAGCTATCAACATTTGAAAGAATTAATTTAACTTGAGTTTTAATTTTATTGTAATAATTGTTTTGATATTCGCTAGTATCCACAATTATGTGCCGGTTAGAGTAGGCGTTGTTTATTGCTTCTTTAAAAGGAATTATAACATTATCGGCAAAATTATAAAATTCTTTGCCTGCGCCATCGTTAGAGGCAAAATATTTTGATATAAAATCATAAAAATTAAGCATTTTGTTGTCAAACCTATACAAAAGGTTAAACACAAAGGCAATTATTTGCATGGTGTCTTCTGGCAAAACGAGGCTAAAATTATTGTCTTTTTCAAGCACTGCTTTTTCAAAATTAGCGTTAAAATCATATCCTTTTAAGGCAGATGAAATAATATCAGTTAATTTTTCATCGGTTGCAATAAGTTTCAGCAAAGATGCAATTTTAACATCAGCCAAAATATATCTGCCTGCAATAAATTCATCGCAGGCGGTGTTAAACGGAATTAATTCTTGAATGTTATTCATAATCTCTCCTAATAAAATTTTAACATTTTATTAATGTTAAAGCAAGTTTTTTGGCAATAAAAATAAAATCGACATATTTAACTTAAAAACTTGCCTTTTAAATTTGTTTTGTGTATACTTGTTTTAAGAGGAATATAACTATGGATTTTGTACCAGATAGCACGGTTTATAAGTTAATTATACTTTATGTGTTGGATAAGATGGAAATCCCTTTAACAGAAAATTCAATTTTGGAAATATGTTCTAGCCAAAATAACTGGATTAATTGGATGGATTGTAAAGATCTGTTATTTCAACTTTTAACTGCCAAATTTGTTTATAAACCAAACAGTGATAATGACGAAAATCGATATAACATAACGGTAAATGGCAGGGGGTGTTTATCTCAGTTTTACACTCGCATTCCAAAAAGTTTAAGGGAACAAATTGACGCTTTTGCGTTAGAGCATAAGATGGATTTTAAGCGCAGTCAAGAATATGTTTCAAAAAATTATAAAAACGAAGACGGCAGTTATACAATAGAATTGCGCATTCTTGAGCCGGTTACTGCAAGCACAATATTTTCTGTTTCAATAAGAACAGATACCCGCACTTCGGCCATGCTTGCATGCAAAAAGTGGAAGGAGTTAGCGCCAAGCATATATCAAGCTATTTATGATAAAATTATAGAGACATAAAAAATGGGCAGCGCCCATTTTTTTAATAAATATTGTTATAAGATTGAACTTCTTTCATAACTTTAATTTCGGTTGTTACATGGTAAACAGTGTTAAAGCCAGAAACCGCTATAAAGAACAAAATTGGCAAATAAAATGAAATGGAAGAGTAATAAAAATATTCAAGTATTGCATAAGTTAAGCCAGAAACCAAAGCAAAACCCATAACTAAAGCAATTAATTTGGTAAGTTTATCATACATTCTAACAAAGCTGCCTTTTTTATTGTCAGAGAAAATGGTAACCATTCTCACTGCATGCCCATGCAATTTAATTTTACTTAAAGTGTCAACAGCCCTATAAGCATAAGCAAAAGCAACCAAATCAAACAAAATAGAAACAATTAAGACAATTGTGCCAACGGCGGCTTTTAAGGTTGTTAGGGTGTGAAGGGAATAATCTCTAAAAATAAAAATTATTTGCCAAACAAACACAATAAAAAACAATAATGCAAACAAAATTCTAAAAATGGCATCTTTTTTTAACAATGGAGTATCTTTATTTTGATATTCAAAACTTCTTACTTTCATCTTAGCCTCAATTTAATTTTACAGCTAAAATTTTTAAAAGTCAATTAATTATGGCCATTTTTAAAGAAAAATTAAACATAACGGCACGCTAATTGCCAAGCATATTAATGCCTGTGTAAATTTTTGAAGGCACATTGTTCGTTTAGAAATGTTAAGTTTAGATAAAAATGATAGTGATTGCATTAAAATGCTAACCCCACCAAACGCAATCAAAACGCTTGAAATTATTGTTTTAACACATAAACTAACAGGCGAGGAGGATAAACTTATTATGCCTCGAGTCATTTCTATCATCCCTTCTAGGCAAGATAAAATAACATTATAATTTTGTTTGCAATTAAACAAACCGCAAAAGGCATTAGCAATTGTTGGAAAAACCAATAAATTGTTTAATATTTCAATTAACAAAAAGCTAATTACAATAAAGCCACCCACCATTAAAATGGACTGCATGCCATCGTAAACGCTTTCAAACAAAAGGTTGGGGTTATATTCCTTTTTTCCGCTATAGTTTAAGTTATTTTGTTTATTTGCAATTTTGCCCCTATATAGAATGCCATTTAACAAACTAGCTAAAATGTTGGCAATTAATATAATAACCCCCGCTTTATACGAATGCAAAATGCCAACTCCAACCGTGCCAATCATAAACATAGGCCCACTAACTGAGCAAAACGACATCATTTTTCTTGCTTCGTCATTGTCAATTCTTTTTAATTCGTGCATGTTGCAAATTAATTTTGCCCCCATAGGGTATCCGGACAGAATAGACAAAAAATAGATTTTAGCACTGTTTCTTGTGTGATATAACTTGTAAAAAAACTTGTCCATAAAGTTATTAGAGTTGTCAAACAAGTTAACTATAATGCGCGTTATAACAAAAAAAGGGAACAAAACTGGCAAAAGTTTAAACGCCCAAACCGAAATTGCATTTAAAGAAGACTTAGCATACAAAGTAGGATTAATAATAAAAATAATGCACACAAATAAAAGCAATAATATCAAAATTTTGTTTGATTTTAGTTTTTTAATCATATATAATATATTTTAAAAAAGGTGTTTAATATGAAAAATTTTGCATTAGTTTTAAGTGGTGGGGCGGCAAAAGGTTTTGCGCATTTAGGTGTAATAAAATCGCTTGCCAAACATGGGCTAAAGCCATCACTTATTGTTGGCACATCAATGGGTGCCTTAATTGGCGGGGTTTATGCTTCGGGCTTATCGGCTGAAGAAATGGAAAATATGTCGCTTAAAGTTAACTCGTTAGGCAATTTTAGTTTATATTCCGCCTTATTTAAAGGCAACTTGCTAAACACAAACAAGGTAAAAAAAATAGTATATAAAGCCGTGGGGGATGTTACACATGAGCAAGCCCCTATCAAGTTTGTTTCTGTGTCAACCGAACTTAACACCGGCAAACAACATTTGTTTGATAAGGGCAGAATATTTGATAGCATTATGCCAAGCATATCAATTCCGGGCGTGTTTCCGCATGTTAAAATTGGCAACAACATCTATTGCGATGGTGGGCTGGTAAACAATTTGCCAGAAGATGTTGTTAAACTTTATATGCCAGATGCGGTAGTTATTTCGGTGGATGTGCTTGGAGATTATGAAAGGAACTATGAAAAACTAAAATTTAAAACGGTTGGCAACATATTAAATGCAAGCAATTTAATGACAACAATTATAACAAACAGCAAACCTCAGGTGGCGGATTTAAGAATTGTAATTAACCAACCAAACATAAGCCAAATGGGCTTTAATAAAAATAGTGTTCAAAAATCAATAAATAAAGGTGTTACAGCCGGCAACAAACATATTAAACAAATATTAGAATTGTTAAAGGATTAATATGGATATTTTAAATAAAATTAAACAAAAAGCCAAAAAAATTGATGCTCGCATTGTGTTGCCCGAAGCTAATTTAGATGAAAGAGTGTATAACGCTTGCAAAACTCTTTTAAATAAAAATCTTTGCAAAATTGTTGTTTTTGGCAAGAAGGAGCAGTTTGATAAAGACTTTTACACCCCCAATTGCCAAATAATTGAAATAGATAAATTTAATAGGCTAAACGAATTTGCCGAGCAACTTTTTGAATTAAGAAAATTAAAAGGGCTAACTTTAAAACAAGCAAAAGCTCTTGTTAAGCAACCCGATTATTTTACTATGATGCTTTTAAAAAACAATTTGGCGGACGGTGCAGTTGCCGGCGCCTGTTGGACAACTGCCAACACGCTTCGCCCAGCCTTGCAAATTGTTAAAACAAAGCCTAATAAATCAATTGTTACTGGCGCTATGTTAATGCTAAAAGAAGGCAAAAAGCCGTTGGTTTTTGGAGATGTTTCATTAATTGAAAATCCCACTGCCGAAAATTTAGCAGAAATTGCCATTTCTTGTGCCGAATTTTATAAAAAAGTAATAGGTCAGCCAAAAGTTGCAATGCTATCTTATTCAACAAAGGGCAGTGCTAGCAGTGATATGGTGGCAAAAGTTCAACAAGCTGTTAAGTTGGCACAAAATAAAAGCAAATTTTTAATTGATGGTGAAATGCAGGCGGATAGCGCTTTAAATAAGCAAACCGCACTAAAAAAGGGCGTTACAAGTGGGGTGGCGGGCAGTGCAAATGTGCTTATATTTCCAGATTTAAATGCCGGAAACATTGGTTACAAACTTGTTTCACGCCTAGCAGGGTATGCAGCCATTGGCCCAATAATGCTTAATTTTAACAAACCAGTTAACGATTTAAGCCGCGGCTGCACTGTGCAAGAAATTATAAACACTGTGCTTTTAACAAAAATATTTATTTAATTGCCTATTGACAAGGCAATTTTTTGTGTTATAATATTAACATGAAATATAATAAATTTGATTTTGAACAATTTTTTAATTATTTTTTGCAATATGGCAATGTGCATGCCATTTTTGTTACGCCAGATGGTTACAATTTAGGTGATTATGAAAGGCGCATAAGGGTTAATTGGATCCGCTTATATCCTCATCAAATTGATTTGTTAACCGAACACGGCTTTGAATGGAAAACCCCAAAACCAAACTTTGTTGTTAGGGCATATGAGCGCAAAAACGGTTTTGATTTTAACAAATTTTGGGCACATTATTTAATGTATGGCAATGTTATTCAAACATTTGTTTGCCCAGACGGATACAAATTGGGTTATTACGAAATGAAAATTAAAGATTCTTTAGTTAGCCTAACCGATGCTCAAAAACAGTTGTTAATTGAACACGGCTTTAGTTGGAAGCATAATTTTCATTTTAAATATAAAGAATTTTTGGAATACTTTAATCAATATGGCAACGTTAAAAAAGATTTTGTTACCCCAGACGGCTACAGATTGGGTTATTTAGAGTATCGCATAAGGCAAAATGAATTAAAATTGGCAGATTATCAAAAACAAGAATTAAATGATATTGGGTTTAATTGGGGCGCTAGGCGTAAAAGAAGAAAAACAAATAATGTTGATATTTAGAGGCATAATTTGCCTCTTTTTTATTAAAATGTTTTGTTTTAAACTTTTTGTGTGATAAAATTAAAAAGTTAATAGGAGAAAGTATGAAAGTTTTAGTAGTAAATTCTGGCAGCAGCAGTTTAAAAGCTCAGTTAATGGAAACATCTAACGGCAAGGTGCTTGCAAAAGCTTATTGCCAACGCATAGGGCTAAATAATCCCTTTATGGAATATAAAACAACTGAAAAACAAAATATTGAAGCCCCAATGCCAACCCATAAAGAGGCATTTCAGCTAGTTTTAAACAGTTTGTTGGATAAAAAGTTGGGCGTTATAAAATCTTTAGAAGAAATTAAAGCAATAGGGCACAGAATGGTTAATTTTGGTGAAAAATATAACCAATCTATTGTTGTAGACAAGCGCGTTTTGAAGGATTTAGAAAAATATATTCATTTTGCACCGCTTCACAACCCAGCTGCACTTTTGGGCGTTAAAGTTTGCATGGAATTAATGCCAAAAGTTAAAAATGTTGCTGTGTTTGATACTGCATTTCATTCAACCATGCCAGAAAAAGCATATATGTATGCTATTCCTTACGAACTTTATAGCAAAAATAAAATTCGCCGTTATGGTGCACACGGCACAAGCCACCGCTACATCGCCCTAAAATGTAAAGAGCTTTTTGGCTCGCTTAAGGGCAAAAAAATTATTTCTTGCCACATAGGTTCGGGCAGCAGTATTTGTGCAATTAAAGATGGCGTTTGTGTGGATACTTCAATGGGTTACACTCCACTTGCAGGCGTGGTTATGGGCACCCGCTCGGGGGATATTGACCCTTCCGTTGTTCAAGCCATTATGGATGTTAAAAAGATTGATATTAATGCGGCAATTAATTTGTTAAATAAAGAAAGCGGCTTGCTTGGCGTTACCGGTAAATATAGTGATTTACGCGATATTGACGCTAATTTGGATAACCCTCAGGTTAAATTGGCATTTGATATGCTTGTTTATTCAATTAAAAAATATATTGGCGCTTACGCCGCTGCAATGAATGGGGTGGATTACATTATATTTACCGCCGGCGTTGGCGAAAATGATGCTCTTGTGCGCGAAGCCGTTTGTAAAGATATGGAATATTTGGGAGTAGAGTTTGATAGCAAAATAAACCAAACTGCACCTCGTGGCACAATACAAGAATTTTCTAAAAAGACAAGCCGCGTAAAAGTTTACCGTATTCCAACCGACGAAGAGTATATGATTGCAATGGATACTGCAAGTTTGGCAAAATAAAATAAATTTTTAAAAACTAGTTGACATACAATTTTATATTTGCTATACTTATCTCGATTTTGTCGGGTGTTGATAGATAAGTTGTGCAAAAAATTATCTGCAACACAATATATAGGAGGTAAATAATGGCTGTTCCAAAAGGAAAAGTGTCTAAGGCTAGGCGTGATAAACGCCGTGCTAACTGGAAAGCCGCTGTTCCTACACTAGTAGAATGCCCACATTGCCATGAAAAGAAAGTGGCACATCAGGTTTGTAAAAATTGTGGTTATTATGATGGCGAGCAAGTTATTAACTTAGACGAAAAAAAGACAAAATAAATTAATTTGGGGTTTATCCCCATTTTTTTATTTTTATTTGACAATTTGTTTTATTGTGATATAATAACAATATGACAGCAGAAGAAATAAAAGAGTTTTTTAAACAAAACCCTGCATTAAAAATTGTTTTAAGCGACAAACTTGCAGGGGAATTTAACAAAATAAGCCTACGCCCAGTTAACATTAAGGGTGAACAGCTTTTTCAACTAGAAAAATCCACAAAAACGCAGGTTTTTCATGAAAATTTGCCATACTCTGTGGCAATTGACAGGCTAGAGCTTAACAACTTTAAACAAATTTTGTTTGAAGTGCCCCAAAAATCTTATATCTTTTCAATTTCCAAAAACGGATATAAAAAGAGGGTTAAGGCCAACAATTTAGCCAAAGTGGATACCCTACACAACAAAACTAAAAAATATCTTTTAAATGAGGGGGACAATGTTCCCGTTATGCAAGAGCTTGGCATTTTTACCAAAGAAAATAAAATTGTTGCTTCAATGTATGATAAATTTAAACAAATAAATAGGTTTATTGAAATTATTGATGACGAATTTAAAACATCAAATTTGAATGATATCACAATTTTGGATTTTGGCTGTGGCAAAAGTTATTTAACATTTTTAATTTATCATTATTTTGTTAACATTAAAAAAATTAAAGCACACATTATCGGCTACGACATTAAAAATGATGTGGTGGAAAATTGCAACAAGCTGGCAAAAAAATACAACTATTCCGGGCTTGAATTTGTTTTAAGCGACGTTAAAAAAGATAAATTATTTTCTGGCAAAATTGATATGATAATTACTTTGCACGCTTGCGATACAGCAACCGATTACGCCTTAAACTTTGCAATTAAAAACAAGGTTAAATATATATTTTCTGTTCCTTGCTGCCAACATGAAATAAATTTATCAATAAAAAATGGTGGTGAGTTTGACATAATGTTAAAAGATGGCATTATTAAAGAACGATTTAGCGCACTTTTAACGGATGAAATTCGTGCCGAAATTTTGCGTGCTTTTGGCTATAGTGTGGATATGATTGAGTTTGTAGATTTTGCTCATTCACCAAAAAATATTATGATACGCGCCAAACAAACAACATCAAAAATTAACACAAAAATTTTAGAAAAGTTACAAAATTTAATAAAAAATTACAATTTTTCGCAAAAATTATACGATTTATCAACAAAAAAATAAATTTTTTGTGCTTTTTTAAAAATTTTTAATATAA
This sequence comes from uncultured Clostridia bacterium, assembly GCA_947589025.1. GTDB lineage: Bacteria > Bacillota > Clostridia > Christensenellales > UBA1242 > Onthoplasma. Next base: position 8,381 of record CANQAY010000004.1, read on the forward strand.
AAAGTAACCTCTCATTTTGGTTTACTTTTTTATTTTTTTTTACTATAATTTATTTAACAAGTTTTAAGGAGAAATTTATGAAAATTGTGGTTGACGCTTTTGGTGGAGATTTTGCACCGTTTGAAATTGTGTTGGGTGCAATTAAAGCATTGCAAGCAAATGAAAAATTGAATTTGGTTTTGGTGGGGGATAAAGACAAAATTACAGAAATTTTGCAAGAGCAAGTTTATGTTAGTGATAAACTTGAAATTGTTCACGCCCCAGATGTTGTAACTATGGATGATGTGCCAACTGTTGCAATTCGCACCAAAAAAACGTCTAGCATTGTTGTTGCATATGACTATTTAAAAAACAATGACGATGCAGTGGCGTTGGTCAGTGCGGGCAGCACGGGCGCAACGCTTACTGGCGCAGTGTTAAAGCTTGGGCGCATTCAGGGCATATCCCGCCCAGCATTGGCACCAATTTTGCCAACAGTTAACGATAAAGGCGTTATGCTTTTAGATTGCGGCGCTAATGCCGATTGCAAATCTGAAAATTTATTGCATTTTGCAATTATGGGCAATGAATATATGAAGGCAATGGGGGTTAAAAAACCACGCATTGCACTTTTAAACATTGGCACAGAAGAAGAAAAGGGCAGCGAAATGATTAAAGAGGCACATCAATTGCTTAAAAATTCTAACCTAAACTTTGTTGGCAATATTGAATCTCGTGATATTTTGCGCGGCAGTGTGGATGTTATTGTTAGTGATGGTTTTTCGGGCAATATTGCCTTAAAAACAATTGAGGGCGTTGCCGAAGTGTTGTTTGGCGAACTTAAAGACACTGTAAAATCTTCATTTAAAGCAAAGTTGGGCGGATTGTTGCTTAAAAAGAGCCTTAAAGGCATAAAAGCTAAATATGACTATCAAAAACTTGGCGGCGCTCCACTATTGGGTGTTAGCAAAATTGTGCTAAAATGCCATGGCAACAGCAAATCGGACACTATTGCAAAAACAATTAATCAAGCTTATACGCTTGCCGAAAATAAAATGATTGAAAAGGTGACAAACGCAGTTGAAAAAATTTAAAACAAATTCATTTTTAGAATTATTTAATAAATGCAGTGAAGAATATAAAACTTTGGCATTCACGCATTCTTCTTTTGCGCACGAGCATAAGGTTGAAAGTAATGAGCGGGTAGAATTTTTGGGTGATAGTGTGCTTTCAACAATAGTTAGTGATTATCTGTTTAAGCATTGCAAACAAAATGAAGGTAAAATGAGCAAAATACGCGCCAGCTTTGTTTGCACGGAAAATTTAAGTGAAATTGCCAAAGAATTGGGCATTGAAAACAACATTAAATTTGGCCACAGTTTTAAAGATAAAGTTTCCAACGCCATTTTAGCGGACACGGTTGAAAGCATGATTGGCGTAACCTATTTAACTTATGGCTTGCCATCAATTTCCACCGCCGTGCTGGATATGTTAAAAATTAAAGAAAAATTAAAATCTGGCGTGCATGAATTGGATTATAAATCCGAGTTGCAAGAGCATTGCCAAAAGGAAAAACTTAAATTGGAGTATAAGGTGGAAAAATATCCGCTAGAAAATGGGCAGGAAAATTTTAGGGCATCCACAATTATTAATGGCAAATTTATTGCCTACGGCAACGGCTCAACCAAGCGGGAAGCCGAGCAAAACGCCGCAAAACTTACGATTGATAAATTAAGAAGTTGACAAATTTAGTTCAGTTTGATAATATATTTTTATAAGGAGAGATTATGAACGACAACGAACAATTTAATTTAGTTTTGGGTGAAGGTGAAGTTATTTTAAAAACTTATCGCCCACATAAATTTAGGGCATATTTTGGGCAAATTCTTTTGTGGTTGTGCTTAATTTTAATTCTTGTGCCAATGTCTTTACTTTCTGGGGTTGATGAAATGGGGCAGTTAGATTGGTCAATTTTTTGGGGTGTTTTTGCCGGTTTTGTTGCGTTTTATGCTGTTTTTGCTGCAATTTCATTTATTTTGCTTGCATTGTGGTATAAAAAGACTATTTATGCAGTTACAAACAAGCGCATTTTAATACGCACTGGCAGAATTGGTGTTGACTATAAAAGTTTGGATTTTTCCATGCTTGGTGCCATGACAGTTAATGTTTCTTGGGTGGATAAACTTTTGCATAAAAACACCGGCTTTATTGCGTTTGGCAGCATGTCAAGCCCGCTAACAAATCAGGGTGGGGCAAAATTTAATTTTTCTTATATTGAAAAGCCATATGAAGTTTACAAAGAAGTTAAAGCAATTATAGATATTAACAAAAAAGAAAACTAAAAATGCTTGACAAATTAAAATTTTGGGTTATAATAGTAAAAAATTAAGGAGAATAATTATGTTATTTAATCCGCCAATTGATGTGTTAGTTAAAGTTACCGGTTGCCGTTATGCGGCTGCTGTTATTGTTGGCGCCCGCGCAAAAGATTTAATTAATAAAATTTCCGCTTCTTTAAACGGAAGTTCTAACCTTGCCATTGATTACGCTGCTGAAGAAGTTGCACGCGGTGAAGTTGTTGGGGTAAAATCTAAATAATAAATGTATGCGCAAGTTGTTGTAGATATACAAAACGATGCAGTGGATAGAGTGTTTGACTATGTTGCACTTACAAACACGCAAATTGGCATGAGGGTTTCCGTGCCTTTTGCAAACCGAACAATTTTGGGCTATGTGATAGGGCTTTCAAATGAAACAAATTTTGATAAAAACAAAATTAAACCCCTTAAAGCCAATTTAGAAATGGTGCCAAAATTAAAAAAAGAGGTGTTGGAGTTGTGCAAATTTATGTCAAATCACTTTTTTTTGCGTTTAAGTGATTGCATAAGGCTTGCGCTTCCATCTTGTGTGCGATTAGATAGTGAACATGCCCAACTTGATTATAGTTTAAGTTTAATTTATGATGTTGAAACTGCAATAAATATAATAGGTAAACGAGCAAAAAGCCAGCTTTCCGCCGTGGCTTATTTAAACGACCATGGAGAAGAAAAATTTTCTAAAATGGTGGAACTTTTTGGGCGTTCCAGCTTAAATTCGCTTATAGAAAAGGGCATAGTTTCAAAAAATTCAACGAGGCGCATGCGCAAGCCTGAAGTTGAAAATGTTAAAATAAAAAAGAACATTTTAACCAAGGCACAACAAAATGCTGTTAATCAAATTATAAATGATAAAGGCGTTTTTTTGCTGCATGGGGTAACGGGCAGCGGCAAAACCGAAATTTATATGAATGTTATAGAAAACGCGCTAAACAATGGCAAAACAGCCATAATGTTAGTGCCAGAAATTTCACTTACTCCTCAAATGATGCAGCGCTTTAATTCGCGTTTTCCGGGTTTGGTGGCAGTTTTACATAGTGGACTTAGCGAGGGCGAGCGTTTTGACGAATGGGAGCGCATTTTTTCGGGCGAGGCACGTGTGGTTTTGGGTGCACGCAGTGCCATTTTTGCGCCAGTTGAAAACGTTGGTGCCATAATTATTGACGAGGAGCACGATAGCTCATACGTAAGTGAAAATAATCCACGCTTTTTTACACATGATGTGGCGGAATTTAGGGCAAATTATAACGCATGCCCGCTTGTTTTAGGCAGTGCAACACCAAGTTTGGAAAGTTTTAAAAAGGCTAAAGACGGGCAATATAAATTAATTAGTTTAAAAGAACGCGTTAACAACCTTGAAATGCCAAAAATTGAAATTGTTGACATGCTTAATGAAGTGCTTGACGGCAACACATCGCCTTACAGCAAAAAATTAATTGCCAAGTTGGATGAGTGCATAAACAACAAAAAACAAGCCATTTTGTTTATTAATAGGCGCGGTTTTGCCTCGTTTGTTATGTGCCGTGATTGTGGCTACCGCGCAAAATGTGACGATTGCGAAGTAAGTTTAGTTTATCATAAAGAAGATAACCAATTAAAATGCCATTTTTGTGGCAAGCGCTATAGAATGCTTACAAACTGCCCAAATTGCAACAGCACAAATATAAAATATGGGGCCCTAGGCACCGAGCGTGTATGTAACGATTTGCAAAAAATGTTTCCTAATGTGCCAATTTTTAGGATGGATAACGACACAACTCGCGGCAAAAATGGGCATAAACATATTTTGGAGCAGTTTGCCGCAACAAGCCCAAGCATACTTGTTGGCACGCAAATGATAGCCAAAGGGCACGATTATCCGCTTGTTTCGTTTGTTGGCATTTTGGATGCAGACGTTAGCCTTTATAATAGCGATTTTAAATCTAACGAACGCACCTTTCAGCTTGTTACCCAAGTGGCGGGCAGGGCAGGCCGCGCAAATAACGATGGCTATGTTGTGCTTCAAACCTATGCACCAAAACATTATGTTTACCGCTTTGCTAGCAACTATGATTATAATAGCTTTTTTGAAAAAGAAATTAATTTAAGGCAAACAACCGGTTTTCCGCCTTTTAGCACAATTGTGCGCATTTTAATAAGCAGCGTAAGTGATAATAGGGCAATAGAAGTAACCAAAAAGTTGTACGATAACGCCCTAAAATTAAAAGATAAATACGGCAAGCAGATTTTGTTTATGCAAGCCATGCCAAGCCCAGTAAAACGCATCCAAACTAAATATCGATATCAAATTTTAACGCGATTTACCCCAAATGAAGATATTTTAAACGACTTATTTACAATAGCTGATGTAATAGAAAAGGATGTTTCAATTTTTGTTGAAATTAACCCCAATAATTTAAGATAAGTGGCACGCGGCCACTTTTTTAATTTAATTTTATTGACAATACGCCTAAACTATGTTAAAATTAAATAACTTTAAGGAGAAATTATGGCAATAAGAGAAATTGTGCCTTACACAGATAAATTTATCAGAAAACAGAGCAAACCTGTTACTGTTTTTGACGACAAACTTGCCGAACTTTTAGATGATATGTGGGAAACACTTCTATCCGTTAATGGTGCTGGGCTTAGTGCAGTGCAGGTGGGCATTTTAAAGCGCGTTTTTATAATTAACATCAACAATATGCGCATAGAATTTGTTAACCCAACCATAATTAAAAAGAGTGGAGAACAAATTAAAGAAGAGGGCTGTTTAAGTGTTGCCGGCAAATATGATTATGTTAAGCGCCCACAATGCGTAACAGTGGTGGCTTTTGATAGATCTGGCAATAAATTTACACTTACTTGTGAAGATTGGACTGCCGTTTGCGTTTGCCACGAAAGTGATCATTTAGATGGCATTTTGTTTATAGATAAAATTTGTGAGCCGCCAAAGGGAAATAAATAATGAAAATTGTGTTTTTTGGTTCTAACGAATTTAGCACAGATATTTTAAAAGGCCTTATTGAAATGGGGCAGGAAGTGGTTGCCGTTGTTATGCAGCCAGATAAAGTGAATGCGCGCAACAATAAGGTTGTTTTTTCGCCATTAAAAAAGTTTTGCCTAGAAAAAAACATAACACTTTTTCAATTTAACAAATTGAATTTAGAGGGTGAACAGCCCTTAAAAGAATTGAATGCAGATTTATTCATAACCGCAAGTTATGGGCAAATTATAAAACAAAATATTTTATCTATCCCCAAATTTGCAACCATAAATGTTCACACAAGTTTGCTGCCTAGATATAGGGGCAGCGCGCCCGTGCAATATGCAATTTTAAATGGGGAAAGGGTTACTGGCGTAACCATTATGAAAACCGAATTGGGCCTTGACACGGGTGACATTTATTTGCAAAAACAAATATCCATTGAAGATGACGACACAACCAGCACGATGTTTAAAAAATTATCTAATTTAGGTGTGGTTTGTTTAAAAGAATTTTTTAATAATTTTGATTATTATATTAATCATCACACAAAGCAAAATGAAAGCCAAGCCAGCTATTTCCCTATGATAAAAAAAGAAGATTATTTGCTTAAATTTAACAGTGAAAATTATAAAATTGTTAATAAAATACGCGCGCTTGAAAACTGTTATTTTATTTATAATGGGGCAAGATACAAAGTTATTAAAGCCGCAAGTTGCAATTTAACCGGCAAAGAGGGGGAAATTGTTGCTTGCAACAGCAAATTGGGGCTAATTATAGCTTGCAAAAATGGTTCAGTTGAAGTTGTAACAATTCAGCCCGAGGGCAAACATCCAATGCCAGCCAAAGCCTATATGAACGCCAACAAATTTAAACTTGGTAGTTTTATAGAAAATTAAATACAAATGTCATGGCAAAAGATTTTTAAAGTAAAATCTCATGGCAATTTTAAATACAATGCAAATTTTAAGTGATTTTAGTTTAGATGAATTAAAAAAAGAGTTGGCAGATTTACCATCATTTCGTGCCAAGCAAGTTTTTGATGCAATAATGCAGGCTAAAGATTTTAATGAATTAAAACTACCTAAAAAAGACATTGAAACATTAAAACAAAATTACATTTTAAAGCCGGTGGAGATTTTTAAAACATTAATTAGTAAGGACGGCACAAAAAAATATTTGCTTAAATTAAACGATAATAATATTGTGGAATGCGTTTATTTAAAGCAAAATTATGGCAACACAATTTGCATGTCCACACAGGTTGGCTGCAAAATGGGGTGCAAATTTTGTGCGTCCACGCTAAATGGCTGCGTTAGAAATTTGTCGGCCGGGGAAATGCTATCCACCATAGCGGTTGTTAGTGCGGATAACGGCAAATGCACCGAGCGTAATTTTACCAACATTGTGCTTATGGGCAGCGGTGAGCCGTTTGATAATTTCGATAATGTTGTTAAATGGCTTAAACTTATAACGGACAAAAACGGCTTTAATGTAAGCGAGCGCAACATTTCGCTTTCCACTTGCGGTTTGGTGGATAAAATTTACGATTTTGCCAAACTAAAATTTAACATAACGCTATGCTTATCCCTTCACGCCACAACGGACGAAACCCGCAAAACAATTATGCCAATTGCCAACCGTTACACAATTAAGGAGACCATTGATGCGCTAAAATTTTATGTTGGTGAAAATAATAGGCGTGTGGTGTTTGAATATTGCCTAATTAAGGATGTTAACAACAGCGAGGGGGATATTTTGCGCCTAAAAGAACTAACTAAGGGGCTAAATTGCCATGTTAATGTAATTTGCCTTAACCCAAACGGCGGGCCGCTAAAAGCCACCACCAAAACTGAGGCTCAAGCATTTGTTAAGGCGCTAAATATCAACGGCGTTAGCGCCACATTAAGGCGCAGCCAGGGTAGCGACATTGAAGGTGCTTGCGGCATGCTAAGGGCAAAAACGCTTAAACAATTAAAAAAGTTGACAAATTGAATACGATTTGATAAATTATTAATATGAAAGATATTCAAAATGAAAATTTAAAAACAATACAATTGCATTTTACTGGTGCTAAAAATTTAGAAAGTATAATGCAAGATGGCCTTTTGCCCAAAATTGGTGGCAATGCTAATCAATTGGAAGAAACTCCAAAAGTATTTTTTAGCGTTGGTTTAGATTCTTTATATTTATATGATAATTGGATTAAGTGGTTCATTTATCGTACTCAAAAAAGGCGATATTCCGAGCATTGCGAAAATAAGTATGACACTGAAAATAATTATTATGAATATCAAAAGTTGGCTAATGAAAAGTTTTGTTCAGATCTTGTTTCTGGTGCACTTTTTATAGAAGAAAATAGACTGCAAGCTTATGAAAAATTTTATGAATTAGCAAAGAGCAATATATTTTTAAAACTTAGTTTGGTTGATGGTGTTGATTATGACAACAATGATAGTGATGAAATAAAGGCTAGAGATTTATCAAGCAAATCAAAATTAACACAAACAATGTTTAAAACAATGTATGGCAAAGGGTTAACATCAAGCAAAAAGTTTCCTTATCGTATGGAAAGATGGAATATGCATACAAAATCTGAGCATGGCATTGATCCAAGCAAGATTGAACAATTGTCAATAAATGGGAAAACTGATATGCTGTCTATTCTGTTTTATTTATATGAAAAATCAAACAATAAAAATTTTGATTTTTTAAATGAATTTATAAAATATGCTAAACAAAAAGAAAATATATTGCAAACATAAATTTTAAAATAAATATTTAATAAAAGCCTAATTTTATTTTATATTTATTTTTTTTATGTTATAATATATTAATAAAAATAGGAGAGTTATGAAAAAGATTGTGGTTGCTGCATCCAGTTTGCCCGCTGGGCGAAATATGTCCAGTCAAATAGAGTATATTCAACGTGTTGGAACTTATGGTGCGGATATGTATCACCTTGACGTTATGGATGGCGAATTTACGCGCTATAAAACAATTGACTATACTTATATTGAACAGTTGAGGGAGCGCTCTCCGCTTATTTTTGACGCGCATTTAATGGTTAAAAATGTGGAAAAATCCATTAAACAATATATTAAAGCGGGGGCGGACATTATAACCGTGCATTATGAGGTGTTTTTGGATGCCGAAAGTTTAATTAAAGTGCTTAAAAAAATTAAGCGGGCAGGCAAAATGGCAGGCCTTGCCGTTGATATTGACACCGATGTTAAGGTGGTGGACCAATTTTTAAAATATTTGGATATGGTAACCATCCTTTGCGTAAAGGTTGGCAAGGGCGGGCAGCAGTTTAACGAGACAAGCCTTAAAAAAATTAAATACGTGCGTTCACTAAATCATGATATATTAATTGAAGCTGACGGCGGCATAAACCCAACAACCGGTGCGCAATGCGTTAGGGCGGGGGCAGATGTTTTAGTTAGCGGTGCTTATATCTATAATAATGATACCTATGAGGCAATTCAACAACTTAAGGGAAAAACTAATTAATGGACGAAAGATATTTTTTTGAAAATTTAAATGAAAATGTTGTGTCCTTTTTGGGGCAGGAGGCCAACCACATTGCCAAAGTTAGACGCAAGCGCGTGGGGGATGAAATTATTGGTTTTAATGGCGATGGTTATGACTATAAACTTAAAATTAACTCAATTTTAAAAAACGAAGTTAAAGCAAATGTAATTTCAAAGCAAAAAAATAGGGCATTTAATCAGCAAAAAATTGTGGTTTATTTGGCAATGCTTAAAAATGAGGCAATGCAAACGGCAATTGACAATTTGGCGGAACTTAACATTAGTGAAGTTAAACTTTTTAAGGCGGATTTTTCCGTTGCCACAGTGGATAGTAAAAAGTTGGAAAAATTAACCGCAATTTCCACCCAAGCCAGCAAACAGTGTGAGCGGGCGGACGTTATGAAAATAACCATAATAGATAAATCTCAAATTAAACAAGATATTTTGCAGTTTAACAACGCATTTTTTGCATATGAAAATTCAACTAAGCCTATTTCAAAATTTAATGGCAGTTTTGCATTAATAATTGGGCCGGAAGGCGGTTTTTCGGCGGAAGAGGTTAAATATTTTAACTCTTTTTCAAAAGAAATTAGCCTTGGCACAACCATTTTGCGTGCCGAAGTGGCAGTTGTTGCCGGAGTAAGCAGCCTAAAGGCGGTAAGCCTATGTTAGCAAGCGTGGTAACCCTTGGTTGCAAGGTCAATGAATATGAAAGTCAATCCATTTTAAATCAGTTAAAGCAGGCGGGCTATGATATTTGCGAGGGGCTTGTTAAAGCGGATGTTTATGTTGTTAACACCTGCGCGGTAACCAACATGGCGGAGCATAAATCCCGCCAAATGCTAAGCCGCATTTTAAAACTTAACCCAAACGCCAAAATTTTTGTGTGCGGTTGCGCAGTTCAAAACAATCCCTCCCAATTTTTAAAAAATGCTAATGTTTTTGCACTTGTTGGCAACGCGGGGAAAGAGGATATTGTAAAATTTATTAATAAACAAAACAAAGTTTTGCCCGATTTAATTCATGATAAATACACCTCAACTGCCCGCCCAATAAAAACCCGCACTAGGCAATACATAAAAATTCAGGACGGGTGTGATTACTTTTGCACCTATTGTTTAATACCATATGTGCGGGGCAGGAGCCGTAGCCGTAATATGGCAGATATTATTGATGAAGTCAAGCACACCAATGCAAAGGAAATTGTGCTAACCGGCATAAATATGACGGATTACAAGCAAAATAACAAACCTGCCCTAAAAAAACTTATTAAAGAGGTGGACAAACTAAATGTAAGGTTTAGAATTTCATCCATAGAGTGCATGGCACTTGATGATGAAATGATAAAAATATTAAAATCTTCAAAAAACTTTTGCCCACATTTTCACATAAGCCTTCAATCTGCTTGCAATGAAACATTAAAGCGCATGAACAGGCATTACACAATAGAAACATTTATGCAAATTGTGCAAAACATTAAAAACAATTTTTCAAATGCAACAATTTCAACTGACATTATTGTGGGTTTTGTGGGTGAAACCGAAAAAGAATTTAAAACCACAGTTTCAAATTTAAAGAAAATTGGGTTTAGTTTTATGCACATTTTCCCATACAGTGAGCGTGCAGGCACAGTTGCCAGCAAAATGGAAAGCAAAATTGATAAAGCCACAAAAAAAATTAGGGAAGATAAACTTGTTAAACTAAACCAGCAATTAAAAACCAAATTTTATAATAACAACAAAAACACCACACACACAGTTCTGGTGGAACTTTATGAAAATGGTTATTCTTGCGGTTACACTGAAAATTATGTTTACACTTACATTAAAGGCAAACTAAAAAATAACGAAATTGTTAACATTAAATTAACAAAGCCATATAAAGAGGGCATGATTGGAGAAATTTGCTAAAATCCTTTTACTTAAATTAAAATTTTGATATAATAAAAGAGAGGTGAATTATGGAAGATTGCGTATTTTGTAAAATTATTAAAGGGGAACTTTCCAGCACTAAATTATATGAAGATAAAGATTTTATAATTATTAAAGATATTAACCCAACCGCAAAAGTGCACTTGTTAGCTATACCTAAAAATCACGTGCCTTACATAGACATGATGACGGAAGAAGGTGCTTCTTATTTGGGCAAAATTATGCTAAAAATTTCCAAAATGCAAGAAAAACTGGGCATAACTGACGGCTATCGTTTGGTAATAAATCAGGGTGAAAACGCTGGGCAAACAGTAAATCACGTTCATATCCACATCCTAGGCGGCGAAAAACTAAAAGAAATGTAAAAATTTTTAAAAAGTGGTTGACAATATCACTTTTTTTGTGTATAATATAAAAGAATTTCAAATAAAAGTGGGTGAATAAAGTTGACAACAGTTAAATGTGGCGAAAATGAGTCTATTGACAGCGCATTAAAACGTTTTAAACGTAAATGTCAAAAAGACGGCATAATTGGTGACCTTAAAAAGAAAACTGAATATGTTAAGCCAAGCGTTGCTAGGAAAGAAAAATCTAAAGCAGCACGTAAACGCGCTATGAAACGCAACAAATATTAAACCACTAGTTCGCTAGTGTTTTTTTATTTTATTTAACACAAAAAAGCATTAAAATTAACAAAAACATTTTCCTTTTTTTTGTTGTTTTGGTATAATAAAAGCATGGATTATAAAACTTTACTTAACAACGAGCAATATCAGGCTGTAATTTGCAGTGAGGGTCCAGTTTTGGTTAGCGCCGGGGCGGGCAGTGGCAAAACAAGGTTGCTTACATATCGCATTGCGTATTTAATAACCGAATGTCATGTTCCAGCACAAAAAATTCTTGCCATAACCTTTACAAACAAAGCCGCAGCCGAAATGAAAGAGCGCATTTTAAAAATTGCCACGGATGGTGATTTAGTTACAGTTTGCACCTTTCATAGTTTTTGCGCGCGTATGTTAAGAACATATGCTAGTTTTATACCAGGTTATAAAGAAAATTTTACTATTTTTAGCGAAGTGGACACTGCTAAACTTTTTAAAGACATTTTTAAGCAGATGCAAATAGATGATGAAGACACAAAATCCAATTTTAAACATAACATTTCAATTATTAAAAACGAAAATATAACGCTTGAAGAGTTTGTGCATATTTATAATTTTGATAGGTCAATGGCAGAATTTGAAAAATTTTACAACACTTATCAGGCAGAACTTGTTAAAAATAATGCCATGGATTTTGACGATTTGCTTGTTAATTTTTATAACTTAATTTCAACAAATGGCGAGGTTTTGGAAAGCATTCAAAACAAATTCACTTATTTTAGTGTGGATGAGTTTCAGGATACTAATAAATTGCAATATGATATTATAAAACTTTTGGCAAGCAAAACGCGCAACCTGTTAATTGTTGGTGATGAAGATCAATCCATTTACGGCTGGCGCGGCGCAAATATAGATAACATTTTTCAATTTACACGCGATTTTAAAGATGCAAAAATTTTTAAGTTAGAGCAAAATTACCGCAGCACTAAAAAAATTCTTGATAGCGCGAATTTAATTATTAAAAACAACAAAAATAGGCTAGATAAAAAATTATTTACCGAAAACGCCGACGGCACAGATGTTTTTTATTATCTAGCCATGAGCGAAACGGATGAGGCAGATTTTGTTGTAAGGAACATCATAACAAAGCACAGTCAGGGTGTTCCTTACCATGAAATGGCAATTTTAATGCGCATAAATGCGCTGTCACGCGCGTTTGAAGAAAAACTTTTAACCTACAACATACCACACATTATGTACAACGGCTTTAAATTTTTTGAGCGTGCTGAAATTAAAAGTGTGCTTGCCTATTTAACAGCAGTAGTTAACCCAAATGACGATATCAGTTTTTTAAGGGTAATTAACTTTCCAAAACGCGGAATAGGGGAAACAAGCATTGAAAAATTAACCCAAATTGCTTTATCCAGCAAACGCAGCATTAGAGATGTGGTTGTTAACTGTGAATATGAGGTTTTGCCAAAACCGCTTAAAGATAAACTTATTCCGCTAAAAAATTTGTTGCTGTCTTTACAAGAAAATATCGATAAAATGGGTGTTTATGAATTTTTTACTTTTATGATAAACCAAACCAACATATTAAATTCGTTTGATAAAGAAAACGAGCAGGATTATGAACGTTTGCTTAACATAAACTCGCTAGTTAATTCGGTTAGAGAATTTGAAGAGAATAATCCAAATGCCACAATAATTGACTATTTGCAAAATGTAACTCTTTCCGCCCAAATGGATAGTGACGATGGCACAGGCGTGGTTATTGCCACAGTGCACGGCGCGAAAGGGCTGGAATTTGACGATGTTTATATAGTGGGTTGTGAAGAAAAAATCTTTCCAATTTCCCGCGAAGATAATGACGATTTGGAAGAAGAGCGCAGGCTAATGTACGTTGCCATAACCCGCGCCAAAAAAGAACTTGTGCTAACATCAAGTTCATCCCGTTTTATGTACGGCAAGCGTGAATATAGCGTAAAATCCCGCTTTTTATATGAATTAGATTTGGCGCACGAGCGCGCAAGGCAAATAAATAACGGCTTTTCTGCATATAATAATTACAATAATTTTCAATCAAAATCATTTGGTCAATTTGCCCAAAATGGATATAATAAAACTTACAATGGAGATAATATGAACACAATAAAATCAAACAATAATCAATCTTTTAATTACACTTTTAGCAAAAGTACGGTAGAAAAAAAATCTATCGATTTTTCCAAAATAAAATTAGGTGCCAAGGTAACACACCCTAAGTTTGGCGATGGTGTAATTAGCGAAATTTCTAATAACAGCTCAAATCACACTGTAAAAATTAAGTTTGACACAGTTGGCGAAAAAATGCTAAGCCTTGATTACGCACCAATAGAATTTAAGGAGTAAAATGAGTAAGGAAGAACGCCTAAAATGGTTAACTGACGAGGTTAATAAGCACAATAAAAATTATTATGTTTATGATAACCCCACCATTTCAGACGCCGAATATGACGCCTTATATTATGAACTAGTAGACCTAGAAAAAGAACTAGGTTATTCTTTGCCGTCTAGCCCAACAAGCAGGGTGGGGGATGAAGTGCTTGAAGGCTTTAAAAAGAAAAAACATGAAATTCCACTTTACAGCTTAAACAAAGTTAAAGATTTTGCCGACTTAAACAAATGGATTGACGATATGAACAAATTAACCGGCAAACAGCAACAGTTTAGCATAGAGTATAAATATGATGGCCTTAAAGTGGTTATTGAATATAACAACGGCAAATATGTTTCCGCCACAACGCGTGGTAATGGCACAATTGGTGAGGATGTAACCAGTCAGGTTAAAACAATAAAAAGCGTTCCGCTAACAATTCCGTTTAAAAGCCGCCTTATTGTTCAGGGCGAGTGCATGATGACAAATAAATCATTTAAAGAATACAATAAAACGGCAGAAATTCCGCTTAAAAACCCACGCAACGGCGTGGCTGGGGCGGTAAGAAATTTAGACCCTAAAGAAACCGAAAAACGCAAGTTGGATTTCTTTTGTTACGATGTTTTGCTAATAGAAAATGAAAAAATAAGCACCCAAACCGAAATGCACAACTTTATAATTAACCAAGGCTTTAAAACGGGGGATTATTTTAAACTTACAACTACCGGTGAGCAAGCAAAACAAGAAATTGAATATATAGATAAAATTAAAGATAAGCTTGATGTGATGATCGATGGCATGGTTATTAAGGTGGATAATTGCCTAGTTAGAGACGAAATTGGTTACACAAACAAGTTCCCTAAATGGGCAATGGCGTTTAAATTTAAAGCTGTAGAATTAAGCACAACTTTGCTTGATGTTATTTGGCAAGTGGGCAGAACAGGCAAAATAACCCCAATTGCTGTGCTGGAGCCTATTGAACTATCCGGTGCAACAGTTAGTAGGGCAACATTAAATAATACACAAGATATAGAGCGCAAGCAAGTTAAAATTAACAGCCGTGTTTTTGTTAGACGCAGCAATGAGGTTATTCCTGAAGTTATGGGCATTGCCGAACACACTGAAGAAGAAAAAACTATTGTTCCGCCAACATTTTGCCCAAGTTGTGGCAGCCAATTAAAAACCATTGGTGCCAATTTGTTTTGCGTTAATCACAAACATTGTTATGAGCAAATTATTGATAGGCTAACGCATTTTGTTTCTCGCGATGCCTTTAACATTGAAGGCTTAAGCGAAAAAACCTTGCAGTTGTTTTATCAAAAATTTAACATTGCTTATCCGTACGAACTTTACACTATAACCGAAGAAATGTTAAAAGGGCTAGATGGGTTTAAAGAAAAGAAAATACACAATATTATTGAAAGCATTGCCAAAAGCAAAAATGTGGAGTGGCAAAATTTTATTTTTGCGCTGGGCATTTTAAACATTGGCAAAAAATCGGCATTTATTTTAAGCAAGCGCTATAAAACATTGCAAGAATTGATGCAGGCAGACATTAATTCGCTTATTGCCATTGACGATGTTGGTGAAATTGTTGCAAATAGCATTGTTGAATATTTTAAAGATGAAGAAAATATTAATAACATTCAAAAACTTTTTAGTTTGGGCATAACAATTAACAACGCAACCGAATTAACCACTCATTCAACATTTACTAACAAAACAATTGTGCTTACTGGCACGCTTAATAACTACACAAGGCCGGAATTAACCAAAATTTTGCAAAATTTTGGTGCAAATGTAACATCCAGCGTAAGCAAAAACACAGATTTTGTAATAGTTGGTGAAGATGCCGGCAGCAAACTGGATAAGGCTCGTGCATTAAATATTAGGTTAATTTACGAGCCAGAACTTGTAAATCTTTTAAATGAAAATGGTTAAAACTATTGACAATTATAAAAATTATGTTATCATTATTTTATGAAAAATTATGAAACGCGAGATTATGTTACAGCATTCTTTTCTAGTGACACATTAATCGAAAAATTTTTTAACAATGTTGTTTTGCTTTACGGCAACGGCAATGGACAAGCAGAAATTACTTATTCTGCACCTCAACTTGTTGATGTTTCTTTGTTTAATGACGAAAAAGAACGCTTGGTAATAATTGAATTAACAAATTTTGATTTAGAAATTAAATGGGTTAACAGCAAAGTGTTTGTTGAACCTAATATGGAGCCCGTTAAACGCTTATGGCTAAAATTTTTAAAAAACACCTTTGCCGATTATGAGGCAGAGTATTCAAAGCATCACTTAAATTTTATTCAAACGTTATAATGCCGCGTAAGCGGTTTTTTTATTTAAAATTAAATAAAAATTTAATTATGCAATAAAATCTTTTTGTTTTTAGGTTAAATTTTGTTATAATACTATTTGATATTTAGAGGATAAAAATGGTAACATTTAAAGAAATTGAAATGGCGGGGTTTAAATCCTTTGCTGACGATACTCATATAAATTTCGATGGTGGCATAACGGCAATTGTTGGGCCAAACGGCTGCGGCAAATCCAATGTTAGTGATGCTATTCGTTGGGTGCTTGGTGAACAATCTAGTAAGGCTTTGCGTGGTGATAGCATGCAAGATTTTATTTTTGCCGGCACTGAAAAGCGTAAAAAATTGAGTTATTGTGAAGTTTCTTTGGTGTTTGACAACACAAATAAATGGTTTAATGTTGACTATAACGAAGTTGTTTTAACCCGTAAACTTTATCGCAGTGGGGAAAGTGAATATTACATCAATCGCAAACTTTGCCGTTTAAAAGATATCCGCAACATTTTGTATGATAGTGGCATTGGCAAGGATGGTTATTCCATTATAGGCCAAGGCAGGGTGGAAGAAATTATTCAATCTAAGCCAGAAGATAGGCGCGCCATTTTTGAAGAAGCGGCTGGCATATCAAAATATAAGGCCAGCAAAAAGGATACCGAGCGTAGGCTAGTTAATGTGCGGGATAATTTAAGCCGCGCTAACGATATTATAACCGAAGTTGAACGCCGCTTAGGCCCTTTAAAAAGGCAAAGTGAAGACGCTAAAAAATATTTGGAATATCGTGATAATTTAAAGCAACTTGAAATTAACGCCTATATTTATCAATACGATCACGCCGCCCAAACTAAGCGTGAAATTAATGATAAACTGCAAGGGTTAAGGGATAATTTAAATGTTTTAACCAACTCAATGGAAACTGAGCAAGCTAAATACGATAAAAACCTTAACGAAATTAATCAGCTTGATAAACGCGCCAACGATTTACACGAGCAAGTGCTTGTTAACACTGTTGAATTGGAAAAACGCCAAGGAGATACCCGCCTTTTAACCGAAAAAACTCGTTATGTAAAGGAAGAGTTAGATAGATTAACCCAAAACATAAATAATTATAATTTAGATTTACAGCAACGCAAAGCCCTTGTAAATTCGGCTATTTCTTTGCGTGAAGAAGAAAAAACTAATTTATCCGCACTGCAAAAGCAAAATCAAGCATTAAGTGAAAAATATTTTGAACTTATAGACAAAATAACCAAAAGTGAAGGAGAAAAAGAAGAGCATCAACGCGCTATAATAGACAATTTATCTAAATTAACAGATATAAAAGCCAACCTTTCTGCTTATTTAGCTAAAAGGGACACTTTAACTGAAAATTTAAAGCAAGATAATGCCAAGCTTGTTTCTTTAACGCAAGAAAAAGCAGATGTTGAATTAGAATTTAAGCAATTAAATAAAGAGTTGGAAACAATTAGGGCAAACAAGCAAACAAAAGAGGGCAATGTTGCAAAAATTACCGATAAACTAGACAAAATTAATGCCGATATTAACGAAACAAATTTGAAAATTTATAATTTAAAATCGTCAATCGCTAACGATACAAACCGCAAAAACATTTTAACAAATTTGCAAGCGGATTTTGAAGGTTATCAATTTGCAGTTAAAAGATTGTTGCAAGAAAGCAAAAACAACCCAACACTAAGCAAAGCCATAAAGGGCGTTGTGGGCAACATTATTTCTGTTGATGAAAAATTTTCGGTTGCCATTGAAATTGCACTGGGCGGCAGCATTCAAAACATTGTAACTAAAGACGAAAACGATGCAAAAATTTTAATTAATTATTTAAAACAAACCCGTTTGGGCAGGGCAACTTTTTTGCCAATAACCACCGTTAAACCGCGCGGCCTTTCCATGCAAGATAAAGCTTATTTAAAATCTGCTGGCTGTTTTGGTGTGGCAAGCGAACTTGTTAAGGCGGATGCTGTTTATAAGCCAGTTATTGATAGTTTGCTTGGCTCCACTGTTGTTGTGGATAGTTTGGATAACGCCACAAATTTGGCAAAACGCACCGGCTTTGCTTTTAGAATTGTTACCTTAGAAGGGGATGTTTTATCTCCACAAGGCAGCATGTCGGGAGGCAGCAAAAATAAAACAAATGATAGTTCGCTGTTAAATAAAGATAATGAAATTAAGGCATTAACCAAAGCAATTGAAGAAAAATCTACCGAACTAAACACAATAACAGCCCATTTCAATTCGTTAACCGATGCAGTAAACAAATTAAAAAGCCTTTTGGCTAAAGAGCAGGACGAATTAACCAGCACAAACAACTTATATTTTGTTAAAAACACTAAGCTAGAAAATTTAAAACAAAATTTATCTAGTTTAGAAGAAGATGTTTTCAGTTTACAAAGCCAAATAACCGTTGCCAAAAATTTGGTTGAAGATTTAACAAGCAAAATCAATTCAATAGATAATGTTGAGCTTGATTATAACGCCAGCCAGCAAAAGGCAACCGAGTTTAACAAAAACACTAAGGATGCTTATGAGCAATTAAAACAAAAACGTGATGAATATAACGAAAATATGACCGCATCCAAGGTTAAAATTGCTTCTACTGAAGAAAAAATAAATTCGCTAAATAAAGAGATAGAAACCCAAAATATAGAAATACAAAACATTGAAAAGAATATAGAAATTTTATCTAAAAACCTTGCTAGCCAGCAGGCTGTTTATAACGAGGCCATTAATTTAAATAAATCTAAGCAAGACGATAGCGAAGTGGAAAAAATTAAACAAACTTTAAATGAGTTAAACACAAAAATTTCTCAATTTGACGATTTTAAACAGACTTTAATGAAAGAATTGAAAGATTTGGACGATAAAAAGACTGAGTTAAACAACGAAATTGGCAGAGTGAACAACAAAATTTATCAACAAGAAACCAATCTTCAAAAAGTGGATATTGATATAGAAAATATGCAAGAGCGCATTTTTGAAGAATATGAAATGACTTATAACGATTGCTTGCCTCACAAAACAATTGATGAAAACTTTAATATTAAGGATACTTTAATTCAAATTAACAAAATTAAAAATCAGATTAACGCTTTGGGCCCAGTAAATATAAACGCTTTGGAAGAATATAAAACCGAAGGCGCAAGATATGAAGAGATGAATTCTCAGATAGAAGACTTAAAAAAGGCAGAGGAAGATGCCGTTAAAATTATTGCAGACCTTTCTAAAGAAATGCTTGAAAAATTTAACACCGAATTTGCCAAAATTCAGGCCAACTTCACAAAAGTGTTTAAAGAGCTATTTGGCGGCGGCAATGCAAGGCTAGAGCTTTTGCCAAGCGAAGACCCACTTACTGCCGGCGTTGAAATAATTGCACAACCACCGGGTAAGGTGCTACAACAAATAACCTTGCTGAGCGGTGGGGAAAAGACTATGACAGCCATTGCAATTTTGTTTGCAATATTAAAATTAAAGCCAATGCCTTTCTGCTTTTTGGATGAAATAGAAGCCGCTTTGGACGACGCTAACATTGAAAGATATGCAAGATATTTAAAACGTTTTAGTGACGAAACACAGTTTATTGTAATTACTCACCGTAAGCCAACAATGGAACTTGCCGACAGCCTTTATGGTGTTACGATGGAAGAAAAAGGCGTTAGTAAAATAGTTTCCGTTAAGCTTGCAGATGCTGTAAAAGTTGCGGAAAGTGATAACGGTAAAAATCAAGAAACGGCGTAAATAATAAACTACTTACACAATATATAGGAGATTTATGGGAATTTTTAAAAAGTTTTTTGATAAGTTAAAATATACATTTAAACGCACCGAACTAACCGATGACTTTTATGACGAACTAGAAGCGTTGCTTGTTTCTAGCGATATGGGCGTTGAAACCGCCATGGATATTATGGACGAACTTAGGGATACATGTAAGGAAAAATTAATTAAAGATGTGGAACGCGCACAAGTTGAATTAAAGCAAATTTTAATTAACAAACTGAATGTGTCCAGCACCGATTTTAAATATCCGTTAATTATAACAGTGGTTGGTGTTAATGGTGTGGGCAAAACAACCAGCATTGCTAAAATGACAAAATTCTTTTTAAAAAATAAAAAATCAGTTTTGCTTGCTGCGGGGGATACTTTCCGCGCCGCAGCCACCGAGCAACTAAATAATTGGGCAGAAAAATTAAAAGTTAAAATAGTTAAACAAGGCGAGGGTGCCGATAGCGCGTCTGTTGTGTTTGACGCCATTACCAGCATGAAAGCCAAAAACAACGATGTTCTTATTGTGGATACCGCCGGGCGCCTACACACCAAAACCAACCTTATGAAAGAGCTAGAAAAAATTAACAACATTGCTAAACGAGAATATCCAAACGCAAACTTTTTAAATTTAATTGTGTTAGATGCTTCAATTGGGCAAAATTCCATTGCACAAGTTAAAGCGTTTAAAGATAGCGTGCAAATAGATGGCATAATTTTAACTAAACTTGATGGTACAAGCAAGGGCGGAGTGGTTTATCCTATTATAAATGACCTTCAAGTGCCAATAATATTTACAGGCTATGGCGAAACAATGGACGATTTATCCACATTTGATGCCGAAAGTTTTGTAGATAAAATTTTAATGTAGTTATGAATATAGAAGATAGAATAAAAATTGCAATTTTAAATAAATATTATGGCAATTTGTTAACAGAAAAGCAAAAACAAGTGCTTTATATGTATGTTGACAATAATCTTTCGCTTGCAGAAGTGAGCGCTGAACTTAAAATTACCCGCCAAGCGGTCAAAGATGCACTAGATACCGCCATTGCTTCTTTAGAAAAAGCGGAAAATGACTTGCATTTTGTGCAAAGAGATGATAAAATAAAGAAATTACTAGAAGAAAAGTCGCTATCGCAAATTGATATGCAAACTAGGCTAGAAATTATATCTTTGTTGGAGGACTAATGGCATTTTTTTCTAATTTAAGCGAAAGATTAAATCACATTTTTAGCAAAATGACAAAACATGGCAAACTTACATCGCTTGAAATTAAAGAGGCAATGCGGGAAATTCGCGTTGCACTGTTGGAAGCAGATGTTAACTATGTTGTTGCTAAAGATTTTATAAATAAGGTTAGCGAACTTGCTTTGGGTGAGGAAATTTTAAAAAGCTTAACCCCAACTCAGCAGGTTATTAAAATTGTTAGGGACGAACTAACAAAACTTATGGGTGGGGAAAATCAAAAGCTAGAGGTTAGCCCAAAACCACCCACAATTGTTATGATGTGCGGCCTGCAAGGCAGTGGTAAAACCACAATGTGCGGCAAGCTTGCTTTAAAATTGAAAAAAGAGGGCAAAAAACCGCTGCTTGTTGCGTGCGATATTTATCGCCCAGCCGCAATTGATCAACTTAAAGTGCTTGGCAAATCTATTCAAATAGATGTTTTTGAGCGTGGAACAAACAACCCAGTTAAAACTGTTAAAGAGGCTATTGATTATGCCAATAAATTTCAGTTGGATACTGTTATTGTGGATACTGCCGGCAGGCTTCAAATTGACGAAAAGTTAATGAATGAGCTTGTTGAAATAAAAAAGGCGGTTAACCCAACCGAAATTTTGCTTGTTATTGATGCTATGATAGGGCAAGAGGCGGTGGCCATTTCTAAAGCGTTTAATGACGCACTTGATGTTACTGGCGTGGTTTTAACCAAAACGGATGGTGACACACGTGGCGGTGCCGCGCTTTCAATTCGCTCGGTTATTGGCAAACCAATAAAATTTGTTGGTGTTGGTGAAAAATTAACCGATTTAGAGCCTTTTTATCCAGACCGAATGGCTTCCCGCATTTTGGGTATGGGCGATGTTCTAACGCTTATTGACAAGGCACAAGAGGCGGTGGATGAAAAAACTGCCAAAGAAATGGAACGCAAATTTAGGGAAAACAGTTTTGACCTAAATGATTATATCGAGCAAGTTAATTCGCTTAAAAAAATGGGTGGGTTAAAGTCCATTTTGTCAATGATGCCGGGCATTGGCGGCAAATTAAAGCAAATTGAAAATATGATTGATGACAAAATGCTAGAAAAAAATAAGGCAATCATTCAATCTATGACCGCCAAAGAGCGTCAAAACCCAGATATTATTAATGGAAGTAGGCGCCAGCGCATTGCAAAGGGTGCAGGTGTTTCTGTTAGCGATGTTAACAGTTTGTTAAAACAATTTAGCCAAAGCAAAGAAATGATGAAAATGATGAAAAATCCAAAGGCTTATGGTGGCAAAATGGCAATGTTAAAAAAATTAATGGGGCAATAAGCCCCTTTTTTAATCTAACAAATATTTTTCTTGAAATATAACTTCACATTCTTTACTAAACAATTTGCCAATAGGCTTAATAAATTTTTTAGAAACCTCTTTATAAACTTTAACGTTATCAGCAGATTGGTCAAAATAATATCCTGCCAAAATAAAGGTGTATTTAATAATTTCTTTAATTTCAATGCCAGTTTCTTTACTTATTATGCCCGCATGTGAAATTATTTGATTAATAAAATAATTAAACGATTTAAAATCGGTTAACTGCAAAATAAGGTTAGGGTATTTATGGTTGTTGCGCTCCATATACATTTGCAAAATATCGCACCTAATTATATCAGAAACTATTGAACTAAGTGTTTTATCTTTGCCATATTGAAGCATAAAACTAGCCAAATTAGCATAATCATCATTGTTTAGCTTATAAAGCGGATTAGTTATAAATTCTTCAAAAATATCATTATTATCAAAATAATCCAACACATAATTAAATATTTTATTTTTTTGAATTTCGTTTTTCATGCTTTCAGTTTAACATAAAAATTAAATTTGTCAATAGTTAAATAAAAAATTTGTAAAATTTTAAATAAATGCTTTACAAATATAATTTTTTGTGTTATAATGTAAAGCGAATTAACTTTACACAAGTTAAATTTATATAAAAGGAGAATTTATGGCAGTAAAAATTAGGTTAACCCGTTTGGGAGATAAAAAATCCCCATTCTATCGTGTTGTGGTGGCTGATGCTCGCGTTGCAAGAGACGGCAAATATATAGAGCAACTTGGCACTTACAATCCATTAACCAAGCCAGCTGAAATTAAAATTGATAAAGAATTGGCAGCTAAATGGCTTAAAAATGGCGCCCAACCAACTGAAACCACTAAGGCTCTTCTTCAAACAGTTGGCGTTTTGGAAGTTAAGGGCAATAGCGCACCTAAAACAAATAATAAGAAAAAGAAAAAAGATTAATTAGGAGTGGTTTATGCAAGAGATGTTAGAATACATTGTTAAAAATTTGGTTTCTTGCCCGGACGATGTTCAAATTGAATGTAAAGATTCTGGCAAAAGCAAAGTTTTTAAAGTTAAAGTTGCCAAAAAAGATTTAGGCAATGTTATTGGTCGCGGCGGAAATATAGCCAACGCTATTCGCACTGTTGTTAAATCGGTTGGCACAGGTAAAGAAAGGCTAGTAATTAATTTTGATGAAAAATAATTTGCTTGAAATTGGCAAAATTGTTCGCGCTCACGGCATCAAAGGGGCAGTTAAAGTAATAAGTTACCTAGATGGCGTGAATTTTTCTATATTTAAAAACATTTTTGTTGGGGAAACTTTTGCCCCCGCTAAAATTACAAAGTGTTTGCCGCTAAATAACGAGGCATATTCGCTAACAATTGATATAATCCCTAATGTTGATGTGGCAGAAACTTTTAAAAATAAATCGCTGTTCGTAAACAGGGCGGATTATGCCGAACTTAAAGGCAAAATTTATTTAAGCGACCTAATCAATAAACCCGTTTTAAATGAAAAGGGCAAGGAAATTGGCACAATGGTGGATTTTGATGACTATGGCGCAAGCGTAGTTTTAACAATTAGGTGCGGCACCGTTAGTTATCAAATTCCTTTTGTTGACGATATTATAGAATATAACGAAGACCTTGATGTATTTTTAATTAATCAACAAAAGTTTGAGGATGTTAGAATATGAAAATTGATATTTTAACGCTTTTCCCTGAAATGTTTGCTCCCTTAAAAGAGAGCATTATTAAACGCGCGGTGGAAAAGGGCAAAGTTAAAATTAACATTATTAATATACGCGATTTTGCCACTCCGCCACACTACAAATGTGACGATGAGCCTTTTGGTGGTGGTGCGGGCATGGTTATGATGTGTGAACCGTTGTTTAAAGCGATAGAAAGCGTTAAAAAAACTGGCTCGCAAATTTTTTATATGTCCCCACGCGGCAAAGTGTTTGACCAGCAAACCGCTGTTAAACTCTCTAAAAAAAGGCATTTAATTTTAATTTGCGGGCATTATGAAGGCATTGACCAGCGCGTGCTAGATTATTTTAATGTTCAAGAACTTTCTATTGGTGATTATGTGCTAACGGGCGGAGAACTGCCCGCAATGGTGGTGGCAGACACAATAATAAGGCTTATCCCAGATGTTATAACGGCAGAAAGTACGTTGGAAGAAAGTTTTTCAAATAATCTTTTAGAGTATAACCAATACACCCGCCCAGCAACATTTAGGGGGATGACTGTCCCCGAAGTGCTGTTGAACGGCAACCATAAAAAAATAAAGGAATTTAGGGCAAATGAGGCGCTAGAAATAACCAAACGCAACCGCCCAGACCTTTTAAAAAATAAAATCACTTAAAAATAGTGGTTTTTTTATTTAATTTGTGCTATTATTAAACTATGATAAATTGGTTTCCGGGGCATATGAACAAAACTTTAAAGCAAATGCAGGGCGATAGCAAACTTTGTGATTGCTTTATTTACGTGCTGGATGCTCGCTGCCCAACAAGTTGCATTAACCCGGAATTTTTAAAGGTGGTTAAGGGCAAACCAATAATTTACGTGCTAAATAAGGCAGATTTAGTTAACACTACTGACATTAACAACTTTAAAGCATATTTTAATAACCTGGGCAGTGAGTGCGTAAGCTTAAATGCAACGGTTAGCGGAAATTCCAAAATTATAATAAGCACAATAAACAAAATTTTTAAGGATAGGCTTACTGCCAACGCACAAAAAAATGTAAACTTTATAACCCGCGCCATGGTGCTAGGTGTGCCAAATTCGGGCAAATCCACAATTGTAAACAATCTTTGCAACAAGGCTAGGGCAGTAACTGGCAACAAGGCGGGGGTCACTCGCAACAAACAGTGGGTAAGGGTTACTGAAAATATTGAAATTATGGATACCCCGGGCGTGCTTCTGCCAAACTTTGATGATGAAGAAAAGGCGTACAACCTTGCCATTGTTGGCTCGGTTAAAGATGAGGTTTTAAACCTTGTTGAAGTAGCATATAAACTTATTGATAGGTTGAATAAACATGTTTTGTCATCTAAATACAACGTAGATATAGACAATAATACACCATATAATGCAGTGTTAGAGAAAATTGGTAAAAAGCGTGGCTGCATTATTAAAGGTGGCGAAATTGATTTGGAGCGCGCGGCAAAAACACTTTTAACTGATTTCCGCTCCGGCAAGATTGGCAAAATTTGCTTTGAAAAAATTTAAAGGGATTATGATAAACACAAAAGAATTATTTGATTACGATTTATCGTTAATGAGCAACAACATAAAATTAATTGCTGGCATAGACGAAGTTGGGCGCGGCCCACTTGCAGGGCCGGTTGTTACCGCATGCGTAATTATGAATTATGATGAAATGATTGATGGCGTTTTTGATAGCAAACAAGTTACAAAAAAGAATAGGGAACTTTTGTACGACCAAATTTTATCCCACGCAAAGGCGGTTTCAATTAGCATGAGAGATAATAACCGCATTGATGAAATTAACATTTTGCAAGCCACAATAGAGAGCATGAAAGAGAGTTACAACAACCTTGTAATTAAGCCGGATTTGCTTTTAATTGACGCCGTTAAACTAAATGTTTGCAAAAATGAAAAATCAATTATAAAAGGCGATGCCACAAGTTACGCCATTGCCTGCGCTTCAATTGTGGCAAAGGTGTATAGGGATAGATTGATGGCAGACCTTGCCAAAACATACCCGAATTATGATTTTGAAAATAATGTGGGTTATGGCACCCAAAAGCACTATGAGGCAATTAAAAAATATGGAATAACGCCCATCCACCGTCTATCATTTTTAAAGAAGTTTAATGAAGAACAAGCAAAAGAGGGTTAAATTATGGATCATTTGTTATACGGCAAGAAGAATGAAGCACTTGCCACAAGTTATTTAAAGAAAAAGGGCTACACTATTATTGCAAACAATTATAAGAACAAAATAGGGGAAATTGACATAATTGCCAAATATAACAACACAACTGTTTTTGTGGAGGTTAAGGGCAGAATGTCACGCAAATTTGGCGACCCATTTGAGGCAATAGACTATCGCAAACAAAACAAAATACGCATGGTCGCCACAATGTATTTAAAAGAGCACAATTTGATTGATGCCCCGTGCCGATTTGACGCCATTTCTGTTTTGGGCGACACAGATGCCGAAATTCGCCACATAGAAAACGCCTTTTAAAATTAAAAAGGAAAATTATGAATGCAACAAAAATCAGTTTTAACAAAATTAACAGTAAAGAAGTTCAAAAAGGTTATGTTATAGACAACTATATAAACGAAAAACACGATTTAGGTTTTTCGTTAGTTCGTTCACATTAAATGGGGAACATCCTTTAATGAAAAATAAAAATTCAAGCAAAACATAATATATAATTCGTGGATTTGGTTGTTTTTTTGTTAATAGCGAACAAATCGAAGTAAAAGCGAGGATGTCATTATTATTCCTAAAAACACTAAATACAAGTTTAATGGGAAATTCACTGCAATTTTAATTTCAAGCCCAGCCTTTAACCCAAAAGATGACATTTTTTATTAAAGTTTATAAAAATTTTTCAAAAACACTTGCAAATTGCAAAATTATGTGTTATCATACATAAGTTGATTATTGGCGGTCCGCTGTGTTCCAATCATATGAACGTCAAATTAGGAGGTAGAAATGACTATTATCGACCAAATCGAGAAAGAGCAAGTTAGAACAGACATTACTCCTTTCAATATTGGAGACACTGTGCGTGTTATGTACAAAGTGAAGGAAGGAGATAAAGAGCGTGTTCAGGCCTATGAAGGCGTTGTAATTGCTAAAAAAGGTGCGGGAGTTAGAGAAAACTTTACCGTTAGGCGCATTTCGTTTGGCGTTGGTGTGGAAAGGACATTCCCTACAAACAGCCCAAGGATTGAAAAAGTTGTGGTTGTTCGCAAAGGTAAAGTTCGCCGTGCTAAAATTTATTACATTCGCAATCTTTCTGGTAAGGCAGCAAAAGTTAAAGAAGTTAGATAAGGCAGCAATGCCTTTTTTCTTTTAAATTCAAACATTTGTTCGATAATTTAGTTGACACTATTTGCCAAATTTTGTAAAATAAAATCATGTTAGCAAAAATTTTATCTTATGGGTTAACCGGCATAACTGGTTATCCGGTTACAATTGAATTAGATATTAACGCGGGTTTGCCCGGCTATGATGTTGTTGGCTTGGCAGATACCGCAATTAAGGAAAGCAAAAGCAGGGTTAAAGCGGCAATTAAAAACAGCACATTTAACTATCCTATTAACAAAGTTGTTATTAATCTTGCGCCGGCGGACACTAAAAAAGAGGGCAGTATGTACGATTTGCCCATTGCGCTTGGCATTTTGGTGGCGGAAGAAGTTTTAACCAATGATTCTTTAAAAGACTATGTTGTGCTTGGCGAACTTAGTTTAAATGGTGATGTTAGAAAATTAAATGGCATTTTGCCAATGCTAATTTCGGCAAAGCAAATGGGCTATAACAAGTTCATTATTCCAAAAGATAACGCCATGGAAGCCGCCTTTATTGATAAAATTGAAGTTTATCCGGTTGAAACATTAAAGCAAGTGGTTGGCTTTTTAAAGGGTGAAATTGAAATTAAGCCAAATGACAATAAAACATATGAAAGTGCACTAAAAGAGCACAATTTTAAACACGATTTTGCTTATGTTAAAGGTCAGGTTAGTGCAAAACGTGCAATGGAAATTGCAGCAGCAGGCGGCCATAACATAATTTTAATTGGCCCACCAGGGGCGGGTAAAACCATGCTTGCAAAATGTTTCCCTTCCATTTTGCCCGATTTAACTTTTGAAGAAAGCCTTGAAGTAACCAAAATTCACAGCGTGGCTGGTGTGTTGGATGCAAAAAAGGGCATAGTGGTAGAGCGCCCATTTAGAAGCCCGCACCACACTGCAACTTTAATTGCCTTAACGGGCGGCGGCTTAAAAGCAAAGCCGGGTGAAATTAGTTTGGCACACAATGGCGTTCTATTTTTGGACGAATTGCCCGAATATAACCGCAACACCATAGAAACATTGCGCCAACCAATGGAAGATGGCTATATTACCGTTGCCAGAAATGCATTAACTGTGCAATATCCTGCCAATTTCATTTTGGTTGCCAGCATGAACCCATGCCCATGCGGATATTATGGCAGCACCACGCACGAGTGTAAATGCACGCCAACCGCAATTCATAACTATTTATCTAAAATTTCTGGCCCGTTGCTGGATAGAATTGATTTGCATATTGAGGTGGATAGCGTTAATTATGAGGAACTTTCTCACTATCAGTTGGAAGAGCCAAGCATCGAAATTAAAAAGCGCGTAAATAAAGCGCGTGAAATTCAGCTTAAACGTTTTAAAAACAACAACGGCGTTTATTCTAACAGCAAAATGAACGAAAAAGAATTTAAGCAATATTGCGCACTGGATAAAGAAAGTAGCAATTTAATTGAAACAGCGTTTAAAAAATTTAACCTTTCCGCGCGTGCTTATAACCGCATTTTAAAGGTGGCACGCACAATTGCCGACCTTGATGGCAAAGAACACATAGAAAAACAGCATATAATGGAAGCTATACAATATAGAACTTTGGATAAAAAATACACGGTGTAACATGACAATTGAAGATAAAAACATAGTTTGGCTAGATTTATTTCCATTTTTAAGTTATCAAAAGAAAATTAAATTACTTTCCCTTTTTGATGTAAATTTAGATATCAAAAAGGTTTTTCTTTTAAAACCTAAGTTTAGAGAGGTGCTTACACAAGAAGAATTTACAAAAATGAGCGCATTGCTAGATGACAATTATTTAAACACCCAAATTCAGCGTTTTGAAAAGGATAACATTCAAATAATAACAATATATAATGAAAAATATCCAGCCTTGCTTAAGGAAATTGATAGCCCACCGCTTTGTTTATATTGCAAAGGCAATTTGCAACTTTTAAACACAACAGCAATTTCGGTTGTTGGCACAAGAAAACCAACCGATTATGGCACAGTTGTTACAAAACAATTTGTTAAAGAACTTGCTAATTGTGGGGTAACAATAGTTTCCGGCATGGCAGTTGGCATAGACACAATTGCCCATAAAACCGCCTTAGAAGAAAACGGCAACACTATTGCCGTGCTAGCTGGCGGGCTAAACCATATTTATCCATCAATAAACATAGGCTTATCTAGAAAAATTGCCGAAAATAACCTGCTTATAACAGAAACAAGCCCCGATATATCTGCACAAAATTATTATTTCCCTCTTCGCAACCGCATTATTGCTGGCATATCTAAGGGTGTGTTGGTGCCAGAAGCAGGCGAGAAAAGTGGCTCGCTAATAACAATTAATTACGCTATTGATTATAATAGAGAAATTTTTGCCGTTCCCGGCAAAATAAATTCGCCAATGTCGGAGGGAGTAAACAAAATTATTAACGACTTTCCGCCATCATTCACCATTTCGCCAGAAAAAATATTGGATTTTTTGCAAATAAAAAAGGAAAATTTAAAAAATTCTTCTGTTCAACTTGACTTAAACGAACAAATTATATTAAATTATATATCGGCCGATAAACATACATTTCAAGAGATTGCTGACCATACTAAATTGCCAGCAAATCAATTAAACGCAATTTTGCTTGAACTTGAAATGAATGGGATAGTTACCAAGTTGGCAAATAATAGTTACATTAAAATTTAAGGAAAGTAAAATGAAATTAGTTTTTATTGAAGGACCGGGTAAACAAGAAACAATTAAAAAATATTTAGGCGCTGAGTATGTTGTTTTTGCAACCAAAGGGCATGTTAGAGATTTGCCCGCTAACAGTTTTGCAATAGATTTAAAAAACAATTATGAGCCTAGTTATGAAATTATTCCAAACAAAAAATCAACAGTTGCAGAACTTAAAAAACTGGCGCAAAAGGCGGATGCAATATACCTTGCAAGCGATCCGGACCGTGAAGGTGAAGCTATCGCTTGGCATCTTTCCACCATTTTAGGGCTAGATAAAGACGCCAAAGTGCGCACAGCATTTAATGAAATTAGCAAAAAGGCAGTTAATGCTAGCATTGCCAATCCGCAGCCAATTAATTACGATTTAGTTAACGCACAACAGGGCAGGCGCGTGTTAGATAGAATTATGGGTTATAAATTAAGCCCGCTTTTATCTAAAAAAATTCACGGCAAACTATCTGCCGGGCGCGTTCAATCGGTTACATTAAAACTTGTTGTGGATAGGGAAAAGGCTATAAAAAGTTTCGTTCCGGAAGAATATTGGAACATTTCGGCAGAATTAAGCAAAAATAACAAAAAATTTAAGGCCGACCTTATTCAGTTTAAAGATAAAAAGTTAGAAATTAAAAATAAAGAGCAAGTTGATGATATATTAAAAGC
The DNA here is from genome assembly GCA_947589025.1 of uncultured Clostridia bacterium. Lineage (GTDB taxonomy): Bacteria > Bacillota > Clostridia > Christensenellales > UBA1242 > Onthoplasma. The sequence continues at coordinate 39,276 of CANQAY010000004.1, forward strand.
AATAGAATCAACCGACTATAAAGTTAACCAAGTTAAAAGGCAAATTACTTATTCAAAACCGCAGCCGCCATATATTACCAGCAGTTTGCAACAAGATGCACTTTCTAAGCTGAAAATGACCCTTGCAAATTTTACAAAAACAGTGCAATCGTTATATGAAGGTGTTATTATAAAAGGCGAGGGCAAAACCGCACTTGTCACATATATTCGTACTGATAGCACCCGCGTAAGCACAGATGCACAATTTATGGCACGCGATTATATAATAGAACATTTTGGCAAAGATTATCATCCGGGCAAATTTAACGAATATAGCACAAAACAAGGCGCACAAGATGCCCACGAAGCGATAAGGCCAATAAATTTAAAGTATACGCCAGAATATTTAACCGGCAAAATTGATGATATTTATTTAAAATTATACACACTAATTTTCAACCGCTTTGTTGCAAGTCAAATGAGTTGGGCACAATATGACAGCTTAACAGTGGATATTGTTGCAAATAACTATAAATTCCGCTCTAATGGCAAGGCACTTATTTTTGAAGGTTACACAAAATTGTTAAAGCCGCAAGATGACGATAAAGATGGCATAAATATTCCAGATTTAGTTGAAGGAGAAACTGTAACTAAAAACAAAATAAAAACCGAGCAAAAATTCACCAAGCCGCCAGTTCGTTTTACCACTGGCACACTAACGCACGAAATGGAAGTGCAGGGCATTGGGCGCCCTTCAACTTATGCAGCCACAATAACCACACTGTTTAATAGGGAATATATTAAAACCGAAAGAAATGCGCTTGTTCCAACCGAACTGGGCATTCAAGTAACAGAATATTTAGAAGAATACTTTAAACAAGCTATGGACATAAAATTTACTGCAGATATGGAAAAGGAACTTGACGATGTTGAACTTGGCAAAGTTAAATGGCAAGATATTGTAGATAGATTTTATGTAGATTTTTCCAAGCAGTTGGAATATGCTAGCCAGCAATCGGGCATAAGTTTGCCAAAATCTTCACCAGAGCCAAGCAACATTAAATGCGAAAAATGTGGAGCAATGATGGTTTATAGAGAGGGTAAATTTGGTAGATTTTTGGCTTGTTCTAATTACCCTAAATGCAAAAACACAAAAAATTTATCTGAAAATCAAATAACCGAAACTGGCATCTGCCCAAAATGTGGCGGAGTGGTTAGTGCAAAACACAGCAAACATGGCAAATTGTTTTTCGGGTGCAATAACTATCCTAAATGTGATTATATTTCTTGGAATTTGCCATTAAACCGAACCTGTCCAAATTGTGGTGCGCCTCTTTATAAAAAATTTGGGGCAAAGCAAACATCAATAATTTGCGAAACAAAGGGTTGCAACTATGTTGAGCGTTAATGTAATTGGGGCAGGCCTTGCCGGAAGCGAATGTGCACTGTATCTTGCAAATCATGGTGTTAAAGTTAACCTTTATGACATAAAAGGCAAGCAACTTACCCCTGCTCACAACAGCAAAAATTTTGCTGAAATTGTTTGCAGCAACTCATTGAAAAGTGACGATGAAAACACTGCATCTGGTGTATTTAAACGCGAACTTACACTGTTGGGGAGCACATTATTAAAAGTGGCATACCAAAATAGCGTGCCTGCTGGCCAAGCTTTAGCAGTTGATAGAGAAGCGTTTTCTAATGCCATAACAAATTTAATTAAGCAAAACAAAAACATATCTATTTTTTGTGAAGATGTAAATAATTTTAACCCTAACGCAATAACGGTTGTTGCCACTGGGCCGTTAACAACGCCCAAAATGTGTGAGGCATTAAAACAAAAAATTGGTGCGGATTTTTTGTATTTTTACGATGCGGCTTCCCCAATAATTAGTGCGGAAAGCATAGATATGAACATTGCTTTTGCTGGCAGCCGATATAATAAAGGGGATGACGATTATATAAACTGCCCAATGACAAAAGACGAATATATTCGCTTTTATAATGAATTAATTAACGCAAAAGTTGTTGAATTGCATAATTTTGAAAAGAAAAATGTGTTTGAAAGTTGCATGCCTATAGAAATTTTGGCTCATCGTGGTACGGACGCTATTCGTTTTGGCCCGTTAAAACCTGTTGGTTTAACAAATCCGCATAAAAATATTAAGCCATATGCCGTAGTTCAGTTGAGAAAAGAAAATAAATGTGCTACAATGTATAATATGGTTGGGTTTCAAACAAACCTAACTTTTGGCGAACAAAAACGGGTGTTTAGGCTTATTCCGGGGCTTAATAATGCTGAATTTTTGCGCTACGGCGTTATGCACACCAACAATTTTATTAATTTTCCTAATTGCCTAGATAGATTTTCTCGCCTTAAAATGGATAGCAACATTTTTATTGCCGGCCAGCTTAGTGGGGTTGAAGGCTATGTTGAAAGCATTGCAAGTGGGCTTTATTGTGCAATTAATGTGCTGCGAATGTTAAGGCATAAAAGTTTAATATCCTTTTCTGCGGATACAATTATTGGTGGGATTTACAACTATTTATCAAACGCCGATGTTAACAATGTTCAGCCTATAAACGCCAATTTTGGCTTGCTTAACCCTATTGAAGAAAAGGATAAGCAAAAAAGATACGAAAAATTTCGCATCCGCTCGCTAGAGAGCATAAAAAATACGTTAAAGGAGATTGACAATGGAACAATTTAAAGGAACAACTATTGTTGCCGTTAAACGCGATGGCAAAACCGTTATTGCGGGTGACGGACAAGTTACAATGGGTGAAAGCGTTATTTTTAAAAGCAGTGCACACAAAGTGCGCAGGCTTTTTGATGATAAAGTTGTGGTTGGCTTTGCAGGGGGCACTGCCGACGCATTTGCAATGTGTGAAGAATTTGAAAAAATGCTTAACAAATATAGTGGCAGTTTAATGCGCAGCGCGGTGGAATATGCTAAAAGCATACGTTCTCAGGGGCATAATAACGCACAGGCGCTTATGATTGTTGCAGATAAAAGCACATTGCTTATTTTAACCTGCATGGGCGATGTTATTGAGCCTGACGATGGCATTTGTGCAATTGGCAGCGGTGGCAATTACGCTTTGGCTGCTGCAAAAGCACTTATAAAAAACACCAAATTGTCGGCTAAAGAAATTGCAATTAAATCTATGGAAATTGCAAGTGATATTTGCGTGTTTACAAACAGCAATTTTGTTGTGGAGGAAGTGTAATATGATGACATGTAAAGAAATTGTAACAAATTTGGATAAATATATTGTTGGACAAGCCAAGGCAAAACGCGCCGTGGCAATTGCGTTAAGAAACAGGTATAGGCGAAGCAAACTTCCAAAAGTGCTAAGTGACATAATTACACCAAAAAACATTATTTTAAAAGGCCCAACTGGTGTGGGCAAAACCGAAATTGCAAGAAGGCTTGCCAAACTTGTTAACGCGCCATTTATTAAGGTGGAAGCGACAAAATATACCGAAGTTGGCTATGTTGGGCGCGATGTTGAAAGCATGGTAAGAGATTTGGTTGAAGCTTCGGTTCGAATTGTTAAAGCCGAGCAAACAGAAAAAATTAAAGATAAGGCAAGCGTTGTTGTAGATAAAAAAATAACAGATATTTTATATCCACTAAAAAAGGCCAACAAGCCTGAGGATATTGATACTGAGTTGTTTAGGCAAAATTTTTATGAAAATTATCAAAAGGGCTATTATAATAAAGACCAAATTGACATTGACGTGCGTGAGCAACCTAAACAAGTAAATTTGCTAGATGGCGTTGGTGCCGAAATTAACATTGGGCAAATTATGGGTGGTTTTATTAAAGCACCAAGGAAAATGAAACGCATGACGGTTGAACGCGCGCGTGAAATTCTGTTGGAAGAAGAGTGTGACCGCCTAATAGACCCAGACAATTTAAACAAAGAAGCAATTTTCCGCGCTGAACAGGAAGGCATAATTTTTATAGACGAATTTGATAAAATTGCAGCCAAGAAAAATAACACCCAAGACGTTTCCCGTGAGGGTGTGCAACGTGACATTTTGCCAATTGTTGAAGGCAGTGTTGTTAACACCAAATATGGTGTAGTTCACACCGATTATATCCTATTTATTGCGGCTGGTGCATTCCATATTTCAAGTGTAAGTGACCTTATTCCTGAGTTGCAAGGCAGGTTCCCAATTCAAGTGGAGCTTAACAGCTTGGATAAAGAAGATTTTAAAAAGATATTAACAATTCCTGAAAATGCCATAACAACACAATATCAGCAATTGCTAAAAGTAGATAATGTTAACATAGAGTTTACGCCGGACGCCATTGACACTATTGCCGAACTTGCCTATGAAGAAAATGAAACAAACAAAAACATTGGGGCAAGGCGTTTGCAAACAATTATGGAAGCATTGCTTGAAGATATTTCATTTAACGCTAGCGACAATAATCCAATAGTAGATGTAAAAATCGATAAACCTTTTGTTGTTAACACAATGAAAGATTTAATCCGCACACACGACTTTAAAAAATATGTTTTATAATATGAACGAAATGGATGAAAATGAATTAATTAAAAAACTTAAAATTTTGCGCCAAGCATTTGAAAAATTTGGCGTTTCTTTCGATAGCAAAACAACCAACCAATTTTTAGAGCAAAAAAGAAATCATGTTGAACATGAAGAATTTAATGCTTCAAATGGCAAAACATATAGGCACACCACGGCAATTAAGCCAATTAAATTAACAATTACGCCATTGCAAATTGAAAATTCGGGCTATGGTGCCAATTCTCATGAAAAATTTTTAGATTGGTTTTTGTATGAAAATGCATCTAACAACCCATTGGTTTGGGAAAATGTTGGCAAACCTTCTAATGCCATTAAAAATAGCTTTGTTAACACAAGAAACAACAACGGGCCTTTAGTTATGAATATTAATGGCCAAATTTTTAATGGTGAAGACGGCAATCATAGGTTGCTAACATTAATTCTTAACCAATTTATTGAATATAGTGCCGCCAAAACAAAAAGCGAAAAGGAAGCAGTTAACGAAAGATATGCAATGAGTTTGGATTGCAGCATGCCTTTTGATGCGGACATTGTTGATGCGCTTGAAAGGGTGCAAAAAACTGTTTCGCCGCAGAATGAAAACTCTAACATTCCTTATTTAGTTCGAAATTATCGTGATGGCATGTGCAAAAACAAATATGATAATAAATGGGTGGCAAAGTTTAACCCCGAAACAAAATTGTTTGAATATGATTTTAATGGCGAACATTTTGTTGGCACGCAAACCGAATTGCTAAAGTTTTTAAAAACAAAAAAGCAATCCAATTTGCCTATTATGACATGGGAATTTGATGGTTGTTATTATGTTTCTTGCTACAACCAAGTTTATAAATCAACAAATAAGCAAAAAATAGACAAAATGCTTGAAACTCTTAAGAAAAAAGTTAATGATATAGAAGATAATTCTTATTTGGAAATTAAAGATTTAGATACAAACAAATATGAATTGCACCGCGGTATCCGCAAATTTGATGAACCAGCACTATCTAAAAATGTTGCAGAATTTGAACAATATTTGTTAGAAAAATATGCAGATATATTATCTTACAAAACAAAATATAATTTTGATTTATTAAAAAAGGATTGCGATGATGCAATCAATTTTGACTGCGGCATTATTTTAGATGAATTAGTTTATTCTAACTTGTCTAATGAAGAGTTGGCAAATCTTAAACAAGTGTTTGACATGGAAGCATACGAAATTCAGCAAATAGAGGATGGGTTTAACGATACATATTGATGGAACTAAATTTAGATTATCTTAATAGATTTGCAATTATGTTGCGCCAAGAACAAATAAATAAGTTAATATCTGCCAACATAATTGTTTTTGGTGTGGGTGGCGTTGGCAGTGCGGTTGCCAATTTTTTGGTGCGCTCTGGCGTGCAAAACCTATCGGTGGTGGACTATGACACGATTGATACAACAAACATAAACAGGCAACTTGTTGCCAATTTAAACAATGTTGGCAAGCTAAAAGTTGATGAAATTAAAAAACAACTGAAAAGCTTAAACAAAAATTTAAAAATTAAAACATTTCCCATTAAATATGGCAGCGAAACAAAAAATTTAATAAATTTGCAAAATTATGATTATGTTGTTGATTGCATTGACGATTTAAACGCAAAAAAATTGCTTATTATTGAAGCTAATAACTGCAATGTGCCAATAATTTGTGCTATGGGGGCGGGCAATAGATATAGCGAACTGCCCAACTTTGAAATTGCCGATATTTCTAAAACTAGTTACGACCCAATTGCCAAAATTTTGCGTAAGTTTTGTGCAAGTGAGGGAATAAAACATCTAAATGTTTGTTACACTAAACAAAAAGCAGTTAAAAATGATTGCAAAAAGGTGGCAAGTGTGGTATATTATCCTATAAGTATGGCTTGTGCCATTACTGCATTTGTTGTAAACAACATAATTAAGTGAGGTTAAAATGAAAGATTTAACAGAAAAAGATTTTGATAAAACAATAAAAAGCAAAAAGCTTTCAGTTATTGATTTTTTTGCAACTTGGTGCATGCCTTGCCGAATGTTAAAACCAATTTTAGAAAAAGTTGAACAAAATGTTAAAGATGCCAATTTCTATTCACTTGATATTGACGAAAATGACGAAATAGCCAAACGCTATAGGGTGTTTAGCGTGCCAACAGTTATCTGTTTTATGAATGGTGAAATTGTAGATAGTTTGGTGGGTTTAAGCAGTTATGACGAGGTTATAGATTTTGTAAATAGATGTAAAGGTTAGCAAAAATTTGCTAATTTTTTTTATTTTTTATTAAAAAATGGCAAAAATAAGTGTAAAATATGCCAAAAATAAAGAATTTTATAAATTTTTTTTGTTTTTGATATTGACAAATTAACATAGTTATGTTAAATTTTATATTGGAGTGAAACTATGGATAAAATTTATTTAGATAACGCATCCACCACAAGCCTAAGTGCAGAAGTTTTAAACGCCATGATGCCAGTGTTAACTGACAATTTTGGCAACACTTCATCCATACATTCTTTTGGCAGAGAGGCTAGTGCTGTGGTTGATGCAAGTAGAGATTTAATTGCTGAAACAATTAATGCAAATTCAAATGAAATTTATTTTACCTCAAGCGGAAGTGAGGCAAACACAATGGCAATTATTGGCATTGCAATGGCAAACCGTAACCGCGGCAACCACATTATTACAAGCAAAATTGAACACCCATCAATTTTAAACGCTTGCAAATTTTTGGAAAGAAACGGCTACGAAGTTACCTATCTTGATGTAGACAAAAACGGCTTTATCCGTTTTGCAGATTTGCTTCGCTACATTAAAAACACCACAATTTTGGTGTCTATTATGGGCGCAAATAACGAGTTGGGCACTATTCAAAACCTTAAAGCAATTGCCCAAACAGCACATGAAAAGGGCGCAATTTTCCACACCGATGCAGTGCAACTTTATGGCAACATGCAGTTAGATGTTGAAGAAATAGGCATAGATGCAATGACAATTTCTGCACACAAAATTTATGGCCCTAAAGGGGTTGGTTGCTTATATGTTTCTAACGGCATTAAGGTGGACCCAATTATATTTGGCGGAAATCAAGAAAGGGGCAAACGCGGTGGCACAACCAACACGGCAGGCATTGTTGGCTTTGCAAAAGCTTGCGAAATTGCAAATAGAGATATGCGCACAAACAACCACAAATTGCGTGAATTAAGTGAATATTTTGTGTCTAAATTAACCGAAATGGTTGAAAACATTACAATAAACGCAAATGTAAGGCAAAAACTTCCACAAATAATTTCAGTTGCATTCACCGGCGTTGATGGTGAAAGTTTGCTTACTAAATTAGATTTAAACGGCGTTGCAGTTTCTACCGGCAGCGCTTGCACAAGCAACAGCTTGGCAGTATCACACGTTATGTCTGCCATTGGGCTTAAAAATGACGATGCTAAAAGCACCATTCGCTTTAGCCTTGGCAAAAACAATAGTTATGAAGAAATAGATACAGCACTTAACATAATTAAAAAATCGGTAGACGAATTGCGTGCCTATTCCTCAACCTATTCGGCAAAAACTCGTAAAAGAAAGGGGGATAAATAACTATGTATTCAAATGAAGTTTTAAAAATATTTTCTAATCCATTAAATGCGGGCAGAATTGTTAAAGCTGAAGGCATTGCAGAAAATGTTAATGCCGACAACACCGCAAATGTTGAATTTTCTCTTAGAATTGAATCTAACGTTATTACCGATGCAAAATTTCGCGCACAGGCTAACCCATATATAATTGCCGTGTGTGACACAATTGCCGGCCTTATAAAAAACAAAAAGGCCAATATGCTTTCGTTAGACGAATTTCAAATTAAATCATCACTTGGTGAAAATAACCCTACCGACATTCAATTTTGCATAGATTGTGTTAAATTGGCAGTTAATGATTATGTAGAAAAAATGGCAAAATCTAGCAAAACAAAAGCCTAAAATAATACATATTTCGCCTATTTTAGCAAAAAATAAAGTAGGAGGGAATATGAAAGAATTATTAATTGGCATGGGCATTGGTTTTGTTGTTGGTGCCATCACTTGCAAAGTAAACAAACCGGTTGCCGATACCGTTGAAAAAGGTGTTGAAAAGGGCAAAGAAATCATTGAAGATATTAAAGATGAAATTGAAACCCAAACCAAAAAACAAAAAAAACAAAAGAAAAATGCGGATTAAACCCGCATTTTTTTATTGCAATAAGCAAAATGTTTGCTTTTTAACAACATTTGTTTTATAATAATAATATGAAGGCAATGGGAATAGATTATGGCTTAAAGCGCATTGGCATTGCGTTTAGTGATGAAACCAAATTTTTGGCAAGCCCTTACATCGTTTATCACACCCAAGGGGAAGAAAAAGATTTGCAATTTTTGGCCAATTTAATTAATTTAAATAAGGTTGATGAAATTGTGTGTGGCCTGCCGCTAAACACAAAAGGTGAAGAAGAGGCAATTGCCTTAAAAACTAGGGGTTTTATGGCTAAATTAATGGCAATAACCCAAATTAAACCCGTGTTCGTAGATGAGCGAATGTCTAGCGTTATGGCAGAAGAATATTTATCCGAGCGCGAAAAAGATTGGCGCAAAAGAAAAGAAAAATTGGATGCTGTTGCCGCCTCAATAATTTTGCAAGATTATTTAGATAATAAAAGGAGATAATTATGAAAGATTTAAGGGATGACCTTAACTTAAAAAACAAAAAACTAAAGGCAATGGACCCAATTGAACAAATTTTGGATGAAGAAAATTACGATAACGTTATTCTTTATGACCCTGAAAAAAAACCTATTGAGTTTGAACAAGTGGCAGTAATTCCAGTTGACAAACCAACTGGGGAACAAACACTTTACACAATTATGATTCCTGTAACTCCAATGCAAGGTGTAAGCGAGGGCGAGGGCGTTGTTTTTAAAATTGACGAACAAACCCGCGATATTGAAGTGGTTAATGATGAAAAGGTTATTGATAAAGTGCTTGAAATTTACCAAAAACTTGTTGAAGAGGGTTAATTAGCAACCTTGGGTTGTGTTAATTTTATTTTAAAAAATTGTTTAAATCTATTGACTTAAGCAGTTTTTTTTGTTAATATTTAATAGTTTAAAGAAATTAGCACCCAATTTGATTGCTTGTCTGTTCCTTTTTGGTTAAAAGCAAAATGACGATTGGGGAAGACGTAAACAGGAGGTATAAAATGTCAGTTATTTCTATGAAACAATTATTGGAGGCCGGTTGCCACTTCGGTCACCAAACTAGGAAATGGAATCCTAAAATGAAAAAGTATATCTTCACAGACAGAAATGATATTCATATCATAAATTTGGAAGATACTTCTAAACAAATTGATGTGGCTTATAAATTTATTAAAGAAAAAGTGCAAAGTGGTGCAAATGTGTTGTTTATTGGCACCAAAAAACAAGCACAAGAGGCCGTTAAGCAAGAGGCTGAGCGCTCTAACATGTTTTACATTAACACCCGTTGGTTGGGCGGCACTTTAACAAACTTCACCACCATCCGCAAAAGGATTGATAGGATGAACAAGTTAAACAATATGGAAGCTTTGGGGGATTTTGACCTTCTTCCTAAAAAAGAAGTTATTAAACTTAAAGCTGAGCGTGATAAACTTGCTGCCAACTTGTCCGGCATTAAGGATATGACATCTATCCCAGGCCTAATTATTATGGTTGACCCACACATTGAGCACATTGCCGTTAAAGAGGCTAAAAAGTTAAATATTCCAACTGTTGGCATTGTGGATACTAATAGTGACCCAGACGATGTTACCATTTGCATCCCAGCAAATGATGATGCTATTGGCAGTGTTAACCTAATTTTAAGCGCTTTAACCGATGCAATTATGGAGGCCAAGGGCGGCGTTGTGTTGCACGACCTTGACGCTAAGGATGAAGATGTTTCTATGGCAAGCGTGGTTGCAGGCAGCACAATAGCAAGGCAGGAAGAAAGCGAAGAGCAGCCAGAAACTGTTGAAAAGAAAAAGCGCCCAAGCAAGAAAAAAGAAAAGAAAGAAAAGGAAGGGGAATAATATGCAAATTACAGCAAAAGATGTCGCAAATTTAAGGGAAATGACCGGTGCCGGCATGATGGATTGCAAAAAGGCATTAACTGATGCTGACGGCAATTTCGACAAGGCCGTTGAACTTTTGCGTGAACGCGGCGTTGCAAAGGCCGCTAAAAAAGAGGGCAGAATTGCTGCCGAAGGCTTCATTGAGTGTTATGTTCATGGGGGCGGAGCATTCGCTTCTATGGTGGAAATTAATACCGAAACCGATTTCGTTGCTAAAAACCCAGAACTTAGGGAATTTGCTCACAACATTGCAATGCAAGTTGTTGCAAGCAAGCCAATTTGTGTTAATGTAAACGAAGTTCCGGCAGATAAACTTGCCACCGAGCGCAACATTTACCGCACTCAACTTTTAAACGAGGGCAAACCAGCTGCAATGGTTGATAAAATTGTTGACGGCAAAATTAACAAATATTATGAAGAAGTTGTGCTTATGGAGCAACCTTATATTAAGGACGAAGCCGGCAAGAAGAAAGTTAAAGATGTTTTAACTGAACTTGTTGCAAAAATTGGTGAAAAAATCACAATTCGTAGATTTGTGCTTATGACAATGGGCGAGGGCCTTGAAAAGCGCAATGAAGATTTTGCTGCAGAAGTTGCAAAACAATCAAAATAATAAAAAATAGGGCATAACGCCTTATTTTTTATACATTTTTTGTGTCATTAATCATTGATTTATACATTGCCTTTAATTGTTTATAAATATATCTTTTGCCGCGTTTAAAACGAAGATCTTTGGCAAGTTGCCTAACACATTCAACATCTCCTGTCGATCTAAGGGCCTCAAACAAACCATCCAACCACCAAGCGTCGTATTCAATAAATTTGGCTATATATTTAGCATTTTTTAATTCACAAACATAATCCTTAACTTGAATGATAGTAAAGCCGGGGATAGCACCGCTGTTAAAATCTTTATGCAAATTTATCATAAATTCATCATCTACACCATTTTCGGTAATATATGCAATTCTTTCATTTAATAATGCGTGAGCCTCTTCTTTTGTATAATTACTTTTCCCATAACTTGACTCCCACAAGTCATTGCTATTATCTGCATAATAAGTAGCGCCCGCAAAAACAAAGTTTCCAGATTTATCCTTTTCACCAATTTGCAAATCGTTTAAATAATTTTGAACTAATTTATTTAATAAACTAACATTTTCTGCTTTCATAAATTTACTCCTTGTATATAATTTAGCATAATATTGCAAATTTGTCAACACCTAAAATAAATTATAAACTTAAAACAGTTGCTATTTTTTGATAAATTCGCTATCATTATATTAGGAGATTTTATGAACGAAAATGTTGAAATGAATTTAATGGAATATGAGGAGCAGTTGGATAAATGCTTTAACCATTTAATAGATGAATATATGGTAATCCGCGTTGGCAGAGCAAACCCTAAGGTTATTGAAAATGTTATGGTGGACTATTATGGCACACGCACACCACTTAAACTAACTTGCAACATAACAGTGCAGGATGCCCGCATGATTGTAGTTAGCCCATGGGATGTTTCCACCTTGCGCAATTTGCGCGCCGGGTTGGAAGCGGCAAACACCGGGCTTTCAATTAGTGACGATGGCAAAATAATTAGGGTAGGCTTTCCAATGTTAACAGAGGAGCGCAGGCGAGAATTTTGTAAAGACGCTAAAAAGCTTTTGGAAGAAAGCAAAGTTGCAATGCGCAATGCTAGGCGAGATGTGCTTGAAGTTTTTAAAACTATGAAAAAGAATGCCGAAATTAGTGAAGACGAATACAATTCGTTAGAAAAAGATGTTCAAAAAAGCATAGATAATTTTACTGCTCGTGCCGATAGCGCTTGCGAAAAGAAAATTGCCGAAATAATGGAAGTTTAAATGAACATAGAAAAACTAAAAACTGACCCACGCATGCCAAAGCACATTGCTTTTATTGTGGACGGCAATGGCAGATGGGCAACAAAACGCCATTTGTTAAGGTCGGCAGGGCACAAAGCAGGGTTAGATAATTTAAAATTGCAAATAGATTTTGTTAAAGATTTAGGCATAAAAAATTTGTCTATGTATTGTTTTTCTTGTGAAAATTGGAAAAGAAACAAAGAAGAAGTTGATTTTTTAATGAATCTTTTTAATACAATGTTAGACGATTTTAAAAATGACTATTTAAATAAAGATGTGCGCATTCTCATTTCTGGCAATTTGGACGACGAGCGCCTGCCAAAACAGGTTAGGGATAAAGCAAAAGAAATTATGGAACTAACCAAAAATAAAACTGGGTTTGTTATTAATGCTTGCATAAATTATGGCGGCAGGCAAGAAATTTTAAAGGCAGTTAATGAACTTTTAGTTGAAAAAGCCACAAAAGTTGACGAAAAAACATTTGAGCAACATCTATACACAGCCGATATGCTTCCGCTAGATTTTGTTATTAGAACAAGCGGGGAAAATAGAACAAGCAACTTCTTAACCTGGCAGTCTACATATAGTGAATGGTATTTCCCTAAAAAATTATGGCCTAGCTTTACTAAAAAAGACCTTATAAAAGCATTAAAAATTTATATGAAGCGCGATAGGCGATTTGGAGGGGTTAAAGCATGAAACAACGAACAATTACAAGTGTTTATATAGTTTTGGCGGTGGCACTTGCCATTGCAGCCAAGTTTTTGCCTGTTGTTGGCAACTATATTTTTGATATTTTTATTTTAGTATTAACTCTAGTTGCCAGTTTTGAAATGTGCAACCTGCTAGAAGCAATGGGCAAGCGCATTAATAGAATATTAGTTAGCTTTTATTGCCTATTTAATTACATAATTTTGCTTATTTTTGTTAATTTTGTTAATTATTATTATATCCCATTAATTCAACTTGGCATGCTTGCGGCGTATTTCTTAATTATATTTTTTGCCGAATTGTCAGTTAAAAATGGGCTTGCTGCCAAAGTAAAATTAAAAACAAGCCTATTAAGTTTGTTGGCGTGCTTTTATCCGGGCTTTTTATTCACAAATTATTTGTTTATAAATCACATAGATGCTTTTGCTGGAATAAATCATCTGTCAGTAGTGCTAATTTTGCTTGTTATTGCCATAACATTTTTAACAGATACATTTGCATATCTTGTTGGCAGAACATTTAAGGGCCCAAAAATTGCGCCTAAAATTAGCCCTAAAAAAACTTATAGCGGCTGCATTGGTGGTTTATTGGGTGGCATAATTGGGGCAATGCTGGTGTTTGCTTTGCTTAACGTACCGTCTCTTAAAATTATATTGTCAACTTATTCGCTAAAATGGTGGCATTTTATGTTGGTTGGTTTGGTTGTGTCGGTTATTGACCAAATTGGTGACCTAGTTGAAAGCAAAATTAAAAGGGTGGCGGCCGTTAAGGATAGCGGCAACATTTTCCCCGGCCATGGCGGAATGCTGGATAGAATTGACGCCATGATATTTGTTGTTACATCCATAACAATTTTTGCAATAATTTTCATAATTTAATTTATAAAAAATATATTATATTATGTCTTGTTTATTAAGTTTTTCATCTGCATTAACTTACATTGGCTATATTGCTATAGCCATTGTTGTTTTGTTGTTAATGGTGCTTATTCACGAACTGGGGCATTACACAGCCGGCAAAATTTTAAAATTTAAAATTAACGAGTTTAGCGTTGGCTTTGGCCCAAAAATTTTGCAAAAAACCAAAAAAAATGGCGAGGTTATATCGCTTAGGGCATTTCCTTTAGGCGGCTATTGTGCGTTTGAAGGTGAAGACGAAGAGGGCAAGGAAAACCCACTTGCATTTAACAATCAAAAGCCATGGAAAAGGTTAATTGTGCTATTTTCTGGTGCGTTTTTTAACTTTTTAAGCGCAATAATATTTTCATTTATTTTACTGCTTGCCAATGGTTACGATCTAGTTCAAGTTAAAACAGTGCCCGAACAATCTATAAATTACAACATTATGCAAACGGGCGATGTAATTTATGGCGTTAACAATAAAAATATTGATTTTGTTAACGATGATTATATTACGACATTAATAACTGATTATGTTATGAACAACTTTAAAACCTATTCGGGCGAAAATCTATTAGAAGCTGGCGAACCTTTTGAAGACGAAAATAATGAAACATTTTATTTGGTGCAAGAAATTTTACCATTAAATATAAAGCGAAACGGCAAAACTCAGCTTTTAGAATGCAAAATTAACATCATTTATGCTAGTGATGGCAGCCTAGCCAGTTGGCCAGCTCCCGGATACGAAACTATGAACGATGTATTTGGCGTTCAAATTCACACATATAAATATTCTTTTTTTGAAGCATTAGCACAGGCAGTGCCTTTTACATTTAAATGGGCATGGAAGGTGCTTGTTGTGTTATTCCAGTTAATAACAGGTAAATTATCCATTAAAGCGCTAGGCGGCCCAGTTACCACAATTAATATGATTGCTTCGGCAACTCAAACCAATTTTGTAAACATTTTAGTTCTGTTGCCGGCCATTGCTGCCAACCTTGCCGTGTTTAATTTGTTGCCAATTCCTGCATTGGATGGCTTTCAAATGGTGTTTGTGGCAATAGAGTGGATAAGAAAAAAGCCCGTTAAACGCTCGGTTATTAACGCAATTAATAATATAGGGTTGTTGCTTTTGTTAGGCTTTGTAATTATTGTTGATATTTTGCAGTTTGCACTTTAAAAAGGGGTTGACTTAAACCTCTTTTTTTGTTATAATGTTAATATGGAAAAAATAGAGGTTTTAAACACTCTTTTTGACGGGTTAAAGTTTAAAGATGCAGTATATTTAGAAAAAACAAACACTTGTACTGCCAATTTTTTATATAATCCAGACTGTTTTAAACCAACAGATAAAAACAGAAAAATTATTATAGATAAATTAACAGATATTATTGGCAATTATGTCAGTTTAGATTTAAACTTTATTGCCTGTGCATTAGATAAACGCGCCATTGCTAACCACACTTATAGCACAATTGTTAACACTTTTCCTGCAATTAATAAAAACTTTACCTATGATGATGTTGAAGTAGAAGTGCACAATATTAATGTTACAGTTAAGTTAAAATTGGCCCCTTCAGTTTACGAGTATGCCACAAGCCTAAAAAGGGAAAGTTTGGTGGCAGAAAAATTAAAAGAAAGTTTTTTGGCAGATTTTACTGTTCAATTTATAAAAAAAGAGGATATAGTTAATTCTTCCACCAGTTATATTGAAAAAAATATGGAGCTTATGGCAAGCATTAAAGAGGCGGAAGAAAAAACAGTTTATGAACTTTCTAACATTGCCGATATCATTGGCAAAAACGATTATAACCTTGCAATAGATTTTACAAAAACCACTCAAGTTGTAGAAAATGTTGTAATTTGCGGCGAAGTAACAAACGTTGCCCGCAAAACTTATACAAGAAAAACAACAAAAAATGGTGTTTCTAAAGAAATTGAACGCACTTTTTATAATTTTACTTTAAAACTAAACAACAAATTTTTGTATTGTTCAATCTTTCCGCGCCAAGCAGATGAAGCAAAAGGTGACCTTATTGAAGTTGGCATGAGTGTTTGTTGTTTTGGCTCGTTTAGAGAGTTTAACGGCAAACTAAACTTCACCGCAGTTAGCATTGCTAGGTGCAATTTTAAATTAGAATCGGTAAAATCTAGCGATAAAAAAGTTAATGAAGAATATCACACGGTTTTCCCTCAAAAATATGTGGACTATGAGCAAAGCGGTCTGTTTGACGATGCCGATAAATTTTTTGAAGGCAGTTATGTGGTGTTTGACCTTGAAACCACCGGGCTAGAGGCAAATAAAGATGAAATTATTGAAATTGGCGCCTGCAAAATTGTGAATGGCAGAATAGATGAAACATTTTCCACTTTTGTAAAGCCTTCAAGGCATATTCCAAGAGAAATTACCAGTTTAACTGGCATAAACGATGCAATGGTTAAAGATGCACCATCTATTAACTATGTTTTGCCCGATTTTTATAAATTCTGTTATGGTTCAACCATGGTAGGGCATAATGTTCAGTTTGATATTGGCTTTATTTACAATGTTGCCAAAAAGTTTTCTTACAATTTTAACAACCCACTTATGGACACAATGGAAATGGCTCATCAAAAGTTGCCCGGTTTAAAAAATTATAAACTTGGCACAATTGTGGATAAACTTAACATAGTGCTAGAAAATGCTCACCGCGCAATAAACGACGCAACTGCAACAGCAAAAGTGTTTATTAAATTAAAATAAAAGAAATGTTTATTTTAGTTGACAGGCTCCGCAAAACTATGTTAGTATATCCATATACAAAGGAGAACTTATGGCAAAAGTTAAAATTCCAAAGGCCAGTTGGTGGAAAGCTCACAACATGCCTTTAAAACAAATCCCAATGGATAGAAAAGAACTTAAAAATTTAAGCGACGATGATAAAACCATTGCAGCAATGGCAACTTGGCCTTCTATTATAAAAATTTTAATAGGGGCAGCAATTGTTTATGTGTTGTTTGCGGTTTTCTATTTTGCTTTTTCATTTAGCAGTGATGCAAGTTTTGGTTCATCGTTGCAAAATCTTATTATTTTAATTGTTGTTGCACTGTTTTTGGCGCCAAAGCCAACCGCGTTGCTAGATGGGTTTGAAACAATAAAGGGCTATGAGCGTTTAGGCATTAACACATTAATTGCATTGCTAATTATGTTATTTACCATTCCAATGAGGCTTGTGGGCATATTTGCTAATATGATTCTTTCACTTATAAATAGGGTTTCTCAGTCTAGCATGTTGGGCATGCCAAGAATTTGCTTGCCTCAAAATTGTGATTATGATAGCTTAATTGGTTATTATTCAGAATATGAAAAGCAAGCAGTGTCTGCATCTAACTATGAAATGGCACAACAGAACACTACAGATATAGTTTCTGGGCGTGCTTCAGATTTAAGAAATGAAATTAACGAGCTTGAAAATAATAACGAAATGGATAGTTATGAAAAATCAAAGCTGATAAGCGAAAAGAAAGATTTGCTTTATAGTTATGAAAAAACCTTAGATGCCTTATCAAACGATATTAATGATCCGGAATATAAAGAAAAGTTGGAAGACGCTCTTCATTCGGTAGAAAATTCCGATTCATATGCTGCAAGCGACCTTAAAGATGTTCTTAACAGTTATGATAAATATGAAAATTCTAAAAAAAATAAAAAGTAAATAACTAAAGGTGCTGTGGCACCTTTTTTATTTAAAAATTAAATATTTTCACAAAACTTTTTAAAATCTATTGATTTTTAAAAATCTTTATTGTATACTATTAACAATGTAGGAGTGGGCAACCACTCCTAACTTAGTTTTTAAGGAGTGATATGAAAGTAGCAGAAATGGTGTTTAATGAAATATCCCCACTATTTAAAAAGGATATTAAACTTGTTGAAGTTGAATATGTTAAAAGGGCGGATGGCATGCACTTGATTGTGTATATTGACAAGCTTGGCGGCGTTGCCATAGACGATTGTGTTGCAGTTAATGATATGATTGACCCAGTTATTGAAGATCTTAACCCAACACAAGATAAACCTTACATTTTAGATGTTTCTTCCTATGGGTTGGATAAACCATTAAAATTTGATTGGCAATTTAAAAAATATCAAAATCAACTCGTAGATGTTAAACTTTATAAAAAAGTTGATGGCCTAAAAGAATTTACTGCCACATTGTTGTTTAGAGATGAAGATAAAACTGGTTTTAATTTAAACAATAACAACATTGCCATTTTAAACACTGACATTGCTTACATTTTACCACATATTGATTTTTAAGGAGAATTTATGATTAATAAAGATTTTTTTGAAGCATTAAAAGATTTGCAAGCCGAAAAGGGCATTAATGAAGATGTTTTTATTGAGGCACTTGAACAAGCTTTAACCGCTGCCTACAAAAAGAATAGTGGCATGGCTAAAAATGCACAAGTTAAGCTTTTTCCAGAAAAGAACACAATAAAAATATATTCTTACCGCACAGTTGTTAGCGAAGTGGAAGACGAAGAAAAGGAAATAAGCTTAGAAGAAGCCAAACAAATTAAACACTCTTATAAAGTGGGCGATTTAGTTATGCAGGAAGAATCCACTAAAGATTTTAACCGTATAGCCGTGCAAACAGCAAAACAGGTTATAACCCAAAAAATTAAGGAAATTGAAAAGCAATCAATTTATAAGGATATTGCCGAAAAAGAGGGCAAACTTATTGTTGCCAATGTTAAACGTATTGATTTAGACAATGTTTACCTTGAAATTGGCGGAACAACATTAGAGGGTTTGCTAACAAAACGCGATGTTTTGCCTAACGACAATTTAAAGCCAGGTGACCGCATTAAAGTTTATGTTCGCCACATTAAAGACGATTTTAAAGGCACAGTTGTTCAAGTTACCAGAACGCATCCAAACTTTGTTAAATTGCTTTTGGAAATGGAAGTGCCAGAACTAAATAATGGTGAAGTTAACATTGTTGGCATTGTTAGGGAGGCAGGTTTAAGAACAAAAATTGCCGTTCAATCCACTGTTGCTAATCTTGACCCCGTTGGTGCTTGCGTTGGCAATAAAGGCAGCCGAATCAGTGCCGTTATAACCGAGCTTAAAGGCGAAAAGATTGACATTATAAACTATAGTGAAAATCCAGCAGATTACATTGTGGCAGCACTTTCACCAGCCGAAGTTAGTGAAATTACAGTTGACACAGCGGCCGGCGTTGCCAATGTGCTTGTGCCAGAAAATAAACTTTCGCTTGCAATTGGCAAGGGTGGGCACAATGTAAGGCTTGCAGCCAAATTAACTGGCTATAAAATAGATGTTAAACCAGTTAGTTCAACCCCTAAAAATAAGGTTAATGATGTGGTTAGCACCTCAAATGTAAACATTATTTTGGATGACGACTTCTTTGAAGATATAGATGAGTAGGCTATGCACATAAAAAATGAAAGAAGGTGTATTGCTTGCAGGCAAAACAAGCAACAAAATGAATTAATTCGCATTGCCAAAGTTAACGGAGCATTTGTTATAGATAAATTGCACAAACTTGGCGGACGCGGTGCCTATATTTGCAAAAATAATGATTGCATAACATTGGCAATCAAAAAAAAGGCATTAAATCGTGCATTTAAAATGCAAATAGATAATGAAATTTATGATGAATTAAAAAATTATGAACAAAGTAATTAGTTATTTAGGGTTTGCAATAAAATCCAACAATGTAATTTTAGGGCAGGGCAAATTAAAGCATTGCGAAAAGGATGTGCATTTAATTTTAGTTTGTTCGTCCGCCACGCCAAATTTAAAAGCATTGGCGCATAATGTGGCAAACAAAAAGCATTGCCCTTTAATTGAAACAAAAATTCCGTTGGAAAACTTAACAAACAAGCCGGGCATAAAAATAATTGGCGTATTAGAGCCCAATTTAAGTAAAGCAATTTTATTAAATAAGGAGAGTATTAGTATTGGCTAACGAAACAAAAAATCAAGATTTTAATAAATCAATTAAACAATTACAATCTATGGTAAAAGATAAATTGTTTATTTCTCTTGCTGAAAAATTTTATAACTTAAAAGGTGAAATGAGCGCGTTAACCCGGGCGGTGAAGGAAAAGGAAACCAACTTAATTGTTGGTGAAAAGAAAGAAGTTGCAGAGCCAAAGCCACCAGTCGCTCCGGTTGTTTCGCAGCCTAAAATTGAAAAGAAGCCTCAAACCCAATTTGAAGCCGACACTAAAAAACCACAACAAAATTTCAAAAATAATGCCAATTACAATCAAAATAAAAAGCCAAACTTTAATCAAAACCCTAACAACAAAAAACCATTTAATAATTTTAAACAAAATAATCAAAAACCAAATTTAAACGCTAAGCCAAATAACCTAAAGCCGGGGCAAAAACCTCTGTTTAATAAGGATACTAAACAGCGCCCAAGCATAAATTATGCTCAGCCTGTAATAACTGCCAGCCCAAGCCGAAACTTTAATAAGAAAAAAGAAACTCATTTTGAAGAAAAACGCCAGTATTCTAAGCGTGATTTATTAAAGCGCGGCATGCTTGCAGAAGAGGAAAGCGACAGAGAAATTGTAAGAAAAAACCGTATAAAGAAAAAGGAAACTTCTGTTGCGGTTGAAAATAGGCCACAAGGTCCATCAGTTATAACAACTGAAAACATAACAGTTAAGTTATTATCCGAATTAAGTGGAAAGCCAGTTAGCGAAATAATTAAAAAATTTATGGAGCTTGGCATGATGGTTACCATCAATTCAACAATAGATTTTGCAACTGCCGAGCTTATTATGTCCGATATGGGCATTGAACTTGTGCAAAAGCTTGACAAAACTGGTGAAGAAAAATTGAAAGACGTTCAAAAGAACATCCGTTCTTACAGCGAAAACGAAGCGGTTGAGCGCCCTCCAATTGTAACCGTTATGGGCCACGTGGACCATGGCAAAACCAGTTTGCTAGATTATATCCGCAAAACCAAGGTTGCACTTGGTGAAGCTGGCGGCATAACACAAGCAATTGGTGCATATCGCGTGGCTGTTAAAGATAAATTTATTACATTTATCGATACTCCGGGCCATGAAGCGTTTACTGCAATGCGCGCAAGGGGCGCTTCAGTTACCGACATTGCTATATTAATTGTTGCGGCGGATGATGGCATTATGCCTCAAACTGTCGAGGCAATTAATCATATAAAATCTGCCAACATCCCAATGATTGTAGCAATTAATAAAATTGATAAGCCTCAAGCCGACCCTGATAGGATTATGCAACAACTTGCCGAGCACAATGTTTTGCCAGAAGCTTGGGGTGGCGATGCTATAATATGCAAAATTTCGGCCAAAACAGGTGAGGGGATAGATAAATTGTTAGAAACTATCCTTCTTGTTGCCGATGTTCAAGGCTTAAAGGCTAACCCTAATGTTAATGCAATTGGCACAATTTTGGAAGCCCGCCTAGATAAAGGCAAGGGCGCAATTGCATCATTAATTGTAACCGATGGCTCACTAAAAGTTGGGGATACTATTGTTTCAGGCACTACATTATGCAAAGTTAAAGCTATGTTTGACGAAAACAATAAAGTTGTTAAAGTTGCAACTCCTTCCATGCCTGTAACAGTTTTGGGCTTTAATGAGGTTCCGCAAGCGGGCGAAACATTTACAGTTGTGGATGAAAAATTATCTAAACAAATTGTTGAAGAACGCATAGCAAAGAAAAAGCAAGAGCTAATTAAGGGCAGTGGCGGCAACACTTTGGAAGATTTATTGCAAAAAACCAGCGAAAAGGATGTTAAAATATTAAATATAATTTTAAAAACCGATGTCAACGGCTCGCTAGAAGCAGTTAAATCTTCTATTATGAAGCTAGTTAATGATGAAGTAAAAATTAACATTTTGCATAGCGGTGTGGGCGCAGTTAGTGAAAGTGACTTGATATTAGCAAGTGCTTCCAACGCGATGTTAATTGCGTTTAACATAGGGCAGGATAGTAAAGTTAAAACCCTTGCCGAGCGCATGAAAATTAAAATTTATAGCTATAAAATAATTTATGAATTGATTGACGATATCGAACGTGTTGTTAAAGGCATGAAAGAGCCTAAATATGAAGAAGTTTATTTGGGCAGGGCCGAAGTTATTGCTGTGTTTAAGCTATCAAATGCTGGCATCGTGGCAGGTTGTATGGTTAGAGATGG
Source organism: uncultured Clostridia bacterium (assembly GCA_947589025.1). GTDB lineage: Bacteria > Bacillota > Clostridia > Christensenellales > UBA1242 > Onthoplasma. The sequence continues at coordinate 61,628 of CANQAY010000004.1, forward strand.
CAAACTTGTTCGTGGCGAGCATTTAAGAATATATCGCGGAGATAATATTGTTTGTGAAACCGAATTAAAATCTTTAAAAATTGTTAAAGACGATGTCAAAGAGACAGGCAAGGATAGGGAATGCGGCGTAAAAACTGGATACGATGAAGTGCAAGTTGGCGATAGATTAGAATGCTACACCCTTAAAAGGATTGAGGAATAATGAAAAGTGTGCGCATAGAACGAATTAATAGCGAACTAAATAAAGCAATATCTCACATAATAGATAATGACTTAAGAGACCCACAAATAGATGCTATAATTGGGGTAACTGGTGTTGAAATTACACCAGATTTAGGATATGCGCGTGTTTATATAACCTCAATTGGCAAAACACCAAAAGAAGAAGTTTTGGCAAGAATTAAGGGTGCAGCCGGTTTTATTCGCGGCAAATTATCCAAAATGGTGCAGTTAAGAATTACCCCTAGGTTAGAATTTTTGTTAGACACAACTGAAGAATATTCCAACAAAATTGAAGGCATATTAAAAAACATTAAATATTCCACCCCTGCGGATGGTGAAGATGAATAAGGGGATTATTCCTATAAACAAACCCAGTGGGTGGACTAGCTTTGATGTTGTTAACAAAATTAAACATTTGTTAAAAACAACCAAAGTTGGTCACCTTGGCACGTTGGACCCTATGGCAACGGGTGTGCTATTAATAACTGTTGGCAAAGCAACAAAATTGTTTAACATTATGCAAGAAAAACAAAAAACCTATGTTGCCAGCTTTAAATTTGGCGTTTTAACTGACAGTTTGGATGCAACAGGCAAGCAAATTGACAGTTCTAATGTAATCCCCAGCCATCAAGAAATTGAAAATGTGCTACCACAATTTATTGGCAAAATTCAACAACAACCACCTAAATATAGTGCAATTTCCGTAAACGGGGAGCGTGCTTATAAATTGGCACGGCAAAACAAAGAGTTTAACCTGCCATCAAAACAAGTGCAAGTTTATGATATTAAACTATTGTCTTATCAAAATGACATTTTAACTTTAAAAATTGTCTGTGGCAGCGGCACATATATCCGTTCACTTGGCAGAGACATAGCCTCAAAATTAAACACCTTTGCCACAATGACCGAACTTGTGCGCACAAACATTGGCAATTATTCGTTAACAGATTGCCATGAAATTGCTGAACTTACAAGCGAAAATATCAGCAAAAAAATTGTTCCAATTAAAGATGTTTTAAACTATGAGTGCATTAATTTGACCGATGTGGACAAACAAAAAATATTAAATGGCCAAACAATTAAAATTGAAAGAGCTTCGGGCAATTATTTGTTAGTTGACGAGTTAGACGCCATTGCTATAATTAAAATTAACAATAATTTGGCAAAAATGACTATGTTTTTGGGTTAAATTTATTGCCAAAATGCCAAAACTATGATATAATAAATTAAGTTTTAAGGAGAAAATTTATGATTTATGCAGGAGATGTAAAAAAGGGTGTTATATTTGACGATGGCAAATCAACCGACCCAAAGCGCCCAAGTTTGCAACAGGTTATTGATTTCCAACACGTTAAGCCGGGCAAGGGTGCGGCTTTTGTTCGCATAACTAAAAAGGATTTATTAACCGGCAAGGTTTTGGAAGAAACTTACAACCCTTCAACCAAACTTAACGATGTTTCAATTGAAAGAAAAGAGATGATGTATCTATATAACGATGGCTCATTGTATTATTTTATGGATAATGCCACTTATGAGCAAATTCCTTTTAACTACGAAACGGTTAAAGATGCGCTTAATTTTGTTGTAGAAAACACAAATTGCAACATTCAATTTTATAACGGCGTTCCAATTAGCGTAGAGCCACCAATTTTTGTGGAGTTGACTATTACTAAAACCGAGCCAGGCGTTAGGGGAGATACTGTTAAAACTGGCGGCAAACCAGCAACGCTTGAAACTGGTTATGTTATTCAAGTGCCTTTATTTGTTAATGAAGGTGACCGCGTTCGTGTTGACACCCGCACTGGCGAATATATGGAAAGGCTTTAAAAATTTAATATATTTTTGGCGAAATTTCGGTACTCTTGTAGTATCGATTTTTTTTTATCATTTTAAAAATTTTAATTTAATAATTTTTACTATGTTAAAAGAATATTTGCCCCGAGACATTTACAACTTAATAATTAAAAATTTTAGCTTCAATGACATAACCGAAATTAGAATGCGAGCTAACGAAAACATAATTATTGTTGTTAAAAACAAAAAATTTTATTTAAAGGATGATAACGGCAATTACATTAAAGCAAATGCTTTTTTAATTGAAAATTTTGTTAGACGCATAAGCGAAAATTCAATTTATGCTTACAACAACAGCATAATAAATGGCTACATAACTCTTCCTAGGGGAATAAGGGTTGGCCTTTGCGGTTTTGTTGTTAAAGAAGATAATAAAATTATTACCGTTAAAGAATTTCAGTCAGTTAACATAAGAATACCGCATTTTATTAAAAATTGCAGTTTAGCAGCATATGACTTTTTAGTTAAAGATAGTGAAGTTAAAAACACACTTATAATTTCCCCGCCCGGCAGCGGCAAAACAACATTTTTAAGAGATTTCGTTTATCAACTTTATGCTCACAACATTTCTAACAATGTGTTAATTGCTGATGAGCGCAACGAAATTTGCTCGGTTGTAAAGGGTGAAGCTGGCGTAAATTTGGGCGGATTTTGTGACGTTTACACAAATTGCAGCAAAAAATTTGCATTTAAAAACGGCATAAGAAGTATGCGCCCGGATGTTATTGTAACCGACGAATTAGATTTAGAGCAAGATTTACCGTACATTATTGAAACGATTAATTGCGGAGTTAATGTGGTTGCAACAATACACGCAAAAAACATTGAACAATTAAGCTTAAAACACGGTTTTGATAGCATTTTAAACAATAAATTGTTTTCAAGGTTTGTGGTGCTTTCAAGCGAAGAAGGTCCGGGCACACTAAACAACATTTACGATGAAAAACTAAATTGCATTTATTGTAGGTAAAATATGAAATGGTTGCTAATATCCACATTAATATGCGTTATTATGTTAATTGCATTTGCGTTAACCGAACAATATAAGGATAAGTTTGATTTTTACAACAATTTAAAGATATTTTTAAATCAATTTAAAATAAACCTATCGTTTAAGCAAGAAAAGGTTAACGAGTTTTTATCTAAAACCGAATGCAAAAAGCAATTTAAAATTTTTATTGACGAATATAAAAACTATCTCAAAACTGACAATTTATCATTTGAAAAAATTAAAATTTTAGAGCAAAATGAAAGGCTTCAGTTAGAAAACATTGTTAAATGCATTGGCAAATATAATGCCCAAAGCGAAATAGAACAACTGGATAGTTTTATTTTAGATATTGATGAAAAATTAAAAAAAGCAAATGAAGATAAAACAAAATTGTGCCCATTAATAATTAAATTGTCACTTCTTTTTGCAATAGGGCTTGCCATTTTATTAATTTAGGGAGGGGATATATGGAAATTATTTTCAAATTAGCAGGCATAGGCTTAGTTACATCAATTGTTAACCAAATATTAAAGTATTGTGGCAAGGAAGAAATAGCTTCAATAACCACGCTAGCCGGCCTAATTATAAGTTTGTTAATGGTTATTAATTTAGTGCAAGATTTATTTAACACGGTAAAATCGTTATTTACACTTTAGGGTAGCTATGGCAGTTTTGGTAAAAATTTTTGCGGTTGCCTTAATAACCGTTTTTGCAAACATATTGGTTAAACAATTTAAACCAGAAGTTGCCATGCTAATAACCATTGCGGGCAGCGTTTTAATAATTTTAATGGCGGTGGATAGCTTACACTCGCTAATTTCGTCATTTTATCACATATTTGAATCTACTGGAGTGGAAACAACCCTTTTAACCCCGCTAATAAAAATAATTGCAATAGGCTATATTGCAGAATTTGGGGCAAACATTTGCACCGATGCGGGTGCTTCTAGCATTGCAGATAAAATTTTATTTGTGGCAAAAATAATTATTTTATTAACTTCTTTGCCTATTATAACCACAGTGGTGGATATGGTGGTGGGGTTGCTATGACATTGCAAAAACGAACACATTTAAACAAAATTACAATTATATTATTGGTTGTGTTAATTGTTGTTTTTTCTTGTTTATCTCCACTTAAAACGTTTTGCGAGTTAGATAGTTCAACTAAATTAAGTGAGCAACTTAACAATTCAGTAATAGAAGAATTAGGGCATATTGACTTTTCTGCTTTTAATGAAGTTATTGTAGATTTAGATGCAAAAAACACCAACATCTTTTCAATAGATAACATTAAAAACAAAGTTTATTCAATAATAACAGGTGAAAATGCAATATCTTATTCATCATTTTTTGCCAGTTTGCTTTCAATTTTTATAGATTTAATTATAAAATATTTGCCACTTTTGTCCGTTATAATTGCCATTGGGGTTATAGGCAATTTGTTAACTGGCATAAAAAGCAAATTTAATGAAAAATCTACTGCTAACCTCATACATCTAGTCTGTTTTTTGGCAGTTGTAATTTTGATGATTGGCATGGTTAACAATCTTTCCAAAATAACAGCCAATTCGGTGGATAGCATGGTGGGGCAAATGAATATAGTTTTCCCAATTTTGCTTACATTAATGATTGGCATTGGGGCAAAGGCAAGTGCAGGAGTGTTTCAACCTGTGGTGGCAATAATTTCTACTTATGTTGCAGATTTCTTTAAATATCTAATTGTTCCACTTTTTATGGCAAGTTTTGTTTTTTCAATTATAACAAATTTATCCGACAACATTAAGCTAGATAAATTCAACAGCTTTATTTCAAGCCTTTTTAAATGGTCGGTTGGGTTAATTTTTACAATATTTTTTGCCACACTAACAATTCAAGGCATTTCGGCTGGCACATTTGATAGTTTAAGCATACGTACCACAAAATACACCATAAAAAGTTATGTGCCTATTATGGGCGGATATCTATCCGATGGCATGGACTTAATTTTATCTAGCAGCATTTTAATTAAAAATTCAATTGGCCTAGTTGGGGTGCTTATAATAATTTCTACAATAATTTCACCTTTGGTTGAAATAATTGTGTTTAGTTTAATGTTAAAACTGGTTTCGGCAATTTTGCAACCGATGAGTGACAACAAAACATCTAACTTTTTAATGTCCAGTTCAAAATCAATAACAATGTTATCCTCATCAATAATTGCAATTGGCTTTATGTATTTAGTTTCAATGGGGCTAATTATGACAACCTCTAACTTGGTGGTGTAATATGGCAGCATACATTTTAAGTGTTTTAGGCATTGTTGTGGCAGGCATTATTATAGATGTTATTATTCCATCAGGCAGCATAAATAAATATATTAAAAGCATTTATGCCATATTTGTGGTGGCGGTGCTAATAAGCCCAATAATAAATTTTTTAAATAAAAATCAGGGCTTTAATTTTAAAGTGGATAATTATGAAATTAATGAAAGCTTAATTAATTATATAAATAAACAAAAAGTATCCGAACTAGAAGACAGCATAAAAACGCATTTAAATAACGAAGGATTTAGCAATGTCGACATAAAAATCGATTTTGTTTTAAAAAATAACGAATTGGCATTAAATTCTTGCACGGTAAATTTAAAAAATTTGGCAATAAGTTCGGACAAGCAACATATAAATAAATATGAATTCATTAGAAAAGTTGTGAAGGAATATACAAATTTGACAGATGAGGGGATATTGTTCGATGAGTGAAGAAAAAAAAACTTTTAAATGGCTGGAAAAATTAAAAAAAGTTAAGCATATCGAAATTTATATCGCCATATTATTTATTGTAATTTTGCTGTTAATTTACATGTCAAACTTTGGCAAAAACAAAAATTCTAACACAACCACAACAAATGAATTGTCAATTACTGCTTATGTGGACAAGCTTGAAAGCGACTTAGAAGATATACTATCTAACATAGGAGGTGTATCAAATGTTAAAGTTATGATAACTTTAGATATTAAGCAAACTCAGGTGGTGGACTCCCAAATTAATTTAAATGAATTTCCGCCCATAAAGGGGGTTATTGTTACCGCAAAAGGCGTTAACGACACCGCCACAAAACTTAAAGTTTTGCACGCAATTGAAGCCGTTATTGACATTACAAATGGAAACATAGAGATATTATCAAGTGATTAGGAGGTTAAAATGAAAAATATGTCTAAGAAAAAGAAAATTATTATTTTATCAGTTATGATTGCTTTGTTGTTAATCACCGGTTATGTTAATGTGGCATTAAATAGCACCATAGCAAGCGGCGCAACAACCACAACAAGCACAACCACAGCCAATTTTTATTCCACATATAGAACTCAGCGTGATGCCACCCGTGCACAAGAAGTTCAATTTTACGATTCTATTATTCAAAGTTCAGCAAGCAGTGCCGAAGCTAAATTAGAAGCAGAAGCCGGCAAACTTGCACTTGTAAAACAAATGGAATTAGAGCTTATAACCGAAGGCATCATTCGTGGAAAGGGTTTTTCAGATGCTGTTATAACCACTTCAAGCGCCAATATTAACGTTTTTGTTAAGTGTTCCGAGTTAACTAAAGACGAAGTTACACAAATTGTTTCAGTTGTTTGCAAACAATTTGGGGTGGAGAATGATAAAGTTATAATTATCCCTTCAGAATAATTGCCAAATAAAAATTTTTGTGATATAATACCACTAAGAGGGAATTATGGCAAAAATAAAAAAAGTTAATGACGATACCACTTATATAAATAAATCCATGGTGGTTTCAATTGTTAGTTTGGCAACTAAAGAAATTCAAGGTGTGGTTGATGTTTATCAGCCAACCAAACTAACATTAAGGCGCTTGTTTAATAGAAACATTGGCAAAGGTGTTAGGGTTAAATACACAAACTCTGGCATTATAATAGATATTTATGTTGTTGTTACAACAGATTCTGAAGTAAGTGATATTGTTTATCGCATTCAACAGAATGTTAAAAACAGCATAACTTCGGTTTTGCCAATAAAAATTAAAGCCATTAATGTTTATGTAATGGATGCAAAAAAATAAATTCTCTCTCGGATGAGAGAGTTTTTCTGTTTAGGAGCACATATGAAACGTACAGAAGCAAGGGAACTTGCATTTAAAACTATTTACTCTAAATTTTTTAACCCAACTGAGGAAGATATTTTTGCAAAGGCGGACGCGGATGGGCTTACTTTTGTTAGTGAAGTTTTAAAAAATTTTGCAGCGCATTATTCCGAAATTAATGATTTAATATCTGCAAATTTAAAGGGCTATACTATAAATAGGGTAAATAAGGTGGACCTTGCCATAATAATTGAAGCCATTATTGAATTTAACTATTTAAAAACCCCCAAAGAGGTTATTATTAACGAAGCAGTAGAGCTTTCTAAAAAATATTCAACTGAAAAAAGCCCTAAATTTATAAATGGCCTTTTAAAAGATTTAATTAAATGAAAACTTACACCGTATCGGCAATAAATAAAATAATTAAGGATTTAATTGACAATGAAGTAATTTTGGAAGATATTACTGTTACTGGCGAATTGTCTAGTTTTTCCATAACAAGAAATATTGCATATTTTACACTTAAGGATAACGACGATTTGCTTTCTTGCGTTCAATTTAACGCCAAAACGCCATTTAATATTGGAGATTTAGTTCAAGTAAGGGGCAATATAAAATACTATCCCAAGGGCGGCAAGTTAACCTTTAACGCGCTGAGTATGGAGCTTTGCGGGCAGGGTGAATTGTATAAACAGTTCCTAAATTTAAAAGCCAAACTAGAATTAGAAGGCTTGTTTGATGAGCAACATAAAATACCTTTACCCAGATTTATTAACTCAATTGGCGTTGTTACAAGCAAAACTGGCGCCGTGCTGCAAGATATTAGAAATGTAACCTCTAGGCGCAACCCCAATTTGGATATTTATGTTTACGATGCCCAAGTGCAAGGGAAGATGGCAGTTAACGATGTAATTCAGGGAATAACTTATTTTGACAATTTATCCGATGTTGACGTTATAATTGTGGCACGAGGTGGCGGCAGTATTGAAGATTTATCCGCATTTAATGATGAGGAACTTGCCCGTGTTGCTTTTATATGTAATAAGCCGCTAATAAGCGCAGTGGGGCATGAAACCGACTTTTCTATATTAGATTTTGTTGCAGATCTTCGCGCTCCAACCCCAAGCGCGGCCGCCGAAATTGTAACATTTGATAGGGCAGAATTAAAAAGATATGTGAATGAGCTAGTTATTCGCATGGAAAAATCAATTAATGATAACATCGCCGAGTTGGAAAATGATGTTAATATGCACGCGTTAAACATAGAGAATAATATTACATCTGCTGTAAATGACGAAATTTTGTATATAAACAACCTGCTTAATGATATAGAAAAAAACATAGAAGGTCAAATAGTTGATACAACATTTAGAGTAAATATGGCATTAAATACACTAGATAAACTTAACCCCGTTAAATTATTGCAGTCAGGATATTCATACGCGTCCGTAAATGGCCAGCCGGTTAACTATAACAATGCACGTCTGCACGACACATTAAAAATTGTTGCTTCGGATATTGTTATTAAAGCAGAGATAAAAGAAAAGGAGAAAAGAGAATGATAGAGCAAAACATTAAAAGGCTTGAAGAAATTGCAAAAAAAATTGAACAAGGCGTAAGCCTAGATGAAAGCTTACAATTGTATGAAGAGGGCTGTAAGCTTGCCAAATTAAGTTTAACCGAGCTTGAAAAAGCAAAGGGCAAAATTTTAATGGTTAAAAAAGAATTGAACAAAAAAGATAAAAGCGAGGCAAACAATGGCTAAGGAATTTGTAAATGAAATAACCGATATGCACACCGATTTTGCGCAATGGTATACTGACGTTGTGCTTAAAACCGAAATGGTGGATTACGGCCCAGTTAAAGGCACAATGGTAATTCGCCCTTATGGATACGCTGTTTGGGAAAATATTCAGCATTATTTTGATAACGAATTTAAAAAAGTTGGCGTTCAAAATGCCTATTTCCCAATGTTTATCCCTGAAAGTTTTTTAAAAAGGGAGGCTGAACATGTTGAAGGCTTTGCACCCGAAGTTGCCGTTGTAACATATGCTGGCGGGCAAGATTTGGCAGAAAAATTAATTGTTAGGCCAACAAGCGAAACTATAATATGCGAAATGTTTGCAAAATGGGTTAAATCGTATAGAGATTTGCCTTTAAAAATAAACCAGTGGTGCAATGTGGTTAGATGGGAAAAAACAACCCGCCCATTTTTAAGAACTAGTGAATTTTTGTGGCAAGAGGGTCACACTGCCCAAGCAAGCATGCAAGATGCTGAAAACGATGCCCAAACCATGCTAAAAATTTATGAAAAAGGGTTAAGGGAATTGCTTGCCATACCTACTATAACCGGGCAAAAAACGGAAAATGAAAAATTTGCCGGTGCGGTTAACACTTATAGCTTAGAAGCGGTTATGAAAGATGGCAAATGTTTACAATCGGGCACCACACACAATATGGGGCAAAATTTTGCCAAGGCAAGCGATATAAAATTTTTAAATAAAGATGAAAAATTAGAATACGCATATTCTTCAAGTTGGGGCGTAAGCACCCGTCTAATTGGCGCACTTGTTATGGTGCATGGTGACGAACGCGGCATGAGAATGCCACCAAATGTGGCACCAATTCAGGTTGTTATCATTCCAATTGCTAGCAAGGCTGCTGGCGTAATTGAAAAATGCAACGAAGTGGCAGAAATTCTTACAAATAATGGCTTTAGAGTTAAAGTGGATAATTCTAATAACACCCCGGGATGGAAATTTAATGAATATGAAATGAAGGGTGTGCCTTTACGCCTTGAAATTGGCCCACGAGACATTGAAAATGACGTTGCCACGGCAGTAAGACGCGACACCCACGAAAAAACACAACTTAACTTAAAAAACATTGAAAATGAAGTTAAAGCTATGCTTAATAGCATTCAAAATAATATGTTTAATCAGGCAGCAGAAACTCTTAAAAACGCCATTGTTGAAACTGATGATTTTAGCACACTTGTAAATGAAGTTAACAACGGCAAAGTGGCGTTAGCTTATCATTGTGGCAACAGCAAATGTGAAACCGAAATTAAAGATAAAACCACCATCAAAACTAGGGTAATTCAGTCATTAGACGACAAACATAAATGCATTTATTGCGGCAAAAAAAGCAAATATAGAGTTTATTTTGGCAAACAATATTAATTTTTAACTAGCTATTTACAAATTTAAAAAAATATGTTAATCTTAATAAATAAAATTTCATATTTATATTTAGATGAGCATAATAACAAAACTTAAAACCATTTCCGAACGGAAATATATTATTGTTATGGGCAAGTTGGCTTTTATAAAAAACTTGCTTTATTTTGCTTTTAAAGTTACAGTTGGGTTTTTAACACATTCGCTTTTCCTTATTGCAATTGCAATTTATTCTGCCTTCATTGGCATTGTTAAAAACAATTGTTCAAGGGGGCTAAAAAAGAATAAAGATACTCTTCGTGATATTTATTCTTACATACGCGGCGGTGCCATCCTTGCCAGTTCAAGTATAATGTATATAATTTATTCTATATTTCAAATTTTTTATCCAACCAACTCACAATATCATATGGTTTTGGCCATTGCAATTGCAACCTTTGCCACATTTGCCATAACAATTTCCATAATTGGCGTTGTTAAAGCAAAGGGCAAAACAATGCTTATAAAAGAGTATAGGCTAACCAATTTGGCAACGGCTTTTAATAACATTGTGCTTGCCCAAATCGCCATATTGTCATTTACAAACCCAGACGGTCAGTTGGCATTATATAACGGCTTAAGTGGTGTAGCTGTTGGCATAATAGTACTAGGCATTGGGCTTTATTTATTAATAGATGGAATATTGAAAAAGAAAAAATACTATCAATTAATAAAAAAATATCCAGATTTCTTTAATCACCCAGTGTTTAATAACAATTCAACAAAATAAGTGTCTTCAGGCACTTTTTTAGTTTATTTTTAACAAAATTATAAAATACACTTGATAATTATAAATAATTATGTTATATTATAGAAGTCAATCGTGGCTCTATAGTCTAGAGGTTAGGACGCGACCCTCTCACGGTTGAGACTGGGGTTCGATTCCCCATAGGGCTACCATAATTATAAAGCAGTATGGAGTTGTATGGACGATAAAAATAACTTTGTTTTTAAAGACAAAGATACAACGATTAATTTTCAAGGTTTATCTCTAAAGCAATTAAAAAATATTCTTGAATTGGCTGTTTGTTTAGTTGACGATAAACAATATAAAAAACTTGAAAGCATACACAAACAAAAATATAAAAATTCTCAAATAAGAATGTGTGTAGATGATGAAAACGGAATCGATACGATCGTTGAATTAACACGCTGTGGAGATCTCTTTGATATTACAATGGGAACAAATTTAGATCCAATAACCGCAATAAATAGTAAAAATCTAACAAAGAAACAATTTCAGTTATTTATAAAAGAGCTAGACGCTTTTATTAAAAAATAACTTACCTTTTGTACTAAAGATGAAAAGCCGCTGGTTTAATTATCGTCCATTATGTTTAGTTTTTTTGTTCCTTTTAATAGGAAGCATTTTTGCTTTTTATGTGGTTTCTAACAGCATAGCTTCAATAATAATTATTGTTATTACGTTCGCCATAATTTTGCTAGTGGCAATATTAAAACGCAAAATTAAATATTTTATTATTCCATTAATTTCTTTTGCTTTGGGTGCCGGATGTTACAACTTGGCAGTTTCTAACTTTTCTAAAACTATAGAAAAGCAGCCATCGTTAGTTCAAGCCCGAATTTATAGAGTGCAAGAGACTAATGATAATTACACCCGCGTTTATGCAGATAACGTTACATTTGATGGGGAGAGTGCGAACTCCAACCTTATTATTTACATTTATGATGACGAAAGTCTTTATAAAAACATTGAAATTGGCAGTGTTATTTCTTTTGTTCCGCTCAATTTTTATGAAAGCGAGCTGTTTTATTATGAAACGCCTAATGCCGGATATTTTAACGAAAATTTAAAATATACCGCCTCAGTTAATATGGAAAGTGTTAATTACATAAAAACTGATAAAACCTTGGCGGAATTAGTTAAGGAAAGAATAAAAGAAAATTTAGCTAACGGGCTTAATAACGAAAATTTGGAATATTCATATGCATCCTTGTTTGGCGATAAAGATACGCTAAACGATAACTTATATGGCAACTTTAAACTTTCTGGCATTGCGCATTTGTTGGCTGTATCTGGCTTGCATGTTGGCATAATTGCCTCAATTTTAACATTTATTTTAAACAAACTTAAAGCCAAACGTGTTGTTAAATTGATAGTGATTTCCGCCTTTTTGCTAATTTATGCCTATTTATGCAATTTTTCAGTATCCGTCATTCGCGCTTCAATAATGACCATTTTTATGCTGTTAGCGCCACTGTTTTATAGGGAATATGACAGCGTTTCCGCAATTTCGTTTGCTGGCATCATTATATTTTTACTTAATCCATTAACAGCTTTTGATGTTAGTTTTCTTTTAAGTTTTAGCTGTGTGTTGGGCATAATAATGCTTTACAAACCAATTAAATATGCAGTTGCCAAAACCAAAATGCCAACAAAAATTACCGATGCCTTTTCAATAAGTTTAGCAACAACCACATCTTTAATTTTTATTATGGCTTACTATTTTAACAACCTTAACATTATTGCTTTGTTGGCAAACATCATTTTAATTCCTATATTTACCTTTGCATTTATGATAATTTTTGTTCTGGCAATGCTTTCATTAATTTTGCCATTTATAACTTATTTGCTGTTCCCAGTTAATTACATATTAAATTTCATTGCGCTGGTGGCCAATATTTTAGGCAATTTGCCAATTGCAAACTTCGCCACAATATCAACGCCGTATCTATCCATGTTATTATATTTTATTTTAATATTCCTATTGGGCAGGTTCTGCACGGCAGATAAAAAATATAAAATTTTATTATCCATTCCAACAGTTGCAATTTTAATTATAAGTTTGCTATAATAATAATATGAAATTTATTGAACTTGTGGGCAATTTAAAACAAAACATTCTTCCGCTATATAACATAAAAGGGGAAGATGCATTTTTGGTGCGCCAAGCCATTTTAAATATAAAAAGGACAGTGGTAAGCGACATGGAAGAGTTTAACTATTTAAAATTAGAAGCTGACAAAATGAAGCCAACCGAACTTGTTGCTACAATTTCCACATTGCCAATTTCAAGCGAACATAGGCTTGTTGTGCTGGTTAACCCATCTAACGATGTGGTTAAAACCTTAAATAAATATGATTTTGCCGATAACTCAACTGTTGTTGTAACCGTTAATGCGTACAAACTAACAAAAGGCGAAACAATTGATTGCTCCAAATTAGATAAAGCGGACATTCAAAAATATGTGTTAAACATGTTAAACAAAAACAACCTTTCTATTCAAGAGCAGGCAGTTGACTATTTAATTGAAGCAACAAATGGCAATATGTCTTACATTTCAAGCGAATTAAACAAATTAATAAGCTACGCTATAGATAAAGAGGTTATTACAATTGAAATGGTAACAAATCTTGTTGCAAACACAACAGAATATGCCGTTTATCTTTTAACAAACGCAATAGATTTAAAAGACTATTCAAAATATCAAGCAATAATAAACGAACTCAGCAAACACAACACGGCAAACGAACTTTTTTCGTATATGGGCAAATATTTTAGGCGTATGCAATATATAAGTTTAAATAAAAATGATAATGAGTTAGCAACTATATTGAACATTAAGCCATATGCAATTAAAATGTCTAGGCAGGCTGTTGCAAAAAATGGCATTAATTATTACATTAACCTTTATCAAAAATATATAGACCTTGATTATAAAATTAAATCGGGCAAAATATCGGCTTTAAACGCATTATACGAACTTGTGTTTTAAACATTTTGAAATTTTATAGTTTTTTGCTATAATGATTAATATGAACGAACTTTTAATTCCAAGCAAAATTGTGCACAGCAAAAGAAAAAGCATTGCTTTAATTGTGGATAGAGAAGGGCAATTGGTTGTGCGTGCACCTTTACATTGCAAAGATGAGGATATAACAGACTTTATATTAAAAAAGTCTAATTGGATAATTACAAAGCGCAGCGAATATCTAAATAGCGCTTTTAAGGTTTTAACCTTTAACAATGGCGAAACTGTTCAAATTTTAGGCAAACCTTACCGCATTTCACTATATAATGGCTATAAAGTATATTTAAAAGACGATTGTATCTGTATACCAACTGTTAAGCCAAGTGTTAGATTAAAACAATATTTACGTAATTTAACCAAAACAATTATTAACGAAAAAGTTACATTTTATTGCCAAAATTATAACTTAACACATAAACAAATAACCATAACCGGCGCCAAAACGAGATGGGGCTCGTGCGGATACAAAAACAGCTTAAACTTTACTTACAAATTGGCAATGTGCCCAGAGGATGTTATTGACTATGTGGTTGTTCACGAACTTTGCCATACAATAGAAAAAAATCATAGCAGAAAGTTTTGGGCCAGGGTGGCGGATATCCTTCCAAACTATAAGCAACAAGAAAAATGGCTTAAAGATAATAAGCGCATTATTGATGTAATATAAAAAAACACCTTAACGGTGTTTTTATTTTGCGGTGTAAACAGATAATCTAGCTTTCTTTCTATTGGCAGTTGCTTTTTGCAAAATGCCCTTAGATACAGCAGAATCTATTAAAGAAAAAGCCTCACTCAAATATTTTTGAGCATTTTCAGCCTCTTTATTATCAACAGCCAACTTATATTTTTTAACTTGAGTTGCAATCTTAGATTTATAAGATTTATTCTCTAAAGTTTGTCTATTAATAACTTCAATTCTCTTTTTTGCTGATTTGATATTAGCCATACAAACCTCCAATCTTTGTTATTATAACAAACATTTTTTTATTTTGCAAGTAGTTTAACAAATTTTTTATAAATTCATAAACTATATTATGTTAAAAAAGTTAAGGCCCACCATAGGCATTATTGATAGCGGCATTGGTGGAATAAGCATTTTAAACGCCTTAAAAGCAAAATTTAAAGGTGGAAATTATATCTATTTTGCGGATAATTTAAACATGCCATACGGCAATAAAAGTGCAAAATTTTTAAAAAATAGGGTAAACAACTTAATTAATTATTTAAAAACAAATTATTTAACCGATTATATTTTTATAGCCTGCAACACGGCATCAAGCGTGCTAAAACTAGCAGATGCCGATGTTATAAAAATGCAATTTGACACAAATTATACATATTTAGTAACCCCACTAACAAAACAGACTTTGCAAAACATAAATGTTGTGGCCGACAAAACCCTTGCAAAACTCATTGAAAAACATATATTTAACACAAAGGCTTTAAATAGAATAATTAAATATCACGTTAATTTGCACAAACTAAATGCAATGGATTGTTTTGTGCTTGGCTGCACACATTATGAACTTGTTTATGATTTGTTTAAAAAATATTGTCCTAATAGCAAAATTATAAAAAATTCCGATTTTATTTTAAAAGATTTTAATATGAATTTTGAAACCAACGAAACATCAATTCTATTTTTACAATCTAAAAGTTCTAAAAGCTATATTCAAAAATTAAAATCGTTGGTGGAGGATTAACATGTGCGGAATATATGGTTATGTTGGCAAATTAGATGCTTATAACGAGGTTTTTAATGGCCTAAAATTGCTTCAATATAGGGGTTATGATAGTTGCGGAATTGCATATTTAAGCAATAACGAATTGAAAATTGTTAAAACAGTGGGCACAATTGACAATTTGCCAAAAATCAAAATAAAGTGTAATTTATCGTTTGGACACACAAGATGGGCTACCAACGGGGCGGTTAATTATGACAACACGCACCCACACATTTCATTTGATAAACGCTTTACGGTTGTTCACAACGGAATAATCTACAATGCCAACGAAATAAAACTGGCATTGCAAAATAAGGGGATTAATTTCTATTCAAATACGGATACTGAAGTTATTGCCAATTTACTTGCTAGCCTTAACGGAGATGTAGATGAAAGAATTAAAAGCTTGTTTAATCATTTAAAAGGCACTTTTGCTTTAATAATAGAAAATGAAGGTGCGCTATATTTGGTTAAAAAGTTTAGCCCATTAAACATTTTAAAAGCCGAAGATGGCATCTACATATCAAGTGATGTAAGCAGTTTAAAAACTGGGCAGCTTTATTCACTTAAGGATTATGATGTAATAAAAATAAAAGACAACCAAATTTTGCCATTATCTGGGGAAATCGCGTTCACTAAATATAATAATTGCATACAAAATTATTCGCTAAATAATTTCCCTCATTTTATGCTTAAAGAGATATATGAAACTCCAACTGCCATTGAAAACACATATAATTATTTAAAAGATATTGATGTTTCCCCTTATTTTAAAAACATTAAAGATATAACATTAATAGGATGTGGAACGGCATATCATTCATGTTTAATAGGCGGAGAGGTGTTAAAAAAGCTTAACTTTAACATAAAAACAGAACTTGCATCTAATTTTACTTTATTTAAAAAAATAAATAAACATCATTTGCACATCATTGTTAGCCAAAGTGGGGAAACTGCTGACTGCATAAAAGCGGCAGAAAACATTAAAAAATTTGGCGGCAAAATTTTGGTTATAACCAATGAGGCTAAAAGTAGCATTGTAAAATTTGCTAACCACATAATTTTAACCAAAGCACAAAAAGAACTGGCAGTGGCAAGCACAAAAACATATTGTTCTCAAGTTTTTGCTTTTATTTTAATTGCCAAAAAATTAAAAAATGCAAATTACACAATTAACATTAAAAAATTTAAAAAAAGTTTAACAAATTACATTAAAAATTCAAACATAATTTCAGCTGCAAAAATGCTAAGCAAATTAGATAAAACTATTTTAATTGGCAAAGACATTGATTATTTAACCCTGCTTGAAGCTAGCTTGAAAATAAGAGAAATAGACTATATTTACACAATTCCAATCTATTCGGGCGAACTAAAACACGGCACACTTTCGCTAATAGATAATCAAAGCATTGTGCTATCTTTAAACACGGATAATGTTGCCAACAAACTAAGCAATGCAATAAACGAAATAGAATCTCGCGGCGGAAAAGTAATTAAATTTGAACAATTTATGCCAAAAAAATATTATAAAGATTTTAGCTGCATTTATTCAATAATTCCATTTCAACTTTTTAGTTATTTTATAGCTATTGAAAAAGGCTACAACCCCGATATGCCCAAAAATTTGGCAAAAAGTGTAACAGTTGAATAATTAAACATACCATTTCTTTTTACTTGTTTTAATTTGATTATTAAGTTTATTTACAATATAATCTTTTGGCCTAATTTTAATTTGTTCCTCTTTTTCATTATCCGATAACACATAACAAATTTCATTAAAGTTAAATATATTGTTATCAAAATAATCAATATGTCCCAACTTGTTTTTATAGCAATTTACAAGCTCTTTTTTGCCGTTAATCAATTTATATAAATTATATTCTTTGTTTGGTAAAGCTAAAAAAGATATGTTTGCGCCATCGTTAGTTATTTCTGCCGTTAAATTAAATTTGCTAGAATTTGTATTAACTGCTGGTGGGTTAGAAAGTTTAAAATAGTCGTAAGCAATATATCTATCCAAATTTACAGTTGGTGCAATAATTTTGTGATTTTGCTCATATTCAATTAAATCATATGGCATTTTCGCAACAGAACTAGGGCAGGCGAAATCTTTTGGCTGTCTATTTTTATAAAGATTAGCCAATATCTGTTTATTAATTTCGGTTGCCTGTGCTGAACTATAAAAATTGTCTGGCAAAAATTTATTTTTTATGTTTGCAATCCAACAAAAAACAGTGTGTTCATTAGTATACGCAACATTATATAAATCAGTAGTTTTTCCGCCAACCGATGCCGTGCCGGTTTTGCTGCAAACTGGCAAATTTAAGCTATTAAGCCGCCTTGCAGTGCCACTAATGGCAGCATCCTTTAGCATGTTGTTAATTAAATAGCAGTCGTCTTCATTAAGCACTCTTTCGCTGTAAGGAGAATACTCATAAACAATACTTCCTTTTTCGTCTAAAATTTTGTTAACAAAAGTTACGCCGTTATCTTCGCCCATATTGGCAAGAATTGAATATGCATTAAGCATTTTCATCAATGGAATGCCATTTTTAGTTGACCCCAAAGCTAAGCTTAAGTTTAAGTCGCTTTTATCAATAAAAATGCCTAGTTTGTTTAAATATTCCTTGGCAGCATTTAGGCCGGCAAATTCAAGGGCCTTAACTGCCGGAATGTTGTAAGAATTTTTAATGGCATCACGCGTGGAAACATATCCATGAAACTTGTTATCGGCATTTGTTGGGGCAAAGCCATTATAATCAATTTTTTCATCCAAAATTTGCGTTGCGGGTGTTAAAATGTTGTTTGCCACATTGGGTAAATAAACTGCCAAAGGCTTTAAAAGTGAAGCGGATTGCCGCTTTAAGTTATGCAAGTTGTAGTTAGAATTAGCGTAATATGCAACAACTTGCCCACAATTGTTAACAACAACAGAAAGGCTATCCAAATTTTTATCTCCATCTAAAACTTTGGCATTACAACTAATAACTTGTTGTTGCAAATCATCATCTTTAAAGGTAATTATTTGATACTTTTTGTTAATTAAGTCGCGTTCGCTTATATTTAAAAGTTTGCATGCTTCATAAATGGCTTCTTCCTCATATGCATGGTCAAATTCATTAAAATTAACAATTTCTATGCCCGAATTTATAACCGCGTTGTATTCTTGCGCGTTAATATCCTTAGCTTTAAAAAGTTGCTTTGCCACCAAATTTTTTCTGTTAACTGAATTTTCATAATTGGTTATTGGGGAATATGTATAGGGCGATTTTATAATTCCGGCAAGCACGCAAACTTCATTTAAGGTTAAATCTTTTGCCGATTTGTTAAAATAAACCTTGCTAGCATTTTCAATTCCGTATGCATTAGAGCCAAAATATATAGTGTTTAAATACATCTCTAAAATGTCATCTTTGCTAAACTTTTTTTCCATTTTCATTGCCAAAATTATCTCTTTAATTTTTCTTGCATATGTTTTTTCGTTAGTTAAAAGTGCATTTTTAACAAGCTGTTGGCTTATGGTGGAAGCCCCCTGCGATTTTGAATTTGTTAATAAATTTACGGCTCCCGCCTTTAAAATTCGTTTTAAATCAAAGCCGTTATGCTTATAAAATCTTTTGTCTTCAACATCCACAAACGCTTTTTTAACATAAGTAGGCAAAGTTTCAATTTCAATTATCGATCTATCAGTATTATAAAGTGTGGTTTCGCTCATACTTGCCGAATAAACTTTAATGCCATTATTCATTTTAGTAAGGCTATCTACATCTAAATCATATTTGTTATATAAAATTGTAAAACCAATGCCAAAAACCAAAAAAGTGCTTGAAATAAGCAAGCAAAACACCAAAAGCACTTTTTTAAAGGTTTTTTTCTTTTTATTTTTCATTGTTTATAGTATGTGCAAATGAAAAAATTTAATTATCAATTTAGCAAAATTTAGTTGAAAAAAGTAGATTTTTATATTATAATATAAAATATGAATAGTTATCAGGGCAAAACTTTTGCCGTTGTCACATATGGTTGTCAAATGAATGTGCACGAAAGTGAAAAAATTCGTGGCATTTTGTCTTCGCTTGCAATGTTGGAAATTGACGATGTTGAAAAGGCTGATGTTGTTGTTTTTAACACTTGTTGCATCCGTGAAGGGGCAGAAGACAGGGCATATAACAATGTGGCAGCATTAAAAAAAAGCAAGGCGGAAAATCCTGCTAAGGTAATTGTTATTTGCGGTTGCATGCCTCAACAAAAGCAAGGCAAATATGATTTAGCAACGAAATTGCCTTTTGTGGATATTATTATTGGCACTTATAACATAAATGCTTTGGCGCAATATCTATTGTTATACGCAGTTAATAAAAAACGAATTATTGATATTTTAGATAAACCAAATAGCAATTTAGATAGCGAATTTTGCGTAAGAGATGACGCAACAAACGCATATGTAAACATTATTTATGGGTGCAACAAATTTTGCACTTATTGCATTGTGCCATATGTTAGGGGCAGGGAAATGAGTAGAACCCCACAAACAATATATAATGAAGTTAAAGATCTGGTGCAAAACAAAGGCTATAAATATATTACATTGCTTGGCCAAAATGTTAACTCTTATGGTAAGGATTTAAAAGAAAAAACTTCGTTTAGTGAACTTTTAACCTATCTTTGCACCATTGAAGGGGATTTTAAAATTAAATTTATGACATCTCATCCTATGGATTTAGGTGATGATTTAATAAAAACGATGAAAAAAGAGCCCAAAATTGCCAAGGCTCTGCATCTTCCAGTGCAATCTGGCAGCAGTGCAATTTTAAAACGCATGAATAGGCATTATGATATTAGGCATTATTATAGAATAATAAGAAAATTAAAACACGCCATGCCAAACATCTCCCTTTCTACGGACATTATTGTTGGTTTCCCGGGGGAGACTGAAAAGGATTTTAATTTAACATTAAAATTATTAAAAAAGGTTAAATATGATCAAGTTTTTGCCTTTATGTATTCTAGGCGCACAGGAACCCCAGCAGCCGAGTTTGAAGACCAAATTGACGAAAAAGTTAAAAACATTAGGGTAAACAAACTTTTGCGCCTTCAAAAAATTATTCAAAAGGAACAGGTTAAAAAATACTTTAACAAAACTTACAATTGCCTAATTAAATTTATTAACGGCGTTGCTGTTGGCATAACCGATGGGGGAAAGGAAATTTATATACCAAACTATAAATATGTTAACCAAAACTATTTTGCCAATGTTAAAATTGAGGGCGTTCGCAACCACAAGTTATCAGGAGTAATCAAATGAAAAATCAGTTATCAGCTATGATGACACAATATTTGCAAACAAAGGAACAATATAAAGATTGTATACTTTTTTATAGGCTTGGCGATTTTTACGAAATGTTTTACGATGATGCAATAGTGGCAAGTAAAGAGCTAGATCTAACTTTAACAGGCAAAGATTGTGGCGTGGATGAGCGCGCTCCTATGTGCGGTGTTCCGTTTCATGCTTATGAGGGATATGCACAAAAACTTTTGCAAAAAGGCTATAAAGTGGCTATTTGTGAGCAAACCGATCAAATTGTTAACAAAGTTATGCAACGCGAAGTTGTGCGCATTATAACGCCCGGCACAGTAATAGACCCTTCTATGCTTAAAGATAATTGCAATTCATATATAATGTGTGTGTATAAAAATAAAGACACTATATCTTATGCATATTGTGATATTTCAACCGGAGAATTGAACGTTGGTGAATACACTGGCGATAATTTTATTAACTATGTTAATGATCAAATTGTGCGTGTTATGCCAAACGAAATTATTTGCAATGCCGAAATGAACAACTTTTCAAAAGACATTTTATCTTGTCAAAATAATGATTATAAATTTGATTTATACAACGAATGGGCATTTAATTATAACAATGCCGAAAAAAATGTTTTAAAGCAATATAATTTAAATTCGCTTAAGGGGTTTGATTTTAACCTAAAAAATTGCGTTATTGCTGTGGGAGCACTGCTTGAATATTTATATGAAACGCAAAAACGTGAGCTTAAGCATTTAAACATGCCAAAATTGATTAAAGATGATCAATTTATGTATTTGGATACTAACACAAGGCGTAACCTAGAAATTGAGTCCACCATGCGGGATGGCACTAAATATGGTAGCTTGCTTTGGGTTTTGGATAAAACTTCCACCAATGGCGGCAGCAGGCTTTTAAGAAATTGGGTTCGTCAACCATTGCAAGATGAAGTAAAAATTAATGCCAGATTATCTATGGTTGAAACCCTTGTTAACAACAAAATGCTGCTAAATGATATTGATATGTCACTATCGCACATACAAGATATTGAAAGAATTGTTGGGCGCATTGCATATGGCAACATAACCCCTAAAGAGTGCCTTGCATTGGCTGTTAGCCTGCAACAAACACCAAGTGTTAAAAAATGTTTGCAAATTTCTCACAACACTGAGTTTGAAAAACTGGCAGAGGACATTGTTGATACTTCCAGCATTGCAAACTTAATTTTGGCAACATTATCTGAAAAGCAGCCTGCCGTTATGAAGGACGGGGGATACATTAGAGAAGGCTTTAATAAGCAACTTGACGAATATAGGAACATGAAACAAAATGCCGAAAACATCATTTTGCAAATGCAGCAACATGAGCGCGAAGCCACCGGCATTAAAAACCTAAAAATTGGTTATAACCGCGTTTTTGGTTACTATATTGAAGTTAATAAGCAATATAACAACCTTGTGCCTTTTTCTTATATAAGAAAACAAACCATTTCTAACAACGAACGATATATTACCGAAGAACTTAAAAAATTTGAAGAAGAAGTTTTAACAAGTAACGAAAATGCCTTAAAGCTTGAAGAAGTTATATTTAACGAACTTAAAACGCAGCTGTTGGCTAATACTGAAATTTTGCAAAAAGTGGCAACGGCCATTTCGGTGGTGGATTGCATAACCTCGCTTGCCAAAGTGGCAGCGGAAAATGACTACGTTAGGCCAACAATTTCAAAAGGCAAAGAAATAAACATTGTTGAAGGTAGGCACCCAGTTGTTGAAAAAATTAATAAATCTACCGATTTTATTCCTAACGATTGTTTACTAAACGAAAGTGACCAACGCACCATCATTTTAACCGGCCCAAATATGGCAGGTAAATCCACATATATGCGCCAAGTTGCTTTAATAACTTATCTTGCCCATATTGGCAGTTTTGTTCCGGCAAAATCTGCCACAATTTCACTTGTGGATAGAATTTTTACCCGCATAGGTGCCAGTGATGATTTGGCTGTTGGGCAATCAACTTTTATGGTTGAAATGATTGAAGTGGCCAACATTTTAAATTTTAGCACTAACAATAGTTTGATTATTTTGGATGAAGTTGGCAGGGGAACATCCACCTTTGATGGACTTTCTATAGCTTGGGCAGTGGTGGAATATTTATCTAAAAATTTGCATGCAAAAACGCTATTTGCAACCCATTATCACGAACTTATGCAGTTAGAAGGCAAATATGACGGCGTTAAAAATTTTTGCATTTCAATTAAAGAAATTGGCGGCAAACTTGTGTTTTTGCGTAAAATTATGCGGGGCAGTGCAACCAGAAGTTATGGCATTGAAGTGGCAAGTTTGGCTGGTTTGCCTAACACAGTAATTTCCCGCGCAAAGGAGTTAATTAAGGAATTGGAAAGCGAAAAACTAAACACTACTGAGCAAAAATCTAGCGAAATTATAAACATGTTAAAAGAGATTGACATTAACAAATTATCACCACTTTCCGCATTTGACACCCTTGCACATTTGGTTGAAATGGTAAAATAGGAGAATTATGGCAATTAATATTTTAGATAGTTTTATTATTAACAGAATTTCCGCTGGCGAAGTGGTGGAAAGCCCTTTTTCTATTGTAAAGGAGTTAATGGATAATTCACTTGATGCCAACGCAACTAAAATTACTGTGGAAATAAAAAATGGCGGAATAGACCAAATTATAGTTAAAGATAACGGCAAGGGGATAGATAAAGAAGATATGATTAAAGCTTTTATGCCTCACGCAACAAGCAAAATTAAGGATGTTGACGATTTATCTAGTATTGCAACGCTTGGTTTTAGGGGGGAAGCTTTAGCCAGCATTTCCAATGTTAGCCAAACAAGCTTGTTAACCAAAACTAAAAATGTTGACACCGCCTATTATTTGGAGATTAATGGCGGCAAATTTGGTGAAATTACCGCTTCTTCAAGTGAAAACGGCACCAAAATAGAAGTAAATAATTTGTTTTTTAACACTCCGGCAAGGCGAAAATTCCTTAAAAAGCCAAAGCAGGAAGAAAATCAAATAACAAATATCGTATCCCGCTATATTTTAGCACATCCAACAATTCAATTTAAATATATTGTGGATGGCAAAACGATATTTAACAAATCAGGCACAGATTTACTTAGTGCAATAGAAACGGTATATGATGTAGAAACCACACAAAATATTGTTTATGTTGAAAAACAAGTTGGCAATATTAAGCTTTTTGGCTATGTGTCAAAAGTGGGTTATAGCAAACCTAACACAACCTATCAAACACTTATAATAAATGGCAGATATGTTATTGATGAAATAGTCTCCAAGGCTGTTTATATGGCTTTTGAAGAATATTTAATGACAAGGCAATTCCCTTTTTACGTGCTAAACATAGAAATGCCAAATGTTGATGTTGATGTAAATGTGCACCCAAGCAAACTTAACGTTAAATTTGCAAGCCCAAGCAAAATTTATGATGTAGTTTACACCGCAGTGAAAGAGGCAGTGTTCAGGCAAATTAACCCAACAGTGGCAACTGTTAATAATTACAATTACACAAAGCCAGAAGAAAATTTAATTAAAACGGACATAAATTCTTTAAAAGAAATATCTATAGACCCTAACCCAATAACACCAAATATAAATAAAACTATAGAATTAAGGCAAACCAGCTTTTCACCTATAACGATGTTCGATTTAAAAAAGGAACTAGAGCCTTTAAAAGCCGATGATGCACCTAAGGATGAGCCTAAGCAAAATGAACTGGTTAGTGTTAATAATTTTTTAGATTATAAAATTGTTGGTGAATTATTTAATGAGTTTTTAATTCTTGAAAAAGATGAAACCATGATTTTACTAGATTTTCATGCCGGTCATGAACGATTGAATTATGACAAATTTACTAACATGGTAAAAAATAGGGCAGTTGTTCAACAGGATTTGCTTATACCTTACACACAGCAACTTTCTAAAATTGAAATAGATTTTATTATGAATTTAAAGCCACAATTAAACGAGCTGGGTTTTGATATTGGTGAATTTGGAGATAATAAAATTATTATAAACACTGTGCCAATGCAGTTAAAGGATATTGACCTTAAAGCCTTTGTAGACGATTTATTGCATGATTTAAAAAATTTTAAGCCTACCTTAAACAACGAAATAAGGCATTATTTAATGCAAAAGGCATGCAAAAGCAGCGTAAAATCTGGCATGAAACTTTCTAATATGGAAATAAATGAGCTATTAAAGGATTTAGATTTAAAAAATCCGGTTCTTTTGTGTCCGCATGGCAGACCGGTTATAACCGTGCTGCCAAAATCTCAAATAGAAAAATGGTTTAGGCGTATTGTATGAAAAAGGTAGTAATTATTACTGGGCTAACATGCTCGGGCAAAAGTGAACTTGCTTTTAAATTAGCCAAGCAGTTTAATGGTGAAATAATTTCAGCTGACAGTGTTCAAATTTACAAAGGATTAAACATTGGCAGCGCTAAAGTTGATGCCAAATATAGAAAAATAATACCTCATCACCTTATTGACATTAGGGCAGCAGACGAAAGTTATAATGTTAACAATTTTGTATTAGATTGCCAAAAATCAATAGATTGTATATTTAATAAAAATAAAACACCATTTATTGTGGGCGGAACAGGGCTATATGTTAAAGCACTTATTTCGGGTTACACATTTGGAGGTTTAGCTACAAGCGATAATAGGGAAAAGTATGAAAAACTTGCAGCCGAAAAAGGCAATGAATATGTTTGGCAGATTTTAAATAAAATTAACCCAAACAAAGCTAAATCCGTGCACCCAAATAACATTAAACGTGTTATAAGATACATTGAAATTGAACAATCTGGGGAAACACCCAATAAGTCAGTAAGCATTTTAAACAATATTGATTATCTAGCTGTGGGCATAATTGATGATAGAGATACAATATATGGCAAAATAAACGACCGTGTTGACAAAATGATAAATGCCGGGTTGCAAAGTGAAGTAAAAACATTAATTAATTCAGGTGCAAAGCGAAACTGGCAATCTATGACCTCCATAGGATACAAAGAGTGGTTTGACTTTTTTGAGGGCAAAACCGATTTAAACACAACCGTTGACCTTATAAAACAGCATACAAGGAATTATTGCAAACGCCAACTAACCTTTTTAAAAACAATGCCTGAGCTTAAACTGTGCACAATTGACGAAGCGGAAAAATTAATTAAGGAGTTTTTGAATGATCAAAATAAAAAATGATACTTTAAAATTTTTA
Source organism: uncultured Clostridia bacterium (assembly GCA_947589025.1). Taxonomy (GTDB): domain Bacteria; phylum Bacillota; class Clostridia; order Christensenellales; family UBA1242; genus Onthoplasma. The sequence continues at coordinate 88,075 of CANQAY010000004.1, forward strand.
AACGAATGCGAAAAAGAATGCCAGCAGCAATTTGAACAAATTGCTAAAATTGAATTTGATAATCAACTAAAGGTGCTTAACGCCTTTAATGAGGCGGGGGTAGAGGCTCGCCATTTTATAGGAAGCACAGGTTATGGTCATAATGATATTGGCAAAGAGAAGCTGTGTGAAGTTTTTGCCCGGGTTTTTAATGCCGAATCCGCATTTGTAACCCCTTTAATAAGTTGCGGCACAGAAGCAATTAGCCAAACGTTGTTTGGGCTACTGCGCCCAACAGATAGTATGCTTTGCATAAGCGGCACACCATATGACACTTTAAAATCAGTAATACACGGCCAAGAGGGTAAAGATATTGGTTCACTTAAAGATTACAATATAAAATATAGCGAAGTTGCTTTAAAGTACAACGATTTTGACCTGCCAGCCATAATAAAAGCAGTTAAAAGCAAAAACCCAAAACTTATTTATATTCAACGTTCGCGCGGGTATTCGCTTAGAAATGCCCTTAACATATCTCAAATTGAAAACGCCATTAAAGCAATTAGGCAATCTGGCTGCAAGGCGTATGTTGTTGTGGATAACTGTTATGGCGAGTTTACAGAGACCAAAGAGCCAACCGATGTTGGGGCAGATATTGTGGTAGGTTCACTTTTAAAGAACATGGGTGGGGGCATAGCACCTACAGGCGGGTATATCGCCGGCAAGCAGAATTTGGTTGAAAAGGTGGTTTTTAAAGCCATGAGCCCCGCATTAAGTTCAGATAATGGCTCGTACGAATTAGGGTATAAGGCATTTTTTGAAGGGTTGTTCGTTTCACCACATGTGGTGGCAGAGGCAAAAAAGTTAACCGTTCTTGCGAGCTATTCGTTATCAAAACTAGGGTATGAAACCAACCCTAAACCGGGCGACAAACTTTCTGACATTGTCTGCTGCATCAATTTTAAGGATAAATCTAAACTTATAAATTTCACTAGGGCAATTCAATACGCCAGCGCAGTTGACAGCAATTCCACATTAGAGGCCGGTGATATGGACGGCTATGAAGACAAAATTATAATGGCCAGCGGAAGTTTTAATCAGGGCAGCAGCATAGAACTAAGTTGCGATGGCCCAATCCGTCCGCCATACGCAGCATTCCTTCAAGGCTCGCTAAGCTACGCCCATGGCAAAATAGGATTAGCTTATGCAATAGAAAAATCCCTCCTTTAGGTGGGATTTATTTTTTTGCAAAAAATGCGGGTTTTCTTGCATTGGGGCATTTGGGTCCAAGGTGCAAGAAAACGGCTTTTTCTTTATCTATTATCTCCAAATATCCATTAGGGTAGGGCTAATAAGCATTATCAAACGCCTTAAAAGCCACTGTGCATAACTGTGCATAACTATGGGGCAGTGCGGAAAGTTTTATCCATATCTTTGCGTAAAAGCCTTCTTTTACGCAAAGATTGTGCCAAAAATGGCCTAATTTGTGTGGAAAACACCAAATTTGTCCACAGCCAGCCAGTTGATAACTTTAAGCATGTTTAAAACATGTTTGGCTCGTCAGCCAAAATTGGCACTGCAAAAAAACGACTTTTTGTAAACTTCGTTAATTAATTAATTTTGCAACAAAACGCCATTTTCTTGCACGGCTCAAATTTGCAAGTTAACCAATTGTTCATCTTATTGTTCCGCAATTCGTCTCACGGCAGATCTCTTAACCCCATCGGCTGACCGATTGCTGACTTATATTATTATTTCAATTTTTAAATAATTTGGTTAAAGCTGGCAATTATCAGCGGAAAACCGCGAAATATCATCTTTGCGTAAAAACTGCTTAAAAATTATATTCAAATAATATCAACTATTAAACAACATCTTTGCGTAAAAAAATCGGCTTATGCCGATTTTAATTATTTTACCTTAATAACTTTTGTTCCGCCCATATATGGCCAAAGAACTTTTGGTATTGTTACGCTGCCATCCTTTTGCAGGTGGTTTTCCACAAAAGCAATCAGCATTCTAGGTGGCGCCACAACAGTGTTGTTTAATGTGTGGGCAAACTGATTACCCTTCTCCGTCTTATATCTTATGCCCAACCTACGCGCCTGTGCATCGGTTAAATTGCTGCAAGAGCCAACTTCAAAATATTTTTTCTGCCTTGGGCTCCATGCCTCAACATCCAAGCTGCGATATTTTAAATCAGCCAAATCGCCCGAGCAGCAAACCAATGTGCGAACAGGTATTTCCATAGAAACAAACAACTCAACTGTATACTGCCACATTTTTTTATACCATTCTTCACTTTCTTCCGGCTTGCAGATAACCACCATCTCTTGTTTTTCAAACTGGTGAATGCGGTAAATCCCTCTTTCTTCCAAGCCGTGGGCGCCCTTTTCTTTTCTAAAGCAAGGGCTGTAAGAAGTTAAAGTTATTGGCAATTTTTCTTCTGGAATTATGGTATCCATAAATCGTCCAATCATGGAATGCTCACTTGTGCCAATTAAATAAAGGTCTTCCCCTTCAATTTTGTACATCATGTTGCCCATCTCTTCAAAACTCATAACGCCTTGAACAACATTGCCGTGAATCATAAATGGCGGTATAACATAAGTAAAGCCCTTGTTTATCATAAAATCTCGCGCATAAGATAAAATTGCACTATGAAGCCTAGCAATATCCCCGGTTAAATAATAAAAGCCTTGGCCTGATGTACGCCTAGCACTGTCAACGTCAATTCCGTCAAGCTTTTCCAAAATTTCGGTGTGATAAGGTATATCAAAATCGGGCAGTTTAGCTTCCAAAAAGGTTTCCGCCTGAACATTTTTGCTATCGTCTTCACCAATTGGCACATCGTCTGCAATAATGTTTGGTATGCTCATCATGTTTTGCTTAATTTTGGCATCTAACTCAGCCGTCTCTTTTTCAATAACTGCAATACGCTCGTTATTCTTAACCACTTGGGCTTTAATTTTTTCGGCTTCATCTCGTTTGCCGACTTTCATTAAAACGCCAATTTCACCAGAAAGACTATTGCGCTTTGCACGCAATTCATCCCCTTCTTGTTTTAAAAGGCGCACTTTTTTATCTAATTCAAGCACCTCATCAACAAGCGGCAATTTATGATTTTGAAATTTTTTCTTTATATTTTCTTTAACTTTTTCAGGGTTAGTTCTTATTAAATTAATATCTATCATAAATACTCCATTTCTTATTATACAAAAAAAAGCGCACTTTGTAAATCAAAATGCGAATTTTTTTAGATTTCTTGTTAAAGTATTTCATCGCTTAAAAATGTGTTAAATGCGGTTAAAAATAAATCTTGGTCAACTGTCATGCCCGCCTTTTCTGCTTTTTCAGCATCTTTTAAGCGGCCAGCGTGCGCGCTAAATGTCCTATTTATGCTTGTGGCAATTGCGTTAGAAAACTTTTCAGCAAAAAGTTCGTTATGCTTTTGATATAAGTGATCGGTATCAGCAATTAACTTCTCTGCCCTCTTTTCTGGCATGCCAGTAAATATAGACACTAATTGAGCATTGGTTAAATCGTCTTTTAGCTTATTTTCTTTTGCTTTAATAAGTTGCAACACAACACTAAATTTTAATTGGCAATAATGAGTTAAAACATACATTGCATTTTTAAATTTTTTATTGCAGAATTCAACAATGTTGTTATACCCTAAACCATATTTCTTTTCTATATCAATTAATTTATTAATATCTGATCTTTCAATTTCAGTTAAATGCATCAATTCTTCTAAGCCCTTTTTTCTTAACATTTCATTATCCATAATTCCTCCAAAGTTGTTAATATTATAAATTAATAATAAAAATATGTCAATTAATTTATAAAAAATAACAAAACACGCCTACAAATGTTTGTTTTTTACGCAAAGATGGTGTAAAATAAAATTATGTCAAACAATTATTATTTAGATAGAAACCGCAACAATATGCGCAAATTAAATGAAATGTTAAAGGACTTGCCAACATTTTGTAGCATTTTCTTTATAGGCATACAAGATACCACAACACCATTAACCAGAATTAATTATGCTGTAGACTTAAAAACCTTTTTTACTTACCTTACAACTTATGAAAGCGACTTTTTAAATAAGCCTTTTAACCAAATAACCATTGCCGATTTAGATAATGTTACCTCCCAAACCATTGAGCGCTATATGGCCTATTTATCATATTACGATAAAGAAAATGGCGTTGTAATCACCAATTCTGAGCGTGGTAAACTGAGAAAACTATCCAGTTTGCGGGCATTTTTTAAATACTTTTTTAATAAAGATATGCTTAAAGCAAATGTGGCAAGCAAAGTTAGCTCACCCAAATTGCATGAAAAACCCATCATAAAACTAGAGCCGCAAGAAACACAAGAACTTATGTATTTTTGCGAAACCTTAAATGGATTTTCTAATCATCAACAAAAATATAATGAAAAATTTAAAATTAGGGATAATGCCATAATTTCACTATTTTTAACTACGGGGATACGTGTTAGCGAATGTGTTGGCCTTAATATTGATGACTTTAACTTTACCCTTAATTCGTTTAGAGTTACAAGAAAAGGCGGCAACCAAGTTATATTATATTTTGGTGAAGAAACCTCCAAAATTTTGCAAGATTATTTAAAGTATAGAGACAGTTTAAATGTGCCAAAAGAAGAACGCGCCATGTTTTTATCTAGCCAAAATAAGCGCATGATGGTTCGAACTATGGAATATTTAGTTAAAAAATATACTAAATTGGCCACCCCTTTAAAAAACATTACCCCACACAAACTGCGCTCTACTTATGGCACAAATTTGTATAATGAAACAAAAGACATTTACATTGTTGCCGAAGTTTTGGGCCACAAAGATGTTAACACAACCAAAAAACACTATGCCGCAATTAGCGATGATATCAGGCGTTCTGTTGCAGGAAAGGTAAAATTAAAATAGATTTTGTGTATTATACATTTTAAATACACAACATTCAGTTTAAATTTAAAAAATAATTTAATATAGTGTCTTTCGAAAAAATTTTCGAAAAATATCGAACAAATGTTTGACAAACAATTGTTTTTTTGCTATTATAAAATTAATTAAGGAGCAATATGAATAAAACTGAACAAACTTATGAATTTATCACTAAATACATAGAAAACAATAAATACCCCCCTACTATTAGGGAAATTTGTGATAATTTGAACTTGGATTCCACTTCAAGTGCGGTTTATCATTTAAAAAAACTTGAAAAAATGGGCAAAATTTTAAGAGGCACAAACAAAAACCGTGCCATTGAATTAGCTCACAACAACCTAAACAATGGCATTACCCTTTCAGTTGTTGGTGAAATTGCCGCCGGCACCCCAATTTTGGCCGAGCAAAATTTGATTGATAGTTTTGTTGTTTCTGAAAATCTTTTTACGGGTAAAGACATGTTTGTGTTAAAAGTTAAAGGTGATAGCATGATAAATGTTGGCATATATAATGGCGATTACGTTGTAATTTCTAAACAATCTGTGGCAAATAATGGTGAAATTGTTGCCTGTTTAATTGACAACGAAGCCACCGTGAAACGCTATTATAAAGAAAATGGCTTTTTTAGGCTTCAACCAGAAAATTCGTTTATGCAGCCAATTTACACCACTCAATTGGAAATTTTGGGCAAAGTTGTAGGCTTAATAAGAAATAACATTTAAAAATAAAGGTTATATAATCTTTATTTTTTATTTTAAATTGTTTGCTTATTATTAAATAAATATATATAATTTATATATATGCATAAGAGGTGTTATGAAAACAACAGATTTAATACCCTTAATTCTTTTAGAATTAAATGAAAGTGATAAATATGGCTTTGAATTAACAAAGGCTATAGAAACAAAATCTAGTGGCAAAATTGTAATTAAACAGCCCACCCTATACACTATTTTAAAGAAGTTGGAAAAATCCAAGTTCATAACTTCTTATTGGGAAGATAGCGAAATTGGTGGCAAGCGCCATTATTATAAAATTACCGAAAACGGCAAAGCATTAATTAGCACTTTGCCTAATTACTCCACCCTGCTTTCTAACATATCAAACGATGAGGCTGACGACGCTGAAGTTGGCCAAGAGTTTGATAGCCAAAATAGCAACATAATGGCAGATGGTGCACCAAATGAAGAGCAACAAGAAACCGAAATCAACGCAGAACCAGAACAGGTAGTTTTTGAACAAGAACTTAAAGAGTCTGCTCTGCCTAGTGAAGAAATTTTTAAAGATGATTCAGTTGACACTTTAACTGAACACGAACTTAATTCTATGAATAGCAGCATTTTAAAAGATGATAAAGTGAACAATGAACAACAATTTGCGGCTAACGAAAGTGTTTCTAAATTTACTGAAACAAAATCGGCAGAAATTAGTGATGAATATAAAACAAAGTTAAAAACTGTTTCTAACAGCACATTATTTGGTTTGGAACCTGCCACGCCAAAAGAAGATGAAGAGAAAAATGTTAAATTTGTTGAATATTCTAACATTAAATCTGCCCCAAATTACATATACTCAAACAAAATGGCAAAAAACATGCTGTATCGCATAATTTCAAGCTCTGCCTATCTTTTATTTATGCTTATTTTCACCTCCATTATTGTGGGGTTTACTGGCAGCGGCGCTTTATATTATTTATTTTTAATTATTGGAATTTTAGCCTTAGTGTTGTTTCCTGCCATATATGCTTTTAATTATGATAAATTTAAACAAAAATGCCAAAATAAACAATATAAATTGAACTTAAAAAAACAAATTATATTTGCCCTATCGTTTATGTTGGCCGTTCTTTTAATGTGCTTTATTGTAAACCTATGCATGGGCGTAAGTTTCTTTAAAATATTTGCTAGTTTTGCCAATTTTTATGCCCCATTGTTAATTTCAAGTTGTGTTTGTATGGACATTCTATTTTCTTACTTGTTCGTTTTTAAAAATTTAAAGGATTAGGAGATTTATGATACCTGTTTTAAGCGTTAAAAACATTACAAAGGTGTATGGAACAAAAAAGGTTGTAAAAAATGTTTCATTTAGTTTGTATCCCGGGCAAATTTTTGGTTTTGTTGGGCCTAACGGTGCCGGAAAGTCTACTACTATTAGAATGATTACTGGCCTTACTTTGCCAACAAGTGGAAGCATAAGAATTTGCGGATACAGCATAACAAAAAGCTTTAAACAAGCAATTTCTAATGTTGGTGCAGTAGTTGAAATGCCTCAACTATACCCTTACCTCTCGGGTGAAAAAAACTTAAAACTTTATGCAAAATTTTATGGCAAGGCGGCAGTAAAGCGCATCCCTCAAATTGTTAAATTGGTTGGCATGGAAAACCGAATTAAAGATAAAGTATCGGCATATTCTTTAGGCATGAAGCAACGTTTGGGCATTGCTCAGGCATTGTTAAACAAACCAAAACTTTTAATTTTGGACGAACCAACTAACGGCCTTGACCCTAATGGAATTGTTGAAATGCGCAACATTTTAAAAATTCTTGCAGAAAAAGAAAACATAACTATTATTATTTCCAGCCATAATTTAGCCGAACTTGAACAAACTTGTGATGTTATTGGCTTAATAAACAATGGTTCGCTTATTGAATATAAAACCATGGCAGAAATAGATAAAATGATTGAAAATGAACAAAAAATTCAATTTTTGTGCAATTACCCTAACTATGCGGCAATGCTTGTTAAAAAGAAATTTAAATTAATGAGCAAAGTGGTTGGCAATTCAATTTTGTTGCCTTTAAAAGAAAAAGATATTGCAACTGTAGTTTCTTATTTAACCAACAACAAAATTAAAATTTATAGCATAAAGAAAATTCAAAAAACCTTAGAAGAATTATACTTTGAATTGCTTAACAGCACTCGCTCATCGTCTAGCATATTATAGGAGATTTATGTTTAAAGTTATTAATGCGGAAATTAAAAAAATGTTATCTAAGCCCGGTATTTACATATTGGCTGTTGTTTTGGCAGTTATTTTAATATTGGGCGCCTTTATTTATAAACCCACAGTTTATGAAGATACAACTATAATCTTAAATGGTCAAGATTTTACAACTAAATATAACAGCTTTACAAACGGCATTAAAGTTGATGTGGATAGTTCAATTGAAGAAACTGTTTCAAAAATAAGCAGCTACTCTATTGTAGAGAATGACAAAACATTAACCTATAAAGATAAGATTGCAAGCATAAAAAAGGATCTTGAAGATCATCTAAAAGATTATGCTAGCAGCCAACAAAAAGAGCTTCCTGAAGACACAATTATTAGATATCAAAACAATGTGGTTAATACATTAACCAATTTAAAAGATACCGTTATTAATGGCGTTGACAATATAAAAAAAGGCATTTACACCATTTTAACAAGTGAAGAAAATTTTGATTTATTTACAGAAACCATTAATGATGCCATTGCCCAAATGAAAACCGACGCTTATAAAGAGGCAAATGGCGTTGCAAAAATTTGTCACGAATATGATACTAATTATAGAGACACGATTGAAAGCAGTTTAAATGCACTAATTTACCCTAGTTTGTCTGACGAATTATTATCTAAATATTATTTGGATGAAGAAAATTCTAGAATAAACACCGTTAAGCAAAGGCTAACCGCTGTCAGCGATAAAATAATAGCCCTGCACGAAGAGGCTAACACAACTGAAGGAAACTATAATCAAAATTTTATTAATCAGTTGGAAACGTTTGCCAACCAATATGTTAACATTGCTTCGGACTATTCCAATTTGGTAAGTTATGAACTATTATCCAATGCCTTCTCTTTTGTTAGCACGGCCGATGAATTAAAACTTTATTATTTAAAAAATCAAAATTACACTGAATATAATTCAAATTCTAATTTAATTAAATATAACTTTTTGTTTGAACAAAATAAAACCGATGCAGACTATGCCCATCCATTAACAATTGGGGTAACTTCAAATCACACCATCAACGCTTACGATTACGCATATTTCAGCTTAAAACTATTTTCTTTCGTTATTGTGGTTTATGCGGTTATGGCAGCATGCAACGCCATTGCAGGTGAAATTAAGGAAGGCTCAATGCGTTATTACGCTATCCGCCCAGTTACAAGAAAAAATATTTACTTTGGAAAATTGTTGGCTATTATTATAATGTCTATTATATTTATTATATTCAGCACAATAATTGCGCTGGCAGTTGGTGGTGCGGTTTATGGTTTTGATAGCTTAAATATTTTAACCATATTTAATAGCAGCGTGGCTGTCACCTTCCACCCTATTATAATGATACTAATATTTATGCTAAGTTTGCTTTTAGAAATTATTGTTTATGCGTCCATTGCCATGCTATTATCTTGTTTATTTAAGTCGGATTTGCTTGCCGTTACATTAATGTTGGTTTTATATTTAATTAACACCCTGTTGCCAGTGTTTGTAAGAGGGGTTAATAGTTGGATAACTTTCTACCCATTCTCTCACATTTCGTTGTACGCTTTGTTTGGAAGTTCAATTTACGCCATTCAAAACAATTTCTTAAACTTGCTTCTTGGTGCCAAAACATATGTTGGTTCAAGTTTAATTGTAACATTAATTGTTATTTTGGCAATTGTTATTATAACAAATATTATAGCCATTGTCCGCTTTAAAAAGAAGGAATTATAAAAAATAGGCGATGGCCTATTTTTTAATTTTTATGTTTTGCAATTTCCCCCGTCGCCAATTCATCGCATCGGTTATTATATTTGTTATCCGCATGCCCTTTTACCTTAATAAAATTTATTTTATGCAAATTTGCCAAATCTATTATGCTTTTCCACAATTCTGCATTTTGAACCGGCTTTTTGTTGGCGGATTTAAACCCATTAAGCTGCCATTTAGTAATCCAATCTTCCAAAAAAGCATTAACTAAATAGGCACTATCGCTATACAAATCAACCTCGCACGGCTCTTTTAACATCTCCAACGCTTTAATGGCGGCAGTTAATTCCATTTGATTATTGGTGGTTTCTGGGTTAAAGCCGCTTATTTCTTTCATTGTATTTTTATAAAAAAGCACCGCGCCCCAACCACCTGCACCCGGATTGCCACTGCATGCTCCATCAGTGTAAATAGTAACTTTTTTCATTAAAATATTATAAAATTTAATATTATTTTTGTCAAACAAAAATAGAAAAAACTGACAATGTCAGTTTTTTAATATAAATAAACATTTTATTTGGCAGGGGAGACGCGATTCGAACACGCAACCAATGGTTTTGGAGACCACTACTCTACCGTTGAGCCACTCCCCTATGCTTTTGTATTATATATTAAATTAAAAAGTTTGTCAATAAATTAAAAAATATTTTAAAAATTTTAACAAAAAACTGCCCGAAGGCAATTTTTGTTTATTTTGCAGTGTCACTAAAGCGGGATTCCCTAATAACATTTACTTTTATGTGGCCAGGATATTCAAGTTTTGCTTCAATTTCTTTAGCAATATCGTGTGCAAGCACCTGAGCTTCGTCATCAGTGATTTGCTCTGGCTTTACCATTACCCTAATTTCACGCCCGGCTTGGATTGCATAAGTTTTATCAACGCCAGTAAATCCGTTAGCAATGGCTTCCAAATCTTGCAAACGCTTGATGTAATTTTCAATAGATTCGCGCCTTGCACCCGGCCTAGAGCTTGAAATTGCGTCCGCAGCCTGCACGATAACGGCTTCCAGCGTTTTAGGCTCTACATCGTTGTGATGTGCTTCAATACAATGGATAACAGCTTCGCTTTCCTTATACTTGCGTGCAAGTTCCACACCAATGGAAACGTGAGTGCCTTCAACTTCATGGTCAACTGCCTTGCCTAAATCGTGCAACAAGCCAGCGCGCCTTGCAACCTTTTCATTTGCGCCAATTTCAGCGGCAAGCATGCCCGCAATATAGCAAACTTCTAGCGAATGATTTAAAACATTTTGGCCATAACTTGTTCTGTATTTTAACCTACCCAAAACTTTTACAATTTCTGGGTGAATATTGTGGATATCTGCATCAAAACAAGCATTTTCGCCCGCTTCTTTAATAGTTTCTTCTACATCCTTTTGAACTTTTTGAACTAGTTCCTCTATGCGTGCTGGGTGGATGCGACCATCCATAATAAGCTTTTCCAATGAAATGCGTGCAACTTCACGCCTAATAGGGTCAAACCCTGAAATGGTTATAGCTTCTGGAGTATCATCAACAATAAAATCAACCCCGGTGGCTGCTTCAAGCGCCCTAATGTTACGCCCTTCACGACCAATAATGCGCCCTTTCATTTCTTCACTAGGAAGGGTAACCACACTGGTTGTAACTTCACTTGTGTTGTCCACCGCGCATTTTTGAATTGCCAAAGTAATAATGTTTCTTGCTTTCTTTTCGGCCTCTTCTTTTGCCCTATCTTCAATGTCTTTGGCAAGTTTAACTGCTTCAATTTTAGCCTCTTCAGTGTAACGATCAATAATAACTTGTTTGGCTTCTTCCTTGCTCATTGCACTTACTTTTTCAAGTTCTTTAACAATGTTTTCTTGCATTTCATCAAGAGCATTTTCCTTGCTGGCAAGGGCTTCAATTTGATTTTGTACCCTTTGCTTAGCCGTTTCAAGTTCTTCTGTTTTTCTATCTAGCGCATTTTCACGTTTTGACAATTGTTCTTCCCTTGCATACAAACGTTCTTCACTGCGCTTAGATTCCTCCCTACGCTCTTTATTTTCTTGTTCGAAGGCAGATTTTAAAATAGAAATTTCTTTATTAGTTTGATCTACTTGCTCTTTTTTAATTTTTTCAGCTTGAGCCTTAATTTGTTCTGCTTGAGTGTAAGCTTCTTCCAAAACTTTGTTTGCTTTATTTTTATTTAATTTTGTTTTATTATAAACAATGGCAGCATAAACCCCAATGCCGGCGCCAACGCCTACTACCAACATAATAATAGATAAAACAATGGTTAAAGACACACTTACACTACATAGCAAACTTAAATTTGTTATGTTCATGTTTACCTACCTTTTTGTTGCAACAACAAAAAATCTATTAATCTATTAAATTTATATATTAAACTATATTTAAAGTTAAATAACGATCATTTGCAATTTAGCAACATAATAATTATACCCAACAATTAACTTAAAGTCAAGCATTATAAAATATTATTGTAAAAATTTTACAAATGAATTGCCATGCTTATTACAATAATTCAGCTTCAATATTTTGTGTAAATTATATATTAAATACAATACATTTAGTTTTTGTTAGCTATTATAAAGTTATTATTTCTATGTTCTCAATAACATAATTTAATAAACTTTGCAAATCAATTTTGCTTTCTTCTTTAACTGAATTGGCAATTTTGGGTTTAATAATAGGGTTCCTAGGTAAAAACACTGTGCAACAATCTTCATATGGCAAAATGCTGGTTTCGAAAGTGCCAATCTCTTTTGCCAGTGAAATAATTTCATCTTTATTAAAACTAATTAGCGGGCGCATAACAGGATATTCCGCCACGGCATTTGTGCTTGTCAAACTTTCAATTGTTTGGCTTGCCACCTGCCCCAAGCTTTCCCCTGTTACAATAGTTTTATATTTATATTTTTTGCAAATGGCATTTGCAACTCTTATCATGGAGCGGCGCAACAAATTTATGGCATACTCGCTGTTGCAGTGGATATGAAATTCCTCCTGCAGTTTTGTCATGCTGCAGACATACATATATTTTGCACCTATAAAATGCTTAATTTTTCTTGCCAAGGTTATAACTTTTTCTTTTGCTTGCGTGCTGGTGTAAGGAAAACTATCAAAGTGTAAAATATCTTGCCTTAAGCCGCGTTTTGCCATGCAAAAACCAGCAACTGGGCTATCAATGCCCCCGCTTAAAAGCAACAAGCCATCGCGATTTTCCCCAAGAGGCAAGCCTGAATATGCATAAACAAGTTCGGTAAAAATGTAAGTTTTGCCAGTTTCTCTAATATCAACATTAATTGTTGTTTTTGGATTGTGAATATCAACCGTAGCGGTTTTATTTTTATTTAGCACCACCTCACCCAAATCCGCAGCAAAATCGTTAGATTTTATAGAGAAAGTTTTGTCTGCTCTATTAACGCTGCATTTAAAAGAGCCTTCTAACTTAATGCGGGAAACATAATTTTTAATAATTTTTGGGTCGTTATCCAGCTCCACCGCCTTTGAAATTGAGTGCACCCCAAAAACGCCCTTTAATTTTTCAATAATTTCGTCGGCATTTTCATATTCTCTTATTAGCAACCTATTTTGTATGTCTTCCACTTTGCAACTTAAACCTGCAACGGCCTCTTTAATGTTGTTTAAAAGAAGCTTTGTAAAATATTTTCTGTTGCCACCTTTTAAGTGAATTTCGTTAAATCTAATTAAAATTACTTCATTCATCTACTAATTTTCTCCCTATATGTTTTAACTGCCAAGCTAAGTTCTTCACCCAATTTTTTGCAGTCATTTATGCTAACATCTTTATCAAAACTAATGCGGATTGCACCCGGCAGATATTTTTTAGGAACAATTTCTGCCAACACTCTATTATATCCCGCCTTGCTGTTGCAAGCCGAACCGGTGCCAACCAAATATCCTTTTTGTTCTAAAATATGCAAAATAGTTTCGCCTCTTACCCCGCTAAAGCAGATGGATATAATGTTGTTAACGCAATCATGGTCCGACACTAATAAGCAATCGGTGTTAATTGCTGACAAAAGTGCAGCTTTGTGTTTTGAAAAATCAGTTTTCACTACACAATTAAAAGCCGTTTTAAATGCTAAAATATTTGGCAAATTTTCCGTGCCTGAACGAAGGCCCAACTCCTGCCCTCCGCCTAAAATAAATGCCTTAAATTTGTTAGGATTGGCAATATAAAGCCCGCCAATGCCTTTAGGACCGTGAATTTTGTGTGCAGAAATAGTGTAATAATCCACATTCAAATCTTTAAGATTAATATCCAGTTTGCCAACGGCTTGCACACCATCACTGTGCACAATTATGTTTTTATTGTAAGTTTTAACTAAATTTACAATCTCTTTAACATCGTTAATTGCGCCTGTTTCATTGCTAACATGAATAACTGACACGAAAGCCACGCTCATATCTAGTTCTTTTTTTATTGCCTCAATATTCACACTTCCGTTTTTATCTAACGGCAAAAAAACAACATTAAAACCTTGTTCTTTATAATGTTTAGCGGTTTCATAAATTGAACTATGTTCGCCAGCCGTAATTAAATATTTTTTATCTTTTCTTGTAATGCAACTATTTAGCACTGCATTGTTACTTTCAGTGGCTGAACCCGTGAAAATAAAGGTAGAACGCTCTTTACCTTTTAACTTTGTTATAAAAAAACTTCGAGCTTCTTCCAGTGCCTTTTTTGCCTCGTTAGATGGCTGATATAGTGCACTTGGATTATAAAACAATTTAGAAGCTTTAACATATTCATTTAAAGACGCTTCACTTATCTGCGTGGTGGATGCATTGTCAAAATATAGCATAGTAAAAGTATATCACAATTAAATATTTTTGGCAATGTTTTAAAAGCAATTTAAGGAATAAGGTTTAGTGATTTGCCCAAACTGCCCCCGTTTAAATACACCTCTGGCACCTTGCCCACTATAATGCTTTCCGCCAGCATAACTTGCACGTTAGAATATACTTCATACGATTTAACCGGCAAAACAATATTAACATGCGTTTTTATGTAAAAATAAAGCGTGTGCTTTGTCATATTAATGCCAACCGAATCAAACTGACTTTCAAATTCGCTGCTAACCGCTCCAATAGGCACAAGTTTTAAAGTAATTTTTGGCCCTCGGCCTATTAAAAAAGGAATGCCAGAAAATGTGCCAATGTTCATTTTTAAACCATCTTCACCCAAACTGTTCATTTGAAATTGCGCCTCTTTAACAATTTCACGCGAAATGCTGTTAATTTCATACTGATTGGCAGAAAATGAGGCTATTTCACCCGTGGGCGTGTATTGAATGTCTATAAGGCTATCGTAATTTAGAGTGCGGTTTATTACATTGCTAACAGCCAAGTTTACCGCTTGTTCGGTTAGGGCTTGAGTTTCTGCCCGAGAATAACTTTTTATAACTGGGCTTATTACAAAAAAATAATACCACACGCCAAAAAGCGCAAACAAAAACAAAAGAACAATTAATGCTATTTTCCTTTTATTGCGCTCTTTTCTCATATATAATAATATTAAATAATAATGATATTATTTATTTTTGGCAAATTTCTACAAATTTTGCGTCAGTGGCCTCCACGCTTGGTTTTGCTGCTAAAAATAAGTGCAAATATAAACGATGCAAATATTGCCATAGATATTCCACCCGCTGTTGCGGTTAACCCGCCAGTAAATATGCCAATAACTCCATATTCTTTAGTTGCCATAATTGCGCCACGGGCAAGGCTTGCGCCAAAACCAATAATTGGCACAGCCGCACCCGCTTTTGCAAACTCGCGGAACGGTGCATAAACATTAAATACTTCTAGCACCATGCCTATAACTAAGAATAGTACCAATATTCTTGCCGTAGTAATTTTAGTTCTTATAACTAAAATTTGACCAAGAAAGCAAATAAATCCGCCAACCAAAAACGAAATTACATAATCCCAAACATTAAACATTTATTTGCCTCCCTTTTTGCTTTTAACATTATTTGTGTCTTTAGAAAAATTTACTTTTAAATTAGTTTTATTTGCTCCTGCAAATTCCAATTCAACTGCATGTGCAATGCCGGGAATTGTATCCCCTTGTTGTGAAGTTGTTGTGCTCATTAGTGCGCCGGTAGAAACAAGTAATATCCGCTTAAAATCGCCCGCACTTAATTTTTTAAATATATACGAATTTAGCACACTTGCACTACAACCCGCACCGCTTCCGCCCATAAAAACGCGTTCGGTTTTATCATAAATCATGCAACCGCAATCGGAGTAATTTTTGCCTAAAATAATTTTATCATGCTCCATTAAATCAATTAAAATTTCGCTGCCCAATTTGCCTAAATCACCCGTTAAAATTAGGTCGTAATCCTTTGCTGTTCTGCCCATATTTTTAATATGTTCTCTAATTGTGTCACACGCGGCAGGTGCCATTGCTGCACCCATGTTGTTAACATCTCCAATGCCAAAATCTACCACGCGGCCAAAGGTTACAGCCGAAACTCTTATATTGCTTGGGGTTTTAGATATTACGCTTGCGCCACCACCCGTTATTGTCCATTGTGCGGTTGGTGGACGCTGGTTGCCAAGTTCCAAAGGAAAGCGATATTGTCGCTCTGCACTGCTAAAATGCGTGCATGTGCCAGCCACAACATTTTCAGCCAAGCCATTATCTACAAAAATGCTGGCAAGTGCAAGTGATTCGGCCATGGTGGCGCACGCTGAATATAGGCCTATAAACGGGATTTCCAGTTCCCTAGCCGTGTAAGAAGAACTGACAATTTGGTTTAATAAATCTCCCCCAAAAAAGAAATCGATATCCGTTATTTTTAAGCCAGCTTTATCGATTGCACCCACTATAATATCTTGCAACAATTTGCGCTCACTCTTTTCAAAGGTCTTTTCTTTTAAAGTGTCATCTTTTAAAATATAATCAAAATAATCTTTAAGTGGACCTTTTCCCTCTAACGGCCCAACCATGCTATAGCCAGCCAAAAGATAGGGTTTATTTTTTAATTTAATTGTTTGCATATTTTTCACCTCTAATTAAACAGCCCAACAAACCCGCAAATAATTGAACCAACCACGCCGCATACAATAACCGGGCCAGCTATTGTAAACATTTTTACGCAAATGCCATATATTATGCCTTCTTTTTTAAACTCTATGGCCGGGCTAGAAATTGAATTTGAAAAACCGGTTATTGGAATAACCGAGCCCGCGCCACCCCATGCACCTATAACATCATAAATGCCCAGACCAGTTAAAAAACAGGTTATAAATATAATTGTCATAAGCATACAACTTGTAAGTTCACTTTCCGCCAAATTTGGGAAAAAGTAGCTATATAAGTCGTAAAATCCTTGCCCTATTGCACAAATCAAGCCGCCAACCAAGAATGCTTTAAACAGCGATGGCCACGCCTTTGTTTTTGGAATTTTACTTTCCACATAAATGTTATAATTTGTATTTCTTTTTTGTTTATCCATAATTGCTCCTTGTTTAATAGTTGACAATATTAAAAAATTTAAAATAATTTACATAAAAATTTTTAAAAAATCCAAAATATTGTTAAGGAGTTTTATATGAATAAAAAAATAATAGCATTGTTATCTATGGCGGGCATTGTTACGGCATTAACCGGTTGCAGCAGCATGAAAATTGAAAATTATAAAGACAACATATATGAATTTAAACAACATATTGCTGAATATGCAAAATTAAACACAGAAAAAGCTAACAAGGCGGTGTTTAATAAATATAAAATGACGGTGGCCGCCCCTATTGATGCCACTCTTGTTAATGTGGAATCTGAACAAACAACTGAAAACAATAAAGAAAATACAATTGACGAAACAAACAAAGAAGTTGACCAAGATATTAATTTAAATAACAAAACCGATGTTGACAATGATAATTTAAACAAAAATTTATCTTTAAGTGAAAATAGAGATATTGTCAATAGCAATCTTTCTACATTGGAATTAAAAGATAAAAAACTTGAAGTAGAAAAAATATCTACCCTATATTCGCTAACCGATGACATAAATGGCGAGTGTGAAGATTTTGCCAACTTAAAGACCGATATATCTAACGCCATTATTGAAACACAAAACCTTATTAACAAAATAAATTCGAAAGAAATTGAACTAACCCCAGAACAGCGAATGCTTATTACTGAGCAATCTAAACAACTTAAGGGTTTGGGCAGGCAACTATCTCACATTACCACTGAGTTATCTATAAATTTATCCGATTTAGCCAACCTTATGCGTGAAAAAGGCGATTTGGACGATATAAACTTAAAATATTTAGTTGTGCTAGATAATTTAATTAACGGAAATGAAATGCTTGAAAACGGATTGCATTCTCTAAGTTTAATTAACAACATGATGAATTTATCTCACAGCATTCCGCCCAACAATGGCGGCAGAATTTTATATGGCTACAAACGAAATAACGAGCCACCAGTGATAAGAGATTATTTAATTGATGAAAATGGAAAAATATCAGAAAATAAAAATAATTTAAATAACGAGGCAACAAATACTGATAACGAAAAAACAACGCAAGATACGAACCTAAAAGCCAACATCGACACGTATCGCAGCAACAGAAGCAATATTGACAGCTTTTTTAACACTGCCTTATTAGATAACGAATTTATGTACGGGAACAATGGCTACGGATATGGCTATGGGCCCAATGGCATGGGAATGAATTATGGAGGGGGTTTTAACCCGTATGTAGAAAATCAATACGCCAACAATAGAGAAAATGTTGCTAACGATATTAACACTAATGGTGTAGATAATGTAAATAACACACAAAATGTAGAAAATAATAGCAACGCAGCGCAACCCAAAAAGAAAGGATTAAAAAAGAATGTTGACACCTATAAAGATGAAAACACTCCAAATTTAGTAGCCAGATTTAATAAAATAAAACAAAATTTTAGCAAATTTTTCGCTAAACTTTCTAAACCTAAAAACAAATTAAAGCAACCAGTTTATAAATACGACGAAAAAACAAATGAAAATATTTAAATGTTTATGTTGTCTTTAAAATCTTTTAAAACCTTATTCTCTATTCTGCTAACTTGAACTTGGCTTACACCAAGTTCTTTTGCTATTTCACTTTGTGTTTTATCTAAATAATATCGCATTATAATTACTTGCTTTTCGCGTGCAGTTAAATTTTTAACCATTTCCCTTATAGCTAATTTATCCACATATCTATCTACCGAAAAATCATCGGTTAATTTATCCATTATTGTGGACGATTCTTCGTCGTCGTGAAATTTTTCATTTAAAGAGAGCGGAGTTGTGTTTGCCTCCATTGCTAAAACTATATCGTTTATTTCCATATTAAATTCTTTAGATATTTGTTCTAAGCTTGGATTTTCTCCATACTTTTTATTATATTCCGCAATATAATTCTTTAAAATAACGGCATTGTGTTTAATGCTGCGAGAAACTTTAACGCTGCCATCATCACGCAAAAAACGCTTTATTTCGCCGGCAATCATGGGCACTGCATATGTGGTGAACTTAACATTAAATGACGGATTAAAATTGTTTATTGCCTTTACAAACCCCATTGCGCCTAGTTGATATAAATCGTCATATTCTATGCCTTTATTTAAATAGCGCTTTACCACACTTTTTATTAGTGGAGAATTAAAGGTTATAAGTTTTTCTTTTGCTAAATCATCACCCGATTTAGCTTTCTCTAACAATTCTGCTGTTTCTTCCCCAGTTAGCATTTTACAACCCCACTACTTTATCTTCAATGGCCTTACTCATTTTTACAATAACGCCGTTGCCTGTGTTTTTAACCTCCAATTTGTCCATAAAACTTTCCATAACTGTAAAGCCCATGCCGCTGCGTTCTTCATTAGGCTTGCTTGTGTAAAAAGGCGTTAGCGCTCGTTCTATATCTTGTATGCCAATTCCGTTATCGGCAATAGATATGGCAACAATGTTGTTTTGAGTTGCAACCTTCATTGTAACATAGCCCACTGTTTGCGGATAAGCGTGCACAACAACATTGGTTATTGCTTCGCTTACTGCGGTTTTTATATCGTCAAGCTCATTTAAACTTGGGTTTAATGGCAAAATAAAACTTGCCACCACATTGCGTGCAAAAGCCTCATTTTCGGCAATTGCTTTAAATTTTATTTCCATACTGTTTTTCATGTTTCCCCCTTAAACAATTTTGGGCATAATTTCATATAACCCACTCATTTTAAAAATTCGTTCTGCATTTCGGCTTGGATTTGTGATAAATATAGGCTTATTTTGTTCTCGCATTTTTTTATACCTGCCAATTAAAACACCCACCCCAGTTGAATCCATAAAGGTTAATTCGCTTAAATCCATTACAATTTGAATAAAACCTTTTTCAGTATCCAATAAGGTATCTAGTGTTTTCCTCACATTTGGCGCGGTGTATTCGTCCAGTTCGCCTGAAAGCATAATGTAAAGCGTTTTGTTAAAAACTCGTGATTTTATTTGCATTTTTCACCCCTCAAAACTATGCTAACAAAAGCAAATTTAAAAAAAATAACAACAATTGTTGAAATGCGGTTAATTTTTGTAATTTGTTGTAGTTTTTTTAGTTTGCTATTGACATTTGCAACTGCGCGTGCTAAAATAAATGCAGTTTAAAAGGAGTGTTATGAGCAGAGCAGATTATAAATTATTAAATAATTATGTAAGAATTTTAACTGAAGGCTCTAACGATTTTGATATGAGCGTTAGACCTCGTTGGGAGGATGATAATTCCCCAGCTCACACTGTTAGGGTTTTTGGCGAAGTGCAAAGATACAATTTGCAAGAAGAGTTCCCTATTGCCAGTGTTAGAAAATTATTTTGGCAGTCTTGCATTGATGAAATTTTGTGGATTTGGCAAAAAAAATCTAACAATGTTAAGGATTTAAACGCCCGCATTTGGGATCAATGGGCAAATAAAGGCGAGCATGCTGACCAAGAAATTGGGTCTATTGGCAAAGCTTATGGCTATCAATTAGGCAAAAAAATTATTAAAACGCCAAACGGAAACATCGATCAGGTTGACAATGTGCTTAACGAAATTAAAAACAACCCCGCAAACCGCAGAATTTTAACTAATGTATTTAACCATGAAGAATTGCATGAAATGAATTTGGCCCCATGTGTTTATGGCACAAAATGGATTGTAAACAACGGAAAATTAAATTTGGTTGTTGATCAGCGCAGCCACGACACTCTATCTGCTGGCGCTTGGAATGTTGTGCAATATGCCGCCCTGCTTGCTATGTTTGCACAAGTTTCTAATTTGCAGCCGGGCGAAATGGTGCATGTTGTGGCAGACTCCCACTGCTATGATAGGCACATACCTAGGGAATTTCAAGTAATTTTAAAGCGCTGCTCGCTAATTCAACAAAAAGCCTATAGCTATTATTTGCACAACATTTTGGAAGGCGAAAATGAAACGGCAGTAAAACATTTTATGGAAGTGTTGGATTTGTTAAAAGAATATGAATTTGACATAGATTTTGATAAAGAATTTGAAAAAGCCAACAACGTTGCGCACGACAATAACACCGATTGGTTTGAATATTTAAACTATGTTAGAAAAACTCCTGAAATGGATGTTGCAAAATCATTAATTCAAAAAATGATAGCTTATCCAGAAGTTGATAGAATACTTGGTTTTAAAACCCCTAATTTGAAATTGGACCCTAATGTAACTAATTTTTACGATTTTGTAAGCCCAAGAACATACACAGGCACGGATATAACAGTTGAAAATGGCGAACTTGTGCGCGATGGTAAATACGCAAACAACCCAAATTCAAGCTTTGTAATGGAAAATTATGACCCACAAACAGAAGGTTTTGAATTTGACACCCCAGTGCCAGTTGCAAAATAGAAAAAACTCGGTTACCCCGAGTTTTTTCTATTTTTTACCAATTTTGAAATGGTAAACCTCCAGCCAAAGAATTCAACATCAAATTGAGAATCTATTTTAATATCTTCATGTCCATTTAAATAATATTCTACAGGCTTATTATGGTTTTTATTTTCATCTACATGATTTAAACAGTTAAGGTCAACATAATAAACTTCATCAAAATCAAAAAATTGAGTTAAATCTGTGTCGTTGGTTATTGTGAAATATTGTATAGATTCGGCTAAATTATCTGTAATATAACGTCTGTTTTTCCCATTATCCCATGCCATATGGTTAATAAAATCACCATTATTGGAAAAATCACCGGAGATTAGGCATTTATTTGTGTCATAGTTAATTTGCTTTAAAATCATATCAAATGTAATATCAAACATATTCATTTGCTTGTTGTAACAGCAGTTATCATTCATATAGCCTGTTGGCTCTTCCGTTCTATACCCTGTTCTTAACAAATATAACTCACCGCTGCCCAAATAAATTTTATTTTTAAAAGCCAACATTGTTGGATCAATTGTAACAAATGATTGTACCAACAATAATAATGTTATACCAATTAAAACAAGTGAGTTAACTTTAACATTTTTAATAAGATAATAAATTGCAATTAACCCAAGAATGTAAATCATAGATATTTGAATAGTTAAATAACGAATATGCTCCCATGTTTCAACAAAAGTGTTAAACAACATAGATAACCCTAATGCGGTTAAAATTGGAGTTAAATAATAATTGTTTGCATATGCTTGTTTAAAATTAAATTGTTTTTTATGTTTCAAACATAACATTTTTATTAGTGCGATTGCAATAAATAAAACAAAAATCCATGTAAAATTAGTAAACAAAATGCTTGTTATAACATTTGCAAAATGTTTTGGATTTAAACCATATTCTACCCATCCACCATTTGTAGCCCAACTTTTTATTAAAAAGAACACAACAAAAGCCAAATGAACAATGAACATGCATGCATAATAAATCCAATTAGTGTTTTCAAACGCAGATTTGTTAATTTGCTTTTTAGAAAGTTTAAATAATTTAATAAAGAATGGAATAAACACTATTACCCCAACCACTAAAAAGCCCACTTCTTTTGAAAAAATAGCTAATAATGCAGATAGAAATAAAATGTCATAATCTTGCTTAGTAATGTAACAACAAACGAAAAACAGCACACCATACATCATGGCTGTATCCAAATATACATATCCGTTTACCCCTAAAGTAAATGGCGAAAACGCAAATATTGCAGCACATATATAAGGAAAAATTTTAGTTTCTTTAAATAGATAACTAAAAAGTTTATATACAGCAAAGATGGTTAAAATATTGCATATTATGTTAAATAATATTGTTGCATAATACAAATTGCCTATTATGGCATAAATTAAGTAAACTATAATAGCATATAAAACGCTTATATGATTACTTAATTTTAAATATCCTAAATTGTTGAAAGTTTCTAAATTAATTTTTCTTATCCATAAATTAAAAAATTCAAAAGAATCATACTTAGGATATGAGTAAAAACAATCTATGCTTAATAGCACAACCAACACAGCCATAATAATAAGTGGCAAATTTTTTAAAACAGCAGCTTTTGAAAATTTAAAATTGAATACTTTAAATTTTATTATAAAATATAGGCTACAGGAAAAAATCAAAACGGATAATATTATATATATTATACCTAAAGCAAGTTGTTCTTTAAAAATTTGTTGTGCATTTCTTAAAACTAGCGCTAAGATGCTAAATATCATAACAATAAAAAATATTGTTATTCTTTTTAAATGAGTTACATCCGTTGAACTTAAAACATTATTATTAAGCTTATATTTATTTAACACAAACAATAAATCAATAAGCACATTTAATGCCAATATAATAGAAAAAAGTGCGTAAGAATTGCAACAAAAAAACAAAAAACAAGTGGTTGAGTTAATAATTAATAAATTGTTTAATTTAAAATTTTTTAACTTTAACAACTTGTCCCCCTCGTGTTGGTGGGAAGAGGTGGATTCGAACCACCGAAGACGAAGTCGACGGATTTACAGTCCGTTGCATTTGGCCGCTCTGCAATCTTCCCATATTGCCCACATGCTTTAGGTGGGTTAAACTAATAATAACAAACACAGTTTGTAGATGGAGCTAGTGAAGGGAATCGAACCCCCAACCTGCTGATTACAAGTCAGCTGCTCTACCGTTGAGCCACACTAGCAT